>DASUGZ010000094.1:0-2123 GCA_036273755.1 Pseudolabrys sp.
GGGGCTCGGCCATCGCGCAGGCGGCGTCGCTGCACGTCATCGCCGCGGTGCCGGTGGCGCACCATTCCTTATTTCCGCAAGAGCCCGTGCTGGAATACGACCGCTCGTCGCATCCGTTCCGGCAGAAGCTGATCACGGAGCCGATCGCGCTCGCCGACGGCGTCGTGCACATCCCATCGAAGCCGGGACTCGGCGTCGAGGTCGATCGCGCTGTGCTGGAGCAGTACCGGAGCTAGAGCGCCGCCCTAGTCCTTGCCGCCGCCCGACATCTTGTCGAGCCGCTTCTGCATCTCGTCGAGCTGGCGCTTCAAATCGTTCATCTCGCTGCCGCCCTCGGACGAAGCCGGCTTGTCGGGCGCGGCCGAAGCGGGCTTGCCCTGCTGCGGGCGCGCGAATGGCGAGAACATCGCGAACGCCTTCTCGAACATCTCCATGTTGCGGCGGACCTGCTCTTCCATCGGTCCGAAGCCGGCATTGCCGAAGGCCTGCGCCATCTGGTCGCGGAATTTGTCTTGCTGGCTGGTCAGCGACTGCATCGATTGTTCGAGATAGCGCGGGACCAGCATCTGCATGCTGTCGCCATAGAAACGGATGAGCTGGCGTAGGAAGGTGATCGGCAGAAGGCTTTGGCCTTCCTTGTTTTCCTGCTCGAAAATGATCTGTGCCAGAACCGAGCGGGTGATGTCGTCGCCGGACTTGGCGTCGTAGACGACGAAATCCTCGCCATCCTTCACCATGGAGGCGAGATCTTCCAAGGTCACATAGGTCGAAGTCCCGGTGTTATAGAGCCTCCGGTTGGCGTATTTCTTGATTGTGACCGGCTCTTTGTATTCTGCCATGGTTCACACGTTTCCCCCTGCCCAGAGCCCGAGCATAGCCGCAGCTTCACGCCGCGGCCAACCCCTTTTGTGGCGGCGCGGCAGGCCGGATTGCGGCACCGCCCGCTCTTGCGCCGAGGGCGAAAAACCGCCACTTCTCAGGAGTCTTCCTGAGGTGCCGCGGCGTTGACAGGCCGGTCCGGCTTCACAAGGATGCGGCAGTGCCGAAATGGCCGCCGAGGCCCTCGTCCGCCCGCCATAGACCGAAAAGAGGAGTTTCCGATGAAAGACGACATCGTCATTGCCAGCGCCGCCCGCACGCCGGTCGGCGCCTTCAACGGGGCCTTCGCCAACCTGCCGGCGCATGAGCTCGGCAAGACGGCGATCAAGGCCGCGCTCGAGCGTGCCGGCGTCTCCGGAGACCGCGTCAGCGAAGTGATCATGGGCCAGATCCTCACCGCCGGTCAGGGCCAGAACCCGGCCCGCCAGGCCTCCATCGCCGCCGGCATCCCGGTCGAGAGCCCTGCGTGGGGCGTGAACCAGCTCTGCGGCTCGGGCCTGCGAGCGGTGGCGCTCGGCTATCAGGCGATCCTCAACGGCGACAGCGACATCGTCGTCGCCGGCGGTCAGGAATCGATGAGCATGGCGCCGCATGCGCAATACCTGCGCGGCGGCGTGAAAATGGGCGCGGTCGAACTCGTCGACACGATGATCAAGGACGGCCTGTGGGACGCCTTCAACGGCTATCACATGGGCACGACGGCGGAGAACGTCGCCAAGCAGTGGCAGATCACCCGCCAGCAGCAAGACGAGTTCGCGGTCGCTTCGCAGAACAAGGCCGAAGCGGCGATGAAGTCGGGGCGGTTCAAGGACGAGATCGTTCCGGTCACCATCAAGGGCCGCAAGGGCGACACCGTCGTCGACACCGACGAATATCCGAAAGCGGGCGTCACGCTCGACGGCATCGGCAAGCTGCGTCCGGCCTTCGACAAGGAAGGCACGGTGACCGCGGCGAACGCCTCCGGCATCAATGACGGCGCAGCAGCCGTCGTGCTGATGAAGGCGTCGGAAGCAGCGAAGCTCGGCCACACGCCGCTCGCGCGCATCGTGTCCTGGGCGCATGCCGGCGTCGATCCGGCAATCATGGGCACTGGTCCGATCCCGGCCTCGCGCGCCGCGCTCAAGAAGGCCGGCTGGAAGACCGACGACCTCGACCTCGTCGAGGCCAACGAGGCTTTCGCCGCGCAGGCCTGCGCCGTCAACAAGGACCTCGGCTGGGACACCGGCAAGGTGAACGTCAATGGC
>DASUGZ010000095.1:0-3326 GCA_036273755.1 Pseudolabrys sp.
GCCTCGGCGGAGGCGCTCGCCGCGCTCGGCGCCAATGTTGTCTGCGCCGACAAGGATCGCGACGGCGTCGAGCGTACCGCCGCCGACATCGGCGCCCACGTGAAATCGGCGGCGCATGTCATCGATGCCGGCAACGCCGAAGATATCGCGGCGCTGGCCGCGGTGGCGCAGACATTCAGCCCGCGCATCGATATCGCGGTCACCACGCCGGCGGTTCATATCCGCAAGCCTTTCCTCGACTACAGCGATGACGAATACGACCGCATCGCCGATCTCAACCTGCGCGGCGTGTTCCTGTTTCTGCGTGCATTCGGCCGCATCATGCGCACGCAGCGTGGCGGCAGCCTGATCGCCACCTCCTCCATGCGCGCCATGACGCTGGAGCCCGGGCTGGCGATCTACGGCGCGACCAAGGCCGGCATCATCCAGCTCGTGCGCGGCCTTGCCTCCGAGCTCGGGCCCGCCGGCGTGCGTGTGAACGCTATCGTCCCGAGCATCGTCGACACCGCGCTGGTCGCGCCATTGAAGGCACGGCCCGACATCTTCAACAAGCTCGCCGCACATACGGTGTTCAACCGCTGGAGTCAGCCGAGCGAGGTGGCGACCGCGGTCGCCTTCCTCGCGTCGGACGCGGCGAGCTACGTCACCGGCGTTGCAATGATGGTCGACGGCGGCTGGACCGCGATCGACGGCCCGCCGACGGGTTTGAGCGAAACCGCGCGCTGACGCTTATTTGTGAATCTTCGCCGGCGGGATCGGCGGCGCGAACGGCACCGGCGTCATGTGCCAATTGTGCTGCTCGACAATATTGCCGGCCTTGGCGTTCTCCGACACAAAATGCTTCCAGTCGGGGTCCTTGTTCATCGCCGCGCGCTTGGCCTCACGGTCGCCGGCGCTCTCGTAGATCCAACCGTGCACCAGAGTGTTCATCTGCCCGGTTTCGCTCAACAGGTAGTAGTGCGGCTCGCCCATGTAGCGCAGCTGCACCGGATAGCCGAGCTTGCTGTAAAGCTCGAGCTGCGCCGACGCACGGCCGGGGTGAAGTCGATAGATGCGGTGGTCGATGATCACGAAGCGTCTCCCTGAAAAAGCGGCCGCTTGGTGCGCGGCGATGGGCGCACTCTTCCGGGCTCGCCTGCGTCGGTCAATAGAGCTAGGCCGTCTGCGGGCGCATGGCCGCTTTGCCGACGACGGGACGATCGGATCGCTGCTCCGCCGGCTTCTCATGATGCGACAGATTGCTCGCGCTATTGACCAGCGCCAGGTGCGAAAAGGCCTGCGGGAAATTGCCGACCAGACGGCGCGTGCGCGGCTCATACTGCTCGCTCAGCAGCCCGACGTCGTTGCGCAGCGACAACAGGCGCTCGAACAGTTTCTCCGCATCCTTGCGCCGGCCGATCATGACATAGGCGTCGACCAGCCAAAAGCTGCAGGCGAGGAACATGCCCTCGCCCGCTGGCAGGCCGTCATCGGATCTCTCCGTGTCGTAGCGCATGAGCAAATCGCCAGCCATCAGGCCGCGCTCGATTGCCTCGATGGTGCCAAGAATGCGCGGATCGTCCGGCGGCAAGAACCCGATCGCCGGCAGCAGCAGCAGACTGGCATCGAGCTCCTTGGAGCCGTAGGCGCGCACGAAGCTGCACAGTTCGTCGTCGAAGCCGCGCTCGCAGACGTCATTATGAATCTGGTTGCGGACCTGCCGCCATTGGTCGACCGGCCCCGGCAAATTATATTTCTCGGCGCTCTTGATCGAACGATCGAATGCGACCCAGGCCATCGCCTTGGAATAGGTAAAGTGCTCTCGCCCGCTGCGCACCTCCCAGATGCCTTCGTCGCGTTCGGGCCAGATCTTCTCCAGATGTTTGAGGAATTCGCGCTGCAGGCCCCAACCTTCTTCCTCAGTGCCGAGCCCGCTCTGGCGCGCCTGATGTAGCGCGTCCATCACCTCGCCGAAGATATCGAGCTGGAGCTGATTGTGTGCGGCATTGCCGATACGCACCGGCTGCGAATTCTCGTAACCCGGCAGCCAGGGCACTTGCCATTCGGTCAACCGCCGCTCGCCGCGGATGCCGTACATGATCTGAATTTGGGTCGGACTGCCGGCGGCAGCGCGCAACAGCCAGTCGCGCCACATCCGCGCTTCATCGTAGTAACCGGCGTTCATCAGCGACAGCAGCGTCAGGGTCGCGTCGCGCAGCCAGCAGAAACGGTAGTCCCAATTGCGCTGCCCGCCCAAACATTCCGGCAGCGAGGTGGTCGGCGCCGCCACCATGCCGCCTGTCGGCGCGAAGGTGAGGGCCTTCAGCGTGATCAGCGAGCGCGCCACCGCTTCGTGCCAGGGGCAGGCGATTTTGTTTTCGGCGACCCAAGCGGTCCACATCTTCTCGGTCGCGCGCAGGCTCTCTTGCGGGTCGACCGCCGCCGGCAGCGGCCGGTGCGACAGCTCGTACGACATAATGAACGACGCCGTCTCACCGGCGCCGATGGTGAAATCAGCGACCGTCTTGAGGTCTTCGCCATGGTGGCCGATCGAGGAATGCAGCACCACCATGTCCGGGCCGGCAATCGCCCGTAATGTGTTGTCATCGATCCGGGTTACCCAGGGCACGGTCGCGCCATAGCCGAAGCGTAGGATGAGCTCGGCGTGAAACGGCACGCGTCCGCGCTCGCCGACCACCATCCGCACGACGCGCGAATGCGTCTCGCGCGGCGGCATGAAGTCGATCAGTGTCGCCACCCCCTCTGCTGTTTCGAACCGGGTTTCCAGAATGAGCGTATTGGGACGGTAGCGCCGCGTGACGCGCGCGTTGGCGTCCTTTGGCGCGATTTTCGAGCGGCCGTGCTCGGGCTTGCCCAAGAGCGCGGCAAAGCAGGCGTCCGAATCGAAGCGCGGCCAGCACAGCCAGTCGATCGAACCGTCGCGGCCGACCAGCGCCGCCGTGCCGAGATCGCCGATCATTGCATAATCTTCAATGCGCGATGCCATGCAGCTCATGCCCCTGCAAAATCGACGACGACCTTGATGTCGTCGGGTCGCTGCTCGAACGCCTCGCGCCAGCGCGACAACGGCACGCGCCGCGTGATCAACCGCGCCAGCCAATCCTTGTCGGCCTTGGCCAACGCCTCCGCGGCGGCGCGGTAGTGGCGGCGGTTGGCGTTGACCGATCCGAACACGACCTCGTTCTCCAGCACCATGGTCCGATTGAGATCGCCGAAGTCGAACGCGAGCTTGTGACCGCCGGAGGAAACGCCGGCGAGACAGACGATGCCGCTCGGCGCGGTGCGGCTCATGGCATCGAGCACGACCGTTGCGGCGCCGGTGCACT
>DASUGZ010000096.1:0-20088 GCA_036273755.1 Pseudolabrys sp.
CCAGTTCAAAGTCACGACGCTAGACGGAAAACCGGTCGAACGCTTCGAAGTGACGGTTGACGGGCGCCCAGAACAGGTGACGCTCGACGAGGCGCTCGCCGGCTACATCAAAGAGGCGACGTTCAAGCAGCGCTTGAACAAGGTGCACGAAGCGCGCCAGGCGGTCGAAGGGCAAGCGAACGAGGTTGCGCAATGGCGCGGCCTATACGCGCAGCGCCTGCAGGCGCTCGATCGCGAGCTCGCCGAGCTCACGCCGGCCGAGCCCGATTGGGACAAGGAATTCGCCGCCAACCCAAACGGCGCGCGGGCGCAGCAGAAAGCCTTTCAGGCAATCTACGCGAAGCGCCAGCAAATAGCAGCCGAGCAACAGCGCGTCGAGCAAGAGACGCGCGCGGCAAACGACCGCAACATCGAACGCTATGCGGTCCAGCAATTTGGAGAATTCGTCCAGGAAGCCAATTACCGGGACGAAAAGGCCTTGCAAGGCGAGCTCTCAGTGATCCGCGCCTATTTGCGGAAAGAGGGCTTCAGCGAGGCCGAGTCAGCCACCGTGTACGACAAGAGGATGCTCCACGTCGCACGGAAAGCGGCTCTTTATGACCAGATGACGGGCTCGAAACCAAAGCCCGTCAGACCTGGCCAAGGCAAAGCGTTGATACCCGGAGCCGCTAAGCCCATTGGGAATGCGGCACGCCGACACATCGACGATGCGCAGCAGCGATTGGCGAAAACCGGGCGGCTCGAGGACGCCGCCTCCGTCATGGCTCGGCTCATCCGATGAGGTGTCAACATGCCCAAGGTGACGAACGCGTTCACCACCTATCAGGCCACCGCGAACCGCGAAGACCTGTCGAACGCCATCTATAACATCGACCCTTTCGACACGCCTGTTATGTCGGCGATCCGCCGGCGCAACGTCAAAAACCGGATCTTCGACTGGCAGACTGAATTCCTGCCGATCGTCAACCCGAACAACGCGCAGGTCGAAGGCTTTTCGCTCGCCAACCAGCCGGCGCAGCCGACTATCCGCGTCAACAATGTCACGCAAATCTCGGAGCGCGACGCGACGGTGTCGGGCACGCAAGAGGAGGCGGACGCTGCAGGCAAGGGCAGCGAAATGGCCCACCAAATGGCGCTCGCGAGCAAGGTGCTCAAGAGCGATATGGAGACCATCCTCTGCAGCCGCCAGGCGCGCAACGACGGCAACGACACCGGCCCGACGGCGAGGACGACAGAAGCCTTCTCGCACTGGCTCGGCCGAGCGGTCGACAAGCATTCGAACCCTGCCGCCGCTGTCGCCGGCGTCGCCACCGGCTTGCCGGTTCTGGCGACCGATGCGTTCGCGGCGCCCGCCGGCGCGAGCCAAATCGAAGTCAGCGAGGACATGCTCGGAGACGCGATGCAGCAGGGCTACACCAACGGCGCGAGCCCTTCGCTGTGGATCGTTCCGCCAGGCCCGAAACGCACGATCTCGACCTTCACCGGCCGGTCGACGACGCAAGTGCTCGTCGGCAAGACCGAGGTTGTGTCGACCATCGACGTGATCGCGACCGACTTCGGCCGCATCAAGGTCGCGCCCTCCCGTTGGGTTCCGATCGACGTCGGGCTCTTGATCGATCCCGACTACGCGGCGCTCGCCTACTTCAGGGCCTTCCGCCAATATTTGATGGCCAGAACCGGCGACGCGGAAACCCGAATGATCGTGGTCGAGTGGGGCCTCGAGATGCGCAACCCGCTCGCCCATGTTCTGTTCAACGGCATCAAGCAGTGAACAGACTCCTTAAGGCGTGGCCACGGCGATCCCGCGGCTACGTCGTCTTGCTCGGTCGCTATTGCGCCGTCCCTCGGCGACGAGGGGCGCGCTACCGATGACCGAGCAGCGCATGGTCTATCGCAACCGCGACGGCGTGCGCCGGACCCTCATCTGGGACGATGACGAGCCGAACCGCGTCGTCGTGCAGACCGAGCAAAACATCGAGCCGGTCCTCGAGAGCGTCGCGCGCGATCGCGAGATCATGGCGCACAACGGCGTGAACAGGCTCGCCGCCCGCGTCCCCGTGTCGATTTACGAGCGCTCCGTCCATGAGCAATGGGGCGAGGACGATTGGAAGCGCTGGCTCAACTCGGCCGAGGCCGAGCCGTTCCGCATCTGGAAGGGACGCCTATGACCATCATTTGCGTCGACATTTCCAAGTATCAAAAGGGCTTCAACTTCGCCACGTTCAAGCAATCGGGCGGTCTCGGCGTCATCATGAAGGCGACCGAAAGCACGTCGATCAAGGACAGCTCTTACCCGACGTTCCGCCCGCAAGCGCTCGCCCAGGGGCTCAAGGTCGCCACCTATCACTTCTTCCGGTCGAGCGACCCCGCCGGCCAGGCCAATTATTACCTCGCCTACGCCAAGCCTGACCTGGGCGAGCGCGTCGTGTGCGATTGGGAGGACGACAAGTGCTCGCCCGATATGGTCGTGACATTCCTCAAGACCATTCAACAGGCGCGGCCCGACCTTCAGCTCACCGTCTATTCCGGCCACATCGCCAAGGAGAAGCTCGGCTCGAGCAAGAACCAATGGCTCGCCGACAACACATCGCTTTGGGTTTGCCAATACACCAGCGCCTCGAGCCCGAGTTGGCCGACCGCGACATGGGCGCAATGGAGCTTGTGGCAATACACCGACCAGACGCCGGCGCCCGGCTTTTCTGGCCCGGTCGACCAGAACCGTTTCAACGGGCCCGACGCCAATTTTCTCGCCTGGATGGGCCCGGCCAGCGCACCCGCGCCTTCGCCCGAACCGCCGATCGAAGGCAGGCCGATCATCACCATCTCCTCGGACGCGCCGGTTCAAATCAGGCTCGGCGCCAACGTCACGGTGGCATGAAATGGAAAGCATGCTCAGCGAACTCCAAACCGTCGCCGTCACGGTCGCAGCCGCCGCGGCGACGGCCTTCATCGCCTGGTTGTTCAATGCGTTGCGCGCCTATCTCGGGATCAAGGAGAGCGACGCCAACGAGGAGGCGATCCGGCGCGCGGCGCTGACCGAAGCCGGCAAGCTCGTGACGGAAGGAAGGATCGATGATCCAGTCGCCTTGCTGGACGCGGCCCGCAAGGTCATCGCCGATCTTCAACCCCAGGTGCAGGCCGAGAGCTACAATCCAACTGACGTCAAAGACATGATTATCGGCGCGGCGGCGACGGTGTTTCCGGCGCTCAAACTCCTGCAGCTGCTCAAATGACATGGAGCGCCCCAACCTCGTCGGCCTTGTCGCGCTTTGCGGCGCGCTCGCGATCCTCGGCATTTTCGCGATCATGGATTTCTACGCGATCCGCCAATGCTTCTCGCTCGCGCATACAGGGGTCGCGATGACGGACCTTTGTTCGCCCGAGCACATCTTCCGCACCTCGCTCGAAATCGGTGGCATGGCGATCGGCCTCTATGGCGCAGCCAGGATCATGAAATCATGACGCCCGCCGATCTCGTCATTCCCCCGCCGAGCCCGAAGATGCTCGACTATCCGGCCACGCTCGGGCTTGCGATCGGCATTGTGTTCACCGCGATCTTGCTGACCGTCGCCAGCAAGTTCGACCCGACCGCCGGCGTGCTCACCATCTCGCTCCTGGTGGTGGTCGCGTTCATGGGCACCGTCACCTTCTGCCTGTTTTTCACCGTCCCCAACGACGAGGTGACGAGCGGCGTGCTCGGCGGCCTGATCGCGGCGTTCGGCGCCGTCGTCGCCCACTGGCTCGGGCGGCGAGAGGGCGATTCGAAATGACCGACTTCGCCGACCTCAAAACCTCGATCGCCGAATGGGCCAACCGCCAGGATTGGAGCGATGCGCTCGTCACGTCTTTCGTTCGCCAAGCCGAGCAGAAGCTCAACGCCGAATTGCGCGTCGACCGCATGATCCAGTTCGACGAGGCGCTTGTCGCAAGCCGCTGCGCGCCGATCCCTGACGACTGGCTCGAATTCGTCTCTGACGCGGGCGTCAAGATCGCCAACAAGAATGCAGCCGATGGCTATCTGCCGCTGCG
Source organism: Pseudolabrys sp. (assembly GCA_036273755.1). Taxonomy (GTDB): domain Bacteria; phylum Pseudomonadota; class Alphaproteobacteria; order Rhizobiales; family Xanthobacteraceae; genus Pseudolabrys. The sequence continues at coordinate 4,030 of DASUGZ010000096.1, forward strand.
CTACAAGGCGCGCGACGAATTCTTCAATCTCAACCAGAATTGGGCCTACGGCTATTACACCATCCAAGGCCGCCAGATTTTCTTTGGCGGGCCGCCCGACACCGTCGACGGGATTACCTACAAGATCGCCTACTACGGCGAAGTCCCGGTTTTCGCCGATGACGTCCCGAGCTGGGTCTATGCCAAATATCCAAACCTCTATCTGTTTTGCGCCCTCATGCACGCCGACCTGCATGCCGTCGGCGAGGAGCAAAACGCGGCCAATTTAAAAAGCCTGGCTGAGGACATGATCGGCAAGCTTAACGCCGATCATCTGCGCTCGAAGGCTTCCGGCTCGCGCGTCACCCGATCACGCACAAGGAGCTTCGGCTAATGAGCGGTCTATCTTCGCAGGGCGAGGCGGCCGTCCTCGCCGCAATCGCCGCCACCGCGTATGTGTCGCTGCACACCGCAGACCCGGGCGACACTGGAGCGAACGAAGTCTCGGGCGCCGCCTATGCGCGCCAGGGGCCGGTCGCCTTCGTCAACAGCGGCAACAATCCGACCGTCGCCGCCAATTCCGCGATCGTGTCATTCCCGACGGCGACCGCTCCGCAAGGAACCATCACCCATTTTGGCGTGTGGACCGCAGCGTCGGCTGGCGTCTACCAGGGCGGCGGCGCGCTCGACGCGCCGAAACCCGTCGCCTCCGGCGACCAGGTGCGCTTTCTCACCGGCGCGCTCACCCTCGCGGCGGACTGAAACCCTTGACGGCGTTTTACAACAGAGGCCCGTACGGCGTCGCGCACTATAGCCAGGGCGTGATCCACCTTGCCCAAGGCGCGCTGCCGACCGCCTTCTCGTTCAATGGCACCCTCGCCAACCCGATCACGATTCGCGGCTCGCTGCCGATCTCTTTCACCTTGGCCGGCGGTCTGACAGCAGACCAGTCGATCAGCGGCGGGTTCTCCATCGCCTTCGACTTCCGCGGGCATTTTCAGGCGACCTATGCCGCCGCGGGCGAGCTGCCGATCGCCGTGGACTTCAACGGGAATCCGGGGGCTGGGCCGTTGTGGCAGGCGGATACGCTCTGCCCGCTGACGCCATGGGTTCCATCGGAGCTGTGCAATGGCTGACTCCAACACCACCAATTACGGCTGGGTGAAGCCCGACGTGGGCGCGTCCGACGACACGTGGGGCAACAAGCTCAACACCAATTTTGACGGCGTCGACGGCGTGGTCAAAAGCGTGTCCGACGCCGCGGCGGCGGCGCAGACGACGGCGACCGGCGCACAAACCACCGCCACCGGAGCGACAGCGGCCGCCGCCGCCGCTCAGACGACAGCCAACGGCGCACAGACGACAGCCAGCGCCGCGCTGCCTTTGTCGGGCGGAACGATGACGGGCGCGATCACGCTGGCCAATGATCCGACCGCCAACCTTCAACCAGCCACGAAGCAATACGTGGATGCAACCGGCATGCGGCAGAACCGCAACGGGATCATCAACGGCCAATTTCGCGTCAATCAGCGAGCCTATGTGAGCGGGGCGTCGCTGGCGGCGGGAGCTTACGGGTTTGACCGCTGGAAGGCCGGCGCAAGCGGCGCGATGTGCTCGTTCACCTTCACCGGCGCTCGCACCGTCGTCACCATCACCACCGGCAGTGTCGTCCAGATCATCGAGAGCGTGAACGTCGAGGGCGGAACTTACACGCTGTCATGGACCGGGACGGCGCTGGGGAGCCTCAATGGCGGGGGCTTCCTGGCAAGCCCGGTCACCGCGGCCCTGCCGGCTAACACAAACGCCAGGGTCGAGTTTAGCGGCGGGACGCTCAGCGACGTGCAGCTTGAGCTTGGCTCGCAGGCGACGCGATTCGATCGGCTGACCTATTCGGACGAGTTTGCCCATTGCCAACGGTACTACGAGACGAGCTACGACAACGGCGTCGCAGTGGGAACGGCTACGCAAAATGGCCAGGAACTGTTGATGGCCGGGCCGCCCCCGGGGATCATAGCAGGCGGAAAGAATGCAACGTTCAAGGTGACGAAGCGCGCGGCGCCGACGGTGACTGCGTATTCGCCTTTTAACGGGATCGCCGGCAAAGCTTACGATGCAAACGCCGCCGTCAACAGTGACGTGAATATTCCATCGGTTGGGCAGAACGGCTTCTGTTGGAACTCGACTCTCGCTGCCGGCGCGGCGGGCGTGAATATGCGCATCCAATGGGCAGCAAACGCGGAACTTTGATCAATGCAGCTCGGATACGCCGACCCGGATCGGACAATGATCGCCGTGACGCTCGAAGAGGGCGAGACGCTCGGCAATCTTGCGGGGCCGACGCAAACGCATGTTCCGTGCGATCCGGCGAACGCCGACTATGCGGCGATCGTCGACGGCGACTACGAGATCGCTCCTTACGCTGCGCCGGCCGCCGCCCCGGCGGCCGCGATCGCCGACAGCGCGCAATCGCTCGCGCTCTCCAATGCGAAGTCCCTCGCGGCGCAGGGCCGCACCGATGAAGCGCTCGCCGCGCTGATCAACCTCATGGAGCAAGCCACATGACCGCGACGATTATCTCGAACACCCCGCCGTTTGGCGCGATGACCAACAAGACAGTCGCCGCGCTGCATGAAGTGAACATCGGCATCGCGCGTCTTGCCGAAGCGGTGGCGACCGCCGCCAGCGGCTACGAGGGAACGGCGGGCGCCGAATACGAAGGCGACGGCACCAATTTCGGCGTCGTCGCCGGCGACGAGCCGGGCGAGAAAGGCTCCGATTACGCCTATGCCGTCAATAATCTCGCCGCAGCCTGGGCGACGTTCTGGCAAGCCGCCTTGCCCTCGATCCAGCAGATCGACAATGGCGTGACGCTGCCCTGAAAGGGCGTTCGAAATGGCCGAGACGCTCACCGCCAACTATTCCTGGACGAAGCCCGATCCGGGCGCGAGCGCCAACACCTGGGGCGCCACCCTCAACGCCGATCTCGACAAGATCGACGCGCAAATGTTCGACAACCAGGGGACGGCGGCGCAGGGCGGCGTTCCGATTGGATCGGGAGCGCTGTGGTTCGCCGCCACGCCGCCGCCGAACTGGCTCGTCTGCAACGGCTCATCTCTCGACACAACCACTTACGCGGCGCTGTTCGCGGCCATCGGCTATACCTACGGCGGCTCTGGCGCGAGCTTCAACCTGCCCAACCTCATCGGGAAGTTTCCTCTCGGCGGAGGCGCGCTCGGCGCGACCGGCGGCGAGGCAAGCCATGTCCTCACGCCAGCCGAAATGCCAATCCATACCCACGGCGTCGTCGATCCGACGCATAGCCATGGGGTCAGCGATCCGACGCACGCCCACGGCGTCAACCAGTCGCCGCACGCCCATGGCGTCAACGATCCCCAGCATGCGCACGCCGTCGCGGTTGCGAGCCTCGTCTCGACGCCAGGGCTCTCGGGCGGGCAACAAGCGAGCCTCCAGCCTGGCAGCACCAGTGCGGCCGCGACCGGCGTTTCGATCCAGGCCGCCAACGCCAATGTCAGCGTCGCCGCGGCGGGGACAGGGATCGCAATCGGCGCCCACGCCACCGGCGTAACCATTCAGAGCGCCGGCGGCGGCGCGGCGCACAACACCATGCCCCCCTATCTGCAGGTCAGCTTCATCATCAAATATCAATGAGCTCGCAGTTTCGTCCGCTGGAAATTCCCCCTGGAGTCGTCGCCACCGCGACGAAGAAAATGCGCTCGTCCAATTGGGCCGAAGTGAACATGGTGCGCTGGCGCGAGGGCCAGCTCACCCCCATGGGCGGCCAGGCGCAATTCACCAATGTCGTCGACGGGGTCGAACGCTATCGGTTCGCTTCGCGGTGCAAGCGGATTCATGGCTGGTACGGGCTCGATGGCCAGTATCACATCGCCTATCTCTGCGAGGCGAACCTCCATGTCGACACCGGCGGAACGCTGACCGACATCACGCCCGCCGACGGCATTGCGCCGCCCGCCGGCCTTGTCGGCGGCTACAGCGACGGCGAGTACAACATCGACACCTATGGCACGCCGCGATCGATCGTCAGCGCCGTCGCCATCACGAAAGTCCCGGACGCCTATTCGCTCGATAATTTCGGCTCCATTCTGTACGCGATGACGTCGGCTGACGGGCGGCTTCTCATGTGGGATCCAGCGGTGGGCGGCCCCGCCGTCATTCAGCCGGCGGCCGACGGCCGAGGCCCCGTTCCGCACGGGCGATGCTTCGTGGTGACGCAAGAGCGCTTCATCATGATCTTCGGCTCAACCCAGGACGGAACGACGGGCAGCGGCTCGTCGAGGCGCTTCGCGTGGTGCGATCAGGAAAACCCCGGCGCGTGGGACTATTCCAACGTCACGAGCCAGGCCGGCTTTCTCGACATCGAACCGGCGAGCCCGATCATCTGCGCGATCGAAACGCGCGTCGGCATTCTCTTCTGGACGGCCAAGAAAGCCTATGTCTCGCAATTCCTCGGCATTCCCTACGTCTATAACTACGTCGAGCTCGCCGACAATTGCACGCCATGGTCGCCGCAATCGATGACCACGACGTCGGCGCTCACGCTTTGGATGGGCGAACAGGGCGCGTTCTCATTCGACGGGACATCGATCCTGCCCGTTCCCTGCCGCGTGCGGCCGTGGATCGACGACGACATCGACACGATCAACGTGCGCGAGCTCTCCTTCGCCGCGCACCTGGCCGAATTCTCGGAATGGTGGTGGTTTTGCCCCGGGCTCAACAGCCCGTTCAACACCAGAGCTGCAATCTATAACTACAAAGAGGGATGGTGGACGCAAGCCCGCATGTCGCGCTCGGCCGGCATCACGTCGAGCTACACGTCGCACCCGATTTTCGCTGACGATTTTGTCGCCTTCCAGCATGAGGTCGGCGCGGCCTACGCCAACGCGAACGCGCCCGTCGTCTTGCCGTTCGCCGAGAGCTTCGATCTCAACGTCAATTCGGGCTCGCGGCTGACGACGGTGAAGCAGCTCCTTCCGGACGTCGAGGCGGTCGACGCCAGCGATCCGACGGCGATCGCCAATGCGATCGGCAGCCTCCGCTATTCGCTGTTCTATCGGAACAGCCGCAGCCTGGGATCGCCCGAACTGCAATCGCCGCTCAAGGCCGTGCGTTCTGACGGCTATGTCGATTTGCGCTCAACCGGCCGCGACATTCGGTTGCGGATCGATGTGGCCGGCCCGGTCATTCAGCCATTCACCCTCGGCCAGCATTTGATCGACCTCGTTCCCCGAGGAGACCGTTGAATGGCGAGCCAACAGCCGCGCACCGTCCAGCCGCCGCCCGAACTGCCGAGCATGCCCGAGGTGAGCTCGACGCTCACGAACTACTTAAGGCAGTTTTCGTTGTGGTGCAGGCACGGCTTCGCCGACAAGATCAGCGCCTCGACATCGCAGCCAGGCTTGATGCTGCAGGCCTATGACGCTCCGTCGGGAAGCACGCCGAAAGTGTTCATGATCCAGGTCAAGAGCGATGGGACGATCGTGGCGACACCGATGGCGCTCGGGGGCGGGCGGCCGTGATCCATTGGCTTCTCAACAAGTGGCGCGCCCACCAGAGAGCGATTGATCTAGAAATCCTCTGGCCTGTTTGTCGGAAGCAGGCCAGCGATCTCGATCACGCGAAAGCGGCTTTCGCGGTGCACGCCTTCCACGATCCGGCGTGGCTTAATCTCGGCGAGGAGGAGATCATCCGCCGCATTGAGGCGCTCGAATGATCGGCTACGAACAGAAGCTCGCGCGCGTCCTCGACGCCATGGGCGGCCTGTACACGCTCGGCGACATCCTCACGCGCATCGACGACGGGCGGATGCAAAGCCACGTCGTCAACAGTTCGTGGGCGGTGACCGAGATCGGCGATTTCCCCCGCGCGCGGAAGCTCAACATCCTGGCCGTCGTGGGCGACCTGGCCGACCATGAGGCTCTCGAAGCCAAGGTTTTGAGCTATGCTGACGACGTCAATGCTGGGCTGATTTCCGCCTATGGGCGCCGCGGCTGGCTTCCTCACGCCGAAGCGCTCGGCTGGCGGCTGAAAACCAAGAGCTATCTCTACCACAAGGATTTGTGAGAGATGGGCGGCAGCGACACCACCCAACAGACGTCGTCTCAACAGACCACGCAACTGCCGCCATGGATCAACACGGCGGCGCAACAGAACTACGCGCAGGCGCAGAACATCGCCTCGCAACCGCTGCAGCAATACCAGGGCCAGCTCGTCGCCAACGTCAGCCCTCAGATGCAGCAGTCATGGAACACTGCGGCGACAGCCGGCGACGCGGGCGCGGATCAGTACAACGCGAGCCAGGGCGCCTATCTCGGCGTGCTCGGGCAACAGCCGCAGAACGTTCAAGCCGGACAGCTCTCGAGCACAAATCTCGCGCCCTACATGAATCCGTACACGCAAAGCGTCATCAATTCGACGCTGCCGATCATGCAGCAAAACTTGGCGCTGTCGCAGAACCAAAACCAGAATCAGGCCAACGCGAAGAACGCTTTCGGCGGCTCGCGCATGGCGGTGCAGCAAGGCGTGACGCAGGCCCAAGGCGCGCAGAATATGGCGCAGATGGCCGGGCAATTGAACCAGGCCAATTACGGCCAGGCGCAAACGGCCGCGCAACAGGACATCACCGGCCGCTACAACGCCGACATCGCCAACCAGGCGGCGCAGCAAAATCAAGGCGCGCTCAATATACAAGCGGCGGGCGGCTTGGGCGTGCTCGGCCAGCAAGCGCAATTGAGCCAGGCGCGCAACTTCACCGAACAGATGACCGCGGGCACGGCCGAGCAGCAACAGCAGCAGAACGAGATCAACGCCAACCTGGCGCAGTATCAACAAGCGCTTCAATACCCCTATCAACAGCTCGGCGTGCTGCAGTCCGCCTTGGGCATGACCCCTTACGGGCAGTCGGCGACCGGCCAGTCGACGCAAACAACGCAGCAGAGCGCCAATCCGCTCGGAATGGCGCTCGGCGGCCTGCAGAGCTTGTCGAGCCTGTTCTCGGGCGGCGGCATGTTCGGCTCGAGCGGCGCCTTCGCCGGCCTCCTCTCCGATCGCAGCATGAAAACCGACATCACCCGCGTCGGCCGCCACCCGGCCGGGATCCCGATGTACGCCTATCGCTACAAGGGCGACCCCAAGACGTTCCCGAAGGTTGTCGGGCCCATGGCTGAGGACGTGGCGAAGATCGCTCCGCATGCGGTCGCGCGCATCCCCGGCGGCGGCGGCAAGATGGCGATCCATCCTGCCTTTGGCGGGGGCGGCGGGGCGGCCGCCTTCGCGCCGCGGCCGCTGCCCTTGGGCGGCCAGCATGGTCCGAACCTGGCGGCGATCGCCAGCGGCGGCGGTCCGGCGCCGCGCATGCCCATGCCGAGCGCGCCAATGATGGGCGCCCTCTCCCCGCCAGGGCCGGGCGTGGGCGGAATCGGCGCGCTCGGCGGGACGATGAGGCCGCCGCAGGCGCCGAGGATCCGCCGGCCGCGAGCTCCGATCGCGGGAGCGCTTGTTGGCTAGTCCCTATCAGCAAGCGATCAGCGTCGCGCTCAGCGATGCCAAATCCATGCTCGGCAAGAACGAGGCGCCGAATCGCTCCGAAATTATGCAATATCTGCATGACGGCGGCCAGGATCTCGACCCGCACAAACTCGCATGGTGCGCGGCGTTCGTTAGCGCCTCTCTGCAGAAGGCGGGCCTTCCCGTTCCCACCCAAGTCGTCAAGGATAGCGCCTTTGGGCCGGGCGCCTACGCGCCGAACTACCTCACATACGGGAGCGCGGTAGAGCCGAAGAATATTCAAGCCGGCGATGTCCTCGTTGCGAACAATGGAAGTCATGTCGGCTTTGCCGAGGGGCCCATTCGGCAAGGGCCGAACGGCCCCGAGGTCCAATTGCTTGCCGGCAACGAGCGGGATCCAAGCGGTCAGTACGCGCCTGGCTCGTACACCAATCCCCAAACCGGAGCCGTCGCCAATCGCGCGCAAGTCGGCATGGTTGGCGAGAGATGGGTGCCGCTCAGTCAGTATAACGCCCGGCGCTACGAGCCGACGGACGGCTCGTCAACCGCGACCGCGCCAGCTGCACAGGCGCCGCAAGGCGAGCCCAGCAACTCGAACGTTATCGACACACTGAGCCGCAATATCGCGGGAATTGAAAGCGGCGGCTGGAAGAACCCCTACGAGGCGCTCGGCCCAAACGTTCCGGGGCGAGGACAAGCTATCGGCAAATATCAGGTGATGCCGGAAAACGTCCCTGGCTGGACGCTGGCGGCGACCGGCCATTCGATGACGCCCGACCAGTTTCGCGCCGATCCGGCCGCGCAAGAAGCGGTGTTCCGCAATCAGATGCAGCGCAGCCTGCAGCTCTATAGCCCCAAGGACGCGGCTTCGATCTGGTTTACCGGAAAGCCCTTCAATGTGGCTGGCGGCGCGGCCAGCGACAAATACACGACGAACGCCGACTATGTGGCGCGGGCGACCGCCGGCCTCGACGACTCCGGAACGTTCAAGCCTGGCGCCGCTGTCGCCGCGACGCCAGGCACGACCCTAACCAGCATTCCCGCCGGCGGACAAAGCGGCGTCCTCCCCGGCTTCGGCACGAAGCAAGCGAGCGATGATTTCCTCGCCGGCTTGAAGAAAGCGGGGATCACGCCCGACACCGGCCAGGGCGGCGATCAGCAACCGGACATGCGGCCGGCGCCGATCATGTCGGGCCCGGGGCTTCGCAACGCGAGCTCGCCCGGCTCGATCGAAATGCAAGCGCGGGAGCTCGAGCCGCAGCTCACCGGCTATTCGCCCACGCCTTATGGGCAAAGCCTCAATTCGCAGCCTTTGGCGTGGGCGAGCTCGCCGATCGGCGCGCCGGCCTGGCTCAAGGCGGCTGGCCCTCAGCAGCCGCAGGGCTATGGGACGTCGCTCAATTCTCTGCAGACGGCTTACGGGCTCTTACCCCAGCAAATGCAGATGCTGATGAATCCGATGATGCTCAATCAGGGTGGCGGCTATGGGTGACGCCTCGCAACTTCAGCTTTCCCCTTACGCGCTGTTCGACCCTTCGCAGTGGGCCAACCCCTATTCGAACTACCAACGCTCCGGGCTCCCCGGAGCGAGCTACGCCGGCGTGCCCTACAACGCGATGGGCCAGCCGATTCAGCCGACGCCCGGCATGACGATCAACCAAACGGCGGCCGCCGCGCCCCAGGCGTCGGCGAGCTCGCCCAATATGAGCCAGGGCGTCTATTCGATGTATGGCGGCGCAGCGCCCGGCTTGCCGACGGGCCAGGGCGCGCCGCTGAGCCAATTCGCCGGCGGCAACTACGGCTCGCAGAACATGAACGACGCCGCCGGCCTCGCCGCGCTGATGGGGCTCGATCCCTCGCGGCTCAACGGCTTTCAGGGCCGCCAGCAAGCCTCGCCGGCGCCGCCAGCCAGCGGCGGCGCGTCCACCGCGCTCACCCCGCAACAGTACATGGCGATGCGCGCCAATCCCGGCCCCGTGGGGCAATACGGCGCGACCGTCCCGCAATCGCAATCGAGCGCCCAACCTGGCTCAGGCGTGCTGCAGAGCTTTCTACAGAACTGGAAACCGGCCTCGAGCGGGGCGGGCGCGGGCTTCCAACAAGGCTTCTCGGCAGCGCTCAAGGGGATGGGGTACACTTAGATGGCCGGCATCTTCGACATGCTCATGGGAGCTATGGGACGGCCGGACCCGTCCATGCAGCTCGCGGCCGCCCTTGGCCAGGCTCCCGGCCAGCCTGGGAGCAATACGGGGCCCATGCCTGGGGTTCCCGCGCCTCAGGGCGGCGCAGCAGGCGGCGGCGCTCCCAATCCTCCCAGCATGGGGGCGCCGCAAGCCAGCCAAGGGCCACCGGGCGGCCCTGGCGGGCCCAGCGCGCCAACCATGGGGAACGGCCAACCGGCGCCGCAGGCCTTCGCCAGCCCGTCCGATCTCGGTTCGATGTATCTGCAGCTCGCCCAGCGCCAGCAAGCGAGCGAAAACTTCAACCGCGGGCTTGGGCTCCTCGCCGCTTCGGCCTATCCCGGCCGGCGGCCAGACATCATCATGCGGGCGATGACGGGGGCCACCCAAGATCCTGGCGAGCTGTTCGGCAATCTCGTGAAGCTGCAGATGGCCGGGCAGCAGCAGCAGAACTACCAGCGATTGCAGGCGTCCATTCCGAGCATGCTCAACGCCGCGGGGATCGATCAATCTTATGCGCCGCTCGTCGCGGCCAACCCCGACATGCTGTCGAAGGTCGTCGAAGCGCAAATGGGTATTTCCGGCGACCCGGCGCAACGCGAGCTCGCGCAAGCCCGGTCACAATGGATGAAGACGAATCCCGGCAAGACGGAATCCGATATGCTCGAAGCGCACCCGGAATATGGCGGCGTGATCGCCTATGGCGCGGCGAAGCAGGCGGAAGCCAAACAGGCGACCGAGCAAGCCGCCGACCTGGCGCAAGATCAGCATTCGTTCCCCGCGGCCGATTCCGACTATCGGCAGACCGAAAGCATGCTCGCCTGGCTCAAGGCGCATCCTGCCGCGGCCTCCGACGCGGTGCAGAAGGGCGCGCTCGCGACCGGGCGGCTCGGGCAAGGCCTCGCGGCGCTCGGGATCAATGATCCCGACACGGCGACCGCGGCCGGCTATCTCGCGCAGTTGCAAGGCAAGCTCTATTCGGAAGGCTGGAAAGGCCGGGGGGGACGGCTATCGCAGCTCGAGGCGGGCAAGATTAGCGAAGGCTTTTCGCAGCTCAACAATCCAAGTCTGCCGGCGAGCCAGATCAACCAGCAGATCAGCGATCTTTACGACAAGACGATGCAGGCGCACGCCGACACCTATGGCGCCGCCGGCGTCCCGACGCCGAGCGACTACTATGGACGCATGGACGATAACTACAAAAAGGGCGGGAAGCTCTTTCGCGGCGCAAGCGAGCTCACCTCGCCAGGGGGCGCGAGCCAGGCCGGCGCGCCACAAGGGCCGGGCTCGAGCGGGACGCCGGCGGCCGGGGGAAGCCAGCAGCTCAAGCCGCTCAGCGACGCGGACAAGGATAGGATCAAGGCGGTCATCGCGCGCGACGGCCGAGAAGCCGTGATCGAGCATTTGAAGGCCAATGGTTACGACACGTCGGGGCTCTGATGGCTGACGATCCCCTGGCCGGCTATACGCCGCCATCTCAAAGCGCCGCCGATCCTCTCGCTGGCTACAAGCCACCTGTCTCGCAAAGCTGGACGGACTATCTTCTGGGCCACCTGGCCGGCGCGCCAAAGACGGCAGACGACTTCGTGCGCGCCGCGACCGACGCGATGACGTTCGGATATGGCGACAAAGCGATCGGGTATCTGACCGGACAGAACGAGAGCGCTCTCACCCAAGCGGCCCGCGGAAGGCTTGGAACGGCTGGCAATATCGCCGCCGATGTGACGGGCTACGCGATGGGGCCGGGGGAGCTCAACATCGCTGGCCGGCTCGGCGGTGGCATTATCGGCTCGGCGATCGAGGGCGCGGGCGCTGGCGCAGCGAGCGCAGCCGGTCATGATCAGAATCCCGTCGGCGGCGCAGTCACGGGCGGCCTCACGGGCGGGGGCGGCGGGGCGCTCGCCAAGATCGCGTCGCCCGTCGTCAAGGGAGTCGCCAACAAGCTCGGCTACGGGCCGCCCAGCGCGGGCGACATCACTGACAATTTGGCGACGGCGAAAACTGCCGCCTACGACCAGCTCAAGAATGTCATCTATTCGGGCGATCCGGTTTTGACCGCCGCGCAAAACGCGCGGGTCGCAATCGAGACGGCTGATCCGGGCGGTGCGCTGCGGCAGAACGCCCCGCGCACTATGGCCGAGCTTAGCCGGATTGAAAACCGCACCTGGCCGATCGGTTTCAACCGCGCGACGCAACAGCCGATCTATCCGGCGCAGACCGCGCACGACGTTTTGACCTCGCTCGACAACCTTCGCGACTATCAAGGGCCGTCGGCCGGCGCGGAAAACGACCTCGCGCCAATCGTCGAACAGCATTTGAATGGCGTGCTCGCGAGCACGCCGTTGGCCGGCTCGCCTGGCAATGGCGCCGATTTGCTCGCCAAGGCTAAGGCGGCGAACGCCCTGTTCAAGAACGCCGAGAACCTTCAAGAATGGAAGCGGGTCGCTTCGATCCCCGGCCAGCAGTCAGTCGGCAGCGCGGCCGGCGCCGAGCTCAAGGCCAACCCGCAGTTTTATGATCAGGGGCAGAGCGACGCGCTCAAGTCGCTGGCGGCGACAGGGGACAAAGGTGCGTCGCCTTATGGGACTTTCCGCCACGTGATGCACCCGCTCATCGAAGGCGCAATCCACGGTGGCGGGTTGCTTGGCGCCGGGGAAATTACAGGACACATGCCGGAATTCGCGACAATGGCGGCGCTCTATGGCGGGGCAATCCCGATCTACAAGGCGATTCAAGCCGCACGCGGCGCCGGGAACGTGCAAGGTGCACTCGAGGGCGCCTATCCGGCGCTAACCGGCTACGACATCCGCAACCAAGCGCCGGATGCATTCAATCGCGCTTTCCGCAACCTCGTCTTTGGCGGGATGGGCTATTAAAGCTTGACCACTTTGTAGAGAACGAGGCCGACGGCGAGGGCGATTAAGAGCCAATACGGGTCCATTGTTACCGTCCCTCCTAGTCGATCCGGCGGCGCGGCGTCATCCGAAATATTTCACGCTGGCCAGAATTCCGATGGCCGCGGCGGCGATCACGCCCATGCGAATTGTCAGGTCGAGCTTGAGCTTGGTGAGTTCGGCCGTGACAAACGACTTGGTCGCCACGCTTTCCCGTAGCGCTTCGTCCATCGCGTCGGCATGCGCGCGGGCCTGGGCCTCGGGAATGCCCGACGCGGTCAGCTTGTCCTTGTAGGCGAGCTTGTCGAACAGCAGATCGGTCATCGTCGGTTGCCTGGCAGGCAACATAGCGCGGCGCCTGCCAGGCAACAAGATAGACTGCCTTCTTCTCCGAAATTGGTGCCGGCGGCAGGGTTCGAACCCGCGACCTGATGCTTACAAAGCAACTGCTCTACCAACTGAGCTACGCCGGCGATTTTTCTCCATTTTGGCGACCAGTTGGGAAAACCAATTCCCAACTTCGCCAAAAACAAAACAAAAACAACGATCCGATCGGTTTACAAAACCGGGCTAATCGTTGATTTCATTGTCGGTTTGGAGAAAAACCTCGATTTTTGCAGTTAATTATTTCAATGGCTTAGGAATAGGTGGCGAGCGGTTTGGAAAACCCCTTTCGCAGCTTCCGCGCTTCCGCTTTCCTCTTTTGCGCCTCCGCTTTCGCCTTCCAAGCTTCGCTCGCTTTTTCCGCCGCTTGATCCGACTTCCACTTCTCGTATGCGGCTCTACCGGGTATGTTTTCCATCTCCCGTTCCGCCTTCCACAAATCCAGAGCAGAAGGTCGCCTAGTCGGCTCTGGCGCGCCGCAGATGACGACAATCTTGCCATCCGCGTTGATCTCCACGCGCGCTATCTCAAGGCCCGATGCTTTTGTCGCGCGTAGCGCGCGGGCGACGTCAACCTGGCGAAACTTGGCGCGCATATGGCCTCTCCCGCTTTTGCGCTTTCCACGCCTCAAGCTTCGTGATCGCGTTGCGTCCGACCTCGGCATCGCGGCCGAGATAATGATGCTCGAGGATCGTCTTGACTTGCGAAATGGCGTGACCGGTCACGCCGGCGATTTCCGGCTCGCTGCAGCCCGCGCGCGCCAGCCAAACGACCGTCGTGCCGCGCAGATCATGAAAGGTCCGGTCGACGATCTTCGCGCGCTTGGCGCTCTTGTGCCACATGGTGCGAAAGCCGTCCGGCGTCCACGGCTGGCCGTCTTGGGTGACCAGAATGATCGGGCTCTTGCGCGGCGCAGCGTCAAGGGCTTTCTTAAGCGGCGCGGCCACGTGAATGGTGACTTTGACGCGCATATTGCGCTTGCCCTCGCTCTTGGCTTGCGACAGCTTGATCGTCGCGCCGTCATAAGCCGACCACGGCAGGCTCAGAAGATCGCCTTGCCGCTGGCCGGTCCACAGCGCGAGCGTTTGAGCGAAGGCGATTTCCTTGGTCGCCGCAGCTTGGAAAGCGTCGATTTCCGCGTCGCTCCAAATCTTGTCGGCGCGCGTCACGGAATAGAGCTTCTTCACCCCGGCGTCGCGGAGCGGGTTGAGCTTGAGCTTGCCGCGGACCTTGCCCCAATTGAGGATCGTGTTGAGGACTTGCAGGAAATAGTCGGCTTGACGCGGCGAAGCCTTGGCGAGCCGGTCCCGATAGTCGAGAAATTCGCCGCGCGTCCCGTCGGGCTCCTCGTTTAAAGCCTTAAGCTCAAGCTCGCGAAATTGTCCCAAGATAATCGTCGCCTGCCGCCGATAGTCGTTGCGCGTGCGCTCGCTGCAAGTCAGGAAATCTTGGCTATCGAGATAGGTGTCGACGACGTATTCTAACGTGTCCGTCGACTTGCCGCGTTTCGGCGTCGTCGATTGCTGCGGCGGCTGGCTGCGGATGGCCCGCGCTTCGGAGAGTTCCCGCGCGAAGGCGTCTTTGTCCGTCGGAGCGGAGAGGAGCCTTGGACCTCCTTTCCAAGCGTACCAATAATCAACCTTCGAACCGTCTGCGAGGCGCTTGGTTGTTTTGTGCGCGCCGCCATTGCTACTTGGGCGTCCCATATTTTTTCAATCTCCACCGTTCCAAGGCCGAAGGGCTTGGAGCAACGGTATCGGTTGCCACGGGGGCAACAATGCTGTCAACAATTATCTTACCGTCGATGGAGATTTCGAAGCGAGAAACGTCAAGCCCGGCCGCCTTCGCGGCGCGCAACGCCCGCGTGACATCGACTTGGCGGAACGGCGCGCGTCGATTCATTGAAAGCTCGGATCGGAATCGCAGCCTCCGTCGGGGCCCGCCATCGCTCGCAACAGTTCATAGATTTTCCGCGTGGTGGTCCCGTCGGGCCTCGAGCACACACGCCGGCCGAGCCGCACGCGATGGCGGTTCACCATTTCAATCGCGTCGGCGAGGGCCGCGTCTTGAAGCCGTTCGCGCTCCTCCTCCTCCGAAGGCCTGAAGCGCTCGGGCGGGGGCCTCTCAACGTCGGCCAGCGCCATGGCGATCGCCTGGCCGGCCATTTGGCCGATTGTGTCTGCCGCCTCGTCGAGTTCGGCGACGTCGGCGCGGGCGAGCGCCTCACGCAGTGACGGGCGTTGGTTCATCGGTGACCTCCGGCTGGAATGAAGCCCTGGCGCGCGAGCCTCGGCTGGCCGATGGCAGGGCGATACGGCTCGCGCTCCTTGCACGGCCGCGAGCGCATCTTCTTCTTGCCGGGGCGCGCGATCCCGAGCGCATAGCCCTGGCGGCGGACGGCTAGGGCGATCGCGCCCTTGTCCTTGTCGGTTTTCTTGTCGTGGCAGTCTTGGCAGAGCAATTGCCCATCGGCCGGCTTGAGCTTTTCCAGCTGGTCGACCGCAGGCCGCATGCCCTCGGGGATGACGTGATCGATCTCATAGTCGGCCCTCTTCCGACACCAGGCGCCGCATTTCTCGCAGAAAATTTTTCCGCTGCCATCGGTAGCGCGACCGACGATCGCGATCCGATCGGCGAGGGTGAATTCGCGGCGCTTGCGTCTCATGCGGCCGCCGGCAGGTATTGCATCGCGACGTCGCGCAGGCGGGCGAGCTCGGCCACGCCGTCGGGTCCGTCGTATCGCGTCGCCGTGTCGAGCAGGATCGGATAGCCGCCGTCGATCGAGGCGAGGACCTCCTCGCGCGTCGCCTCCCGCCCTTCGGCAAACCAGTCGACGCGGGTAGGATCGCCGAGCCGGAACAGATAGCCGTCGCCGGCCTTGAAAGGCTGTGCGCTCTGCGTCTCATAGAGGCAGACGCAGCCGGGGTTGCGGTCGATGGGCATGCCTACGGTCCCGCGCTGGTCGGGCAGGTCTTTCGTGTTGCGGCGCATGCGCGGCTTCGTCAGGAACGGGCAGGCCCTGGCGGCGAACTCGGCGCAGTCGCGGTGCGACGCGGGCTCGCTCGTCACCCGGTTCACCA
>DASUGZ010000097.1:0-13296 GCA_036273755.1 Pseudolabrys sp.
CGGGGCCGGGACTATCGATTCATGAAGATGTTTTTTTCGCTGAGTTTCAAGCGCGCCTCCACTCTCGTGATCACGATCGCGTTAGCGGCCTTTGCGTTGGCATGGGTCGTGCTGGCGTTCCTTGCTCCCGACTGGGCGGCGACGACCGCGGTCTCGCTCTCGCCGGGCGCGCTGACCATCATTGCCGCGGTGGTCGTCGGGCAGCTCGCGCTGAGCGTCACCAGCGTCATGATTAACCGGCAGCAGAGCCTCGAGATCGAGCAGGTGCGCACCGCTATCGACAGCATGCCGCAGGGGCTTTGCATGTTCGACGCCGCCGAGCGATTGGTCGTCTGCAACGCGCTGTATTACAAAATGTACGAGCTGACACCGGACGATGTGAGGCCGGGAGCAACGCTGACCGAGGTGATGGAAAAGCGTGTCGCCAAAGGAACTTTCTCGCGCGATCCCCAGGCCTACCGGAAGGAATTTCTTGCCGCGATCGCCGAAGGGCGCACCATCGTACACGAGGTCAAGTCGAAAGGCGGCCATCTTCTTCTCGTTACCAACCATCCGATGCGCGGGGGCGGGTGGATCGGCACGCACGAAGACATCACCGAGCGCCGCGAAGCCGAGCAGCAACGCACCGCTATGCTGCATCAGGAAGAGCGCCGGGCGGTCATTGAGAATGCGATCGCGGCGTTCCGCGAACGCGTCGAAAACCTGCTCGGCACAGTGACCGACAGCGCCGGCGAGATGCGCGCGACGGCGGCCGGCCTCTTCGACGCCTCGGGCCAGACCTCCAAGCGCGCCGAAAGCGCGGTGAAGACGTCGAACAATGCCTCCGAGAACGTCGAGACCGCGGCGGTCGCCGCCGATGAGTTGACCAGCTCGATCGCCGAGATCGGCCGGCGGCTCAACCAGACCACGGAGGTCGTGCGCGTCGCAGTCCAAGAGGCGTTGGCGACCAATGAGGACATCGGCGCCTTGGCTGAAGGCGCGCGCAAGATCGGCGACGTCACCAAGCTCATCCGCAATATCGCCGGACAGACCAATCTCTTGGCGCTCAACGCCACCATCGAGGCGGCGCGTGCCGGCGAAGCCGGGCGCGGTTTCGCCGTTGTCGCCTCGGAGGTCAAATCGCTCGCGGTGCAGACGGCCAAGGCGACCGAGGATATCTCCAGCCAAATCCTGGAGGTGCAGACCTCGACCGACAAGGCGGTGGAGGCGATCGGCCGCATCGCCCACCGCATGCAGGAAATCGATCAGTACACTTCGGCGGTCGCCATCTCGGTCGAGCAGCAGAACGCTGCGACCAGCGAGATCTCGCAGAACGTCACCAGCGCCGCCGATGGCGCCAAGGTCATCGTCAGCGTCCTGGGCGAAGTGGCTGGCGCCACCACGGAAAGCCAGCAATCGGCGCAGACCGTGCTGGCGGCCTCGGAAGTGGTCGAGCAAGTCGCCGTCAAACTCCGCGGCGAAGTCGAGGGCTTCCTCACCAAAGTGGCGGTCTAAAGCACGTCAGGAACGCGGCTTCTTCGCCGCCAGCTTTTTGTCGAGCCGCGTCATGTCGACCACCATCCGCTCATGCGTGCCGGAGCCGATCTCTTCGACCTCGTCGCGCGCGGAGACCTTGAACTCGATGCGCCGGCCGTCGACCTTGGTCACCTCGGCGTTCGCCGTCACGTGATGGCCGACCGGCGTCGCCGCCAGATGGCGGACATTGACCACGGTGCCGACCGCGCTCTCGCCCGGGTCGAGATAGGCGCGCACCGCGTTGAGCGCGGCATTTTCCATCGCCGTCACCATCATCGGCGTGGCGAAGACCTGCGGCAGCGCCGCGTCCTTGAATTGATTGGCGAGATGCGCCGGCGTGACCCGCAGTATGAAAGTGCCCTTGGCTCCGACCGGAATGGGTTTCATCGGACGTCCTCTTTGACTGCTTTGCGCGCGACCTTATCCGAAAGTCGGTGCCCCCTTTTCGGGGTCATGCGCCGGCCCGCCGCACGTGATTGATCGCCGGCGCCAGCACGACGAGCACGATGCCGCAAAGCGCGATCGGAACAAAGGCCATGGCGGCGATGCCCGAGGCGTCCCACATGAAGCCACTGACCACCGGCACGATCACCGCGCAGCTATAGCTGATCGTGAACATCGCGGCGGTAACGCGGTGCACGTCGTCCGGCCCGCTCAACAGCGGCGGTAGCGCCAGGATGAGAATGAGAACCGCGGCATTGGCGAAGCCCTGCACGGTTCCCGCCACGACAAGCCAGACGCCCGTACCAAGGACGATGCCAAGCGTCGCCAGCACGCAGAGCAGCCCGCACACGATGTAGGGCCAGGCCTGCCGCTCGAGCCGGTGCGCGAAGGCGAGCAGCAGCAGCGAGGCCGGCACCTGCCCGATGTTGAGCGCGGTGAGCGTGACGCTGATCCATTCGCCCTGGCCGTTGCCGCGCAGATAGTCCGGCAGGAAGGCGTTGGTCGCGAAATAGGTCGCATTGGCGGTGCCCAGCATAATGCCCAACCGCCAGATCAGCGGGCTGTTCCAGTCCGGCCACCAGCGGCGGCTTGCCGCCGCTTGGCCGTTCGCGGGGGCCGGCGCGACCGTCAGGATGAGCAGCGCGATGACGGCGACCGGCACGCTCCAGAATACGAAGCCCCATTGCCAGCTGCCGCCGACCATCGGCAGCACCATCGGCAGCATCAGCGCCACGGGCAGGATTTCGCCGATCAACAGGCCGTTGGTGTAGACCGCCGTGGTAAAGGCGATGCGCTGCGGCAACCAGGCACGCACCGCGGGCGGCATGGTCACCTGCATGACGGCGACGCCGGCGCCCATGACGATGGTCATCGCGTAAAGCCAGTTGACGTCGGGGATCGCGCCGCGCAGCGCGCCGCCGACCGCGTTGACGGCAAGCCCGACCACCAGCGCTGCGCGTACGCCGAGCCGCGCGATCAGCAGCGAACCGGGCACGGCGGCGAAGGCAAACAGCAGCGACGGCAAGCCGGTCAGGATGCCGATCTGGGTCGCGTTGAGGTTGAGCCCGTCGTGGATCAGCGGGATCACCGGCGGCACCGCCAGGATAGTCAGCCGCAGCGCGACCCCGGCCAGCCAGAGCAGCATCAGCGTGGTGAGATAACGAGCCTGGACGCGGGGCTCGGCGAGGCGTTCCATCGTGGGGTCCGGCATTGCGGGCGGCGGCTGATCGTGATGATCTTGCCGCGGGCGGGATACCATAAGCGGCGGCGCCGGTCATTCTAGGGCTGAATATGCATCTTCAACAGCGCATCCTTGTCACCGGCGGTTCCGGCTTCCTCGGTTCGCATCTGTGCGAAAGCCTCCTGGCGTCCGGAGCGAACGTTCTTTGTCTCGACAACTTCTTCACCGGGACGCGCGCTAATATCGAACATCTCATCGGCCACAAGCGGTTCGAGCTCATCCGCCATGACGTGACGTTCCCGATCTATCTCGAGGTCGACCAAATCTACAATCTGGCCTGCCCGGCGTCGCCGGTCCACTACCAGCACGATCCGGTGCAGACCACCAAGACCAGCGTGCACGGCGCCATCAACATGCTCGGCCTCGCCAAGCGGGTGGGCGCCAAGATCCTGCAAGCCTCGACTTCAGAGGTCTACGGCGATCCGCAGGTGCACCCACAGGGCGAGGATTACTGGGGTCACGTCAACCCGATCGGTCCGCGCTCCTGTTACGACGAAGGCAAGCGCTGCGCCGAGACCTTGTTCTTCGATTATTGGCGGCAGAACACGTTGCGCATCAAGGTGGTGCGCATCTTCAACACGTATGGTCCGCGCATGCATCCGAACGACGGACGCGTGGTGTCGAATTTCATCGTCCAGGCGCTGCTGGGCAAGGACATCACCGTCTACGGCGACGGCAAGCAGACGCGCGCCTTCTGCTACGTTGACGACATGATCGACGCGCTCGTTCGCATGATGGCGACGGGTGACGACGTGACCGGGCCGATCAACGTCGGCGATCCGACCGAATTTTCCATGCTCGACCTGGCCAAACTGGTCGTCGATCTCGTCGGCACACGCGCGAAGATCGTGCATCGCCCGCGGCCGACCGACGATCCGCGTCAGCGCCGCCCAGATATTTCGCTGGCGCAGAAGCATCTCGGGTGGGCGCCGCGCACGCCGCTCAAGGAGGGACTCGCGCGCACCATCGCCTATTTCGACAAGCTCCTGTCCGATGCCGCCGTCCGCGAGGCCTTGATCTCCGAGCCTTCGGCGTAGGCGGCACGGCGCCGTTAACGCATTGGGAATTCGGCCGGATTTGCGGCTTCCGGAAGCTGAGAAAACCCTGTAAACGGCAAAATCCCTGTATAATTGCCCGGCTAGTCGAAAAGGCCGCCTTTGCCGAAACTAACGCCGCGCCAGATCCTCATCGTGCTGCACGATCTCGTCGCCACCGCGGCGGCGATCGTGCTGACGTTTTTCGTGCGCTTCGAGGGCGCTGAGTTGAACGCGCGACTCGCCGAGATCAAATACCTGCCGGCTTTTCTCGCGTACGCCGTCTTGATCTATTTGATCTTCGGCCTGCACCGCAACAAGTGGCGGTTCACTTCGGTTCCAGACCTCTACGACATCTTCCGCGTGACGACGGTGCTGGCGGTGTCGCTGCTCGTGCTCGACTACGTGCTGCTCGCGCCCAACGTCTACGGCACCTTCTTCTTCGGCAAGATCACCATCCTGCTCTATTGGTTCTTGCAGATGTTTTTCCTCGGCGGCACGCGCATCGCCTACCGCTACTTCCATTACGCGCGCACGCTGCAGCGCGCCAAGGTCGCCGACGCGACGCCGACGCTCATCCTCGGCCGCGCCGCCGACGCCGAAATCCTGTTGCGCGCCATCGAAAGCGGGGCGGTGAAGAAAGTCTGGCCGGTCGGCGTGTTGTCGTCGTCATTGGCGGACCGCGGCCAATCGATCCGCGGCGTGCCGGTGCTCGGAGATATCGACGATCTCGAGCGCGTGGTGGCGGATTTCGCCGGCCGCAACACCATCGTCACGCGCGTCGTGCTGACGCCTTCGGCGCTGTCGCCGGAGGCGCGGCCGGAAGCGCTGCTGATCCGCGCGCGCAAACTGGGCCTGTCCATGAGCCAATTGCCGGCGCTCGACGCCGGCGGGCAGGCGATGCAGCTCGCCCCGGTCGCGGTCGAGGACTTGTTGCTGCGCCCCAGCGTCAAGATCGACTACCGGCGGCTGGAGACCTTCATCGCCGGCAAGTCGGTGGTGGTCACCGGCGGCGGCGGCTCGATCGGCTCGGAAATCTGCGAGCGCATGGTCGCCTTCGGCGCCGCGCGCCTTCTGGTGCTGGAGAATTCCGAGCCGGCGCTGCACGCCGTGACCGAACTGCTCAAGGCGGCGCTGCCGGAGACGGCGATTGCCGGCCGCATCGCCGACGTGCGCGACCGCACCCGCATCATGACTCTGATCGCGCAGTTCAAACCGGACATGGTGTTCCACGCCGCCGCGCTCAAGCACGTGCCGCTGCTGGAGGCCGACTGGGACGAAGGCATCAAGACCAACGTGTTCGGCTCGATCAACGTCGCGGACGCGGCGGCCGCGGCCGGCGCCGCCGCGATGGTGATGATTTCGACCGACAAGGCGATCGAGCCGGTCTCCGTGCTCGGCGCCACCAAGCGCTTCGCCGAGATGTATTGCGAGGCGCTCGACAAGGAGCTCGGCCGCCGAGGGCCAAGCCCGACGCGCATGATCGCGGTGCGGTTCGGCAATGTGCTCGCCTCGAACGGTTCGGTGGTGCCGAAATTCAAGGCGCAGATCGAGGCCGGCGGCCCCGTCACCGTCACGCACCCGGACATGGTGCGCTATTTCATGACCATCCGCGAAGCCTGCGATCTGGTCATCACCGCGGCGAGCCACGCGCTCGGCCCGCAGCACGGCGACGTCTCGGTCTATCTGCTCAACATGGGCCAGCCGGTCAAAATCGTCGATCTTGCCGAGCGCATTATCCGCCTCAGCGGGCTCGAGCCCGGGCGCGACATCCAGATTGCGTTCACCGGCGTGCGCCCAGGCGAACGGCTGCACGAGATCCTGTTCGCGCGCGGCGAGGAGACCAACGACATTGGCATTCCCGGCATCGTCGCCACCAAGCCGGTGCAGCCGTCGCTCGACGCCATCCGCGCCTGGGTGGCCACGCTCGAGCAGGGGCTGGCGCGCAACGAGCGCGCCGTCATCGACAACGTGCTGCGCGACGCGGTGCCGGAATTCCGCGGCGAAGCCGCCTGACGCAGCAAAGGGATCGAACGTGGACCTTGCAGCATTCTTCAAAGCCGAATTCGCCGAGCATCACGACGTGGCGCGGCGCACCGAGGCGGCGCTGCAAAGCGCCTTCGCCGGGCTGGTCGCCGCTTGCGTCAAATCGATCCGCGGCGGCGGCAAACTGATGTTCTTCGGCAATGGCGGCAGTGCGGGCGATGCCCAGCACCTCGCCACCGAATTGACTATTCGCTACAAGACCGGTCGCGCTGCGATCGCCGCAATCGCCTTGACCACCGATACCTCCGCGCTCACCGCCGCCGGCAACGATCTCGGCTTCGACAGGATCTTCGCGCGCCAGATCGAGGCGCTCGGCAGACCGGGCGACCTCGCCATCGCCATCTCTACCTCGGGCAAGAGCGCGAACATCATCGCCGCGCTGCGCCAAGCCAAGGCGATGCAGCTCGTCACCGCCGCGCTCGGCGGCAAAGGCGGCGGGGATACGCTCGGGCTTGCGGACCACCTTCTGGTTGTGCCGTCCGATACCACCGCGCGTATTCAGGAAATGCACATCACACTGGGCCAGATGCTGTGCGGCGCGCTGGAAATCGAGTTGGGACTGGCAAAGTAAGCCGGATTTTCGCAATTGGAAATCCGGCGTTTTCTCATTTGAAAATTGTATTGACACTACCCTCTGAGGCGACTTCCCTAGGCCGCAGGGGAGAAGCCAATCCATGGACGCAATGAATTTTTCCGGGCCGCGCGCCAAGGCCCGTCCGCCGCGCGCGCGCGTCGCCGGCGACCGCCACAACATTCAGTCGGTCGACCGCGCGCTGTTCCTGCTCGAAACCATCGCGGAAGCCGGCGGCGAAGCCTCGCTGACCGATCTCGCCAACCGCACCAGCCTGAATATCTCGACCTGCCATCATCTGCTGGCGACGCTGATCCAGCGCGGCTTTGCCGCCAAAATTCCGGGCCGCCGCCTCTATGCGCTGGGCGCGCGCATTCTCCACCTCGGCCGTGCCTGTCTGCAGGTCGATCTGCCGCGCCGCGCGCAGCCTTATCTCGATGAGATCAATCATGTCACCGGCGAAACTGTGTATCTGGCGGCGCTGCAAGGCGACGCGGTGGTGACCTTGGCGGTGCGGGAATCGCGACATGCGGTGCGTGTCGATACTGGCAAGCTCGGGCGCCTCGAAGCGCCGCACGCGACCTCGGTCGGCAAGGCGATCATGGCTTGGCTGCCGGAAGAGGAGATTCAGCGCATGTTGCCGAGCAGCATGAAGCGCTTCACCGACAATACGATCACGGATTTTCCGGCGCTGGTGGAGTCGCTGCGCAACGTGCGCCGCACCGGCTACGCCATCGACCGCGAGGAATTCCTCCCCGGCGTGGTTTGCGTCGGCGCCGCCATCCGCGATCAGGCCGGCACGGTGATCGGCGCGATCAGCGCCTCGACGCCCAGCATGCGGGCGGACGACGCCCACGTCACGCTCATGCGCGACAAGGTCAGCGCCGCGACGCGCGCGCTGTCCGCCGAGTTCGGCGCGCCCGGCCTGGCCGGCGGGATTCAAGGAATTGCCGGCTGATATTGGTTGGCTCGGCGGTTCCATCGTTTTCCGCTTGGAACTTTCCCTCCCAGCGATGGTTATTCCGATGACAAACGGCTGCCGTAACGGCGGCCGTTCCGCCATTGGAGGGTTCGACCATGGAGCGCCCGAAACAGCAGATCGACGAGGAGCGTCGCCGGATCAAGCAGGACGAAGATGTGGTGGTGGTGAACTCCGACGAGAGTTTTCCGGCGAGCGATCCGCCGAGCTGGACCCCCGTTCATGGCGTCGGTTCGAGCGAGAGCAAGAAGATCAAGAAGAGGGCGGCGAACGATCCGTAATTGCGCACCGAGAAAATCAAGAAGAAGCGGAAGTTAGAAGCTCATTTTGAGCAGCGTCTCGGCATTGCCGCAGAACAGCTTGCGCTCGTCGGCGGGCGATAAGCCCAATCCTTTGATGGTCTTGATGGTCGGCGCGATCGGCCCGAGCGGCGTATCTGTTGCAAAAACAACGCGTTCCGCGCCGAAAAACTCATAGCCGCACCGCGTTGCCGAAACGCCGCCGCCGAACATCGCGGTGTCGGCATAGAAGTCGTGCAAATAGTCCATGTGCGGCCGCTTCAGCGACGGCAGGATTTTCGAATAGTCTTCATCCGAGGTTCTTTGCCCCAACACCTTGAGGCCGTTGCCGACTCGACCGTCGAAATAGGGGATCATGCCGCCGAGATGATGCGTGATGATCTTCAATTTCGGATAGCGGTCGAGCAGCCCGTTGAACACCATGCGCATCATGGCGACCGACGTTTCATACGGCCAGTGGAAGCACCACCACATCTCGTAGCGCGATTTCTTTTCAGCGGGATAGTCAGGCATCGCTGCGGTGCCGACAGGATGCAGCCAGATCGGCAGATCGAACTCGGCCATCAGCTTGAACAGCGGCTCGAATTTCGGCTGGTCGAGCGGCTCGCCGGCAACGTTGGTGTAGATCAGCGCGCCGCGCGCTCCCAAATCCTTGATCGCGCGTTGCGCTTCCTTGATCGAGCCGTCGACGTCGGTCAGGCACAGTGCGGCGGCGAATGACGGAAACCGTTGCGGATATCTGCGGCACAGTTCCGCCATCGCATCGTTGGCGATGCGCGCGAGTTGTAGGCCGACATCCGGTTTGACGATGTCCTCGATCGCCGGATTGGGCAGCGAAATGATCTGCCGGTAGTCGCCGAACTCGTCCATTTCCTTAAAGCGCGCGTCGAGATCGAACAGCTTTTTGATGCCGCGCAGCCGTTGCCCGATATTGCTGAGGTTCGGCGCGACCTTGCTCATCTCCTGAAAAAATCGGTCGGGATAGATATGGCAATAAATGTCGATGATCGTGCTCATGGATTTCCTCTCGATTCTTTTTCCAGCACCAGCCGCCTTTGCAGCGGCAAAGCCTGCCAGCCGAAACGTTCCGCGATCAGGCCCCAGAGGCCCTTCGGCGCCCACAGCATGACCACGATGGCGACCGCGCCCATCATCAGCAAGTACAGGCTGCCGAGGTCGGCCAGCGCCTGGCGCAGCGCGAAGAAAATAATGGTGCCGACGATCGGGCCCTCGATGCGGCCGACGCCGCCGATCACCGTGATGAAAATGACGAAGGCTGTCCAGTCATTGACGCTGAACGCGGTGTCCGGCGAGATGCGCAGCTTCATCAGGAAGATCAGCGCGCCGATCATCGCAGTGCCGAATCCGGTCAGTACGTACACGATGAGTTTGGTGCGGGCGACGTCAATGCCGTTGCCCTGCGCCGCCAGTTCGTTGTCGCGGATGGCGGTCAACGCCAGGCCGTGGCGCGAGCGCAGCAGGACAATGATGGCGCCGAGTGCGGCGGCGGTCAGCGCCAGCGCCAACCAATAGATTTCGAATTCGCGCATTTGCCGGCTCGGCGCCATGGCAATCACCGCGGCGGCGGGCAGGCTGATGCCGGAGCCGCCCCCGAGCACGGAAATTTGCGAGGCGAGCAGGCGGAACACCTCCGCCACCACCCAGGTGCCGATGGCAAAATAAGCCCCGCGCAGGCGGAAGATCAATGCCGCCACCGGGACGGCGACCAGTGCGCCGATCGGTCCGGCGATCAGGATGGCGATGATGGGATGGATGCCGGCCAGGATGACCAGTGCGAACAGCAAATAACCGCCGAGGCCGACAAAGGCCTGCTGGCCGACCGAGACAAGACCCGCGTAGCCGGCGAGCAGGTTCCATAGGCTCGCCAAGGCGACGAAGGTGAATATCTCGGCGAGCAGGCGCAGCGTTGCGCGGTCACCCCACAGCGGCGCAAGCGCCAATACGATCAGCGTTGCCGCAATCAGTGCGACGCCGATGCGGCTCGAACGCGTGGCGTGCTCGACTTGGTATTTTCCTTGGCTCATCCCGACACCTTGGGAAAGAGCCCTTGTGGCCGGATCGCAAGAATAAGCAGAAACACGATATGGCCGGCGAGCACCTGCCAGCCGGGATCGATCTGCGCGCCAATCGCCTGTGCGACGCCGAGAACGATGCCGCCGACGAGCGTGCCCCACATATTGCCGAGCCCGCCGATGATCACCGCCTCGAAGCCGAAGATCAGTCGCGCCGGCCCGATCGACGGGTCGAAATTGGCGCGCACCGCCAGGAACACACCGGCGATGGCGACGACGGCGAGCGACAGCGCCATGGCCATGGCGAAGACGTGGCGGGTGTCGAGGCCCATCAGTTGCGCCACCGCTTGGTCGTCGGAGGTGGCGCGAAAGGCGCGGCCGAGCGCGCTATAGTAAAACAGCGCCTGCAAGGCGGCGATCACCGCCACAGCGACGGCGAATTGGATGAGCGGCAGGACGCCGACCCACACGTCAGGCAGCGCCTGGAAGGTTTGAATTTCGATCGGCCCCGCCTGCAGCTTGCGGCTGTCGGCGGTGAACCATTCGAGCAGGCCGTTTTGGATGATGATGGATAGCCCGAAGGTCACCAGCAGCGGCGGCAGCAAGTCATCGCCGAGCGTAAAATTCAAGAGTCCGCGCTGCAGCGCGTAGCCGATTGCCGCCATGATCGGCACGACCAGTAGCAGCGAAGTCAGCGGATCGATGCCGAGCGCCTGCGTCACCATTAGCGCGACGTAAGCCGCAAGCACGATCAGGTCGCCATGCGCGATGTTGACCAGCCGCATCACGCCGAAGATCAGCGACAGGCCGGCGGCGAACATGGCGTAGAGGCCGCCGATGAGCACGCCTTGCAGGATGACGTTGAGCCACTGCATCGCCGTCACACCCCGAAATACGCCACTGAAATCTTCTCGCGCGTCAACTCGCGCGCCGCGCCTTGCAGCGCGATGCGGCCTTCCTGCAGGCAATAGACCCGGGCCGCGGCCTTGAGCGCCTGGGCGATGTCCTGCTCGACCACGACGAGCGACAATCCTTCCGCCACAATCGCCGGCAGTTGCGCGTAGATGTCGCGCACCACGATCGGCGCGAGGCCGAGGCTGATTTCGTCGCACAGCAAGAGACGCGGGTTCGACATCAGCGCACGGGCGATGGCCGCCATCTGCTGCTGGCCGCCGGACAGCGCCGGCGCGGGCAGATGGCGCCGCTCGGCCAGCACCGGGAAAAGCCGGTAGACGCGCTCAAGCGTCCACGGGCCGGGACGGCCCGACTGGCCGCCGATCAGCAGATTTTCCTCGACCGTCAACGACGGAAAAAGCCGCCGCCCTTCCGGCACCAGCGCGATGCCGCGCTTGAGCACGTCGAACGCGGGGGCGCCTCCAATCGGCGCGCCGTCGAACACGATGTCGCCCCGGCGCGGCGCCATCATGCCGGCAATGGTCTTCAGTAGCGTGCTCTTGCCGGCGCCGTTGGCGCCGATGACCGCCACCACTTCGCCGGCGTTCACGTGAAGCGACACGCCGAACAGCGCCTGGAAGTCGCCGTAGAAAGCGTCGATGCCGCGCACGTCGAGGAGGGGCTCAGGCATCGGCCTCGATCCCCATATAGATCTCCGCCACCTGCGGGCTCTTGATCACCGCGTGCGGCTCGCCCTTGGCGATGAACTTGCCGCCGTGAAGAACCGCGAGCCGATCCACGGCGGCAATGAGCGCGTGCACGACGTGCTCGATCCACATGATCGACACACCGCCGGCGCGCACCTGTTTGATCAGCGCCACCAGCGCGGCGCATTCGTGCTCGGTCAAGCCGCCGGCGACTTCGTCGAGCAGCAAGATACGAGGCTTGGTCGCCAGAGCACGCGCCAACTCGAGCCGCTTGCGGTCGAGCAACGTCAGGCTGCCGGCGCGGCGGTTGGCTTTGTCGGCGAGCCCGCAGCGATCGAGCAACTCGGCGCAAGGCTCGTAAACCGAAGCTTCGCTGGCGCCGCCGCCAAAAGCGGCCGCCACCACTACGTTCTCGAACACGGTCATGCCGGAGAATGGCTGCGGAATCTGGAATGAACGCGCGATACCTTTGCGGCAGCGCCGTTCCGGCGGCAGACGGGTGATGTCTTCGCCGGCGTAGACGACGCGGCCGGCGTCGGGCGCGACGGTGCCGGTGGCGATGCCGAACAACGTGGTCTTGCCGGCGCCGTTCGGCCCGATGATTCCCAGCGCCTCACCCTCGTTGAGCGCGAGGTCGACGCCATCGGCCACCACCACCGCACCGAACCGTTTCGAAATGCTTTCGAGCGCGAGGATCGGGGCCATAAGGTTTGGTGTGTCAGGAGATCGGCAGCAGCTTGCCGCCAAGCGGAACGTTCGGCGCGGTCTTGTTCTCGGCGATGACGAGATCGAACTTGCCGTTCTTGCGCTGCCATTGCCCGGCGACCAGCGGCGTCTTGCTGACGTTCTTCACCGGCTGGCCGGTCCAATGCACCGGTCCGACCATCGACTGGTAGTTAGTCGAGGTAATCGCCTCCAGGATCGATTTGGGGTCGTTTAGGTTCTTGGCGCGCTTGAGCACGTCAATTGCCACTTCAAAAAGTGCGTGCTGGTAGCCGATCGGCTGCGTCCACGGCCGTTTGGTGGCCTTGGTATAGGCGTCGGTGAGTTCGCGCGCGCTTTGCCCGGTGAGGCCCGACTTGAACGGATAATTCGGTGTCCACCAGATTTCGCTCGACAGCCCGTTGCCGCGCTCGCCGAGCGACTCCACGACCGACGGAAACAGCAGCGCCTTG
The DNA here is from genome assembly GCA_036273755.1 of Pseudolabrys sp. GTDB lineage: Bacteria > Pseudomonadota > Alphaproteobacteria > Rhizobiales > Xanthobacteraceae > Pseudolabrys. The sequence goes on from DASUGZ010000097.1 coordinate 12,938, forward strand.
CCGATGGTGACGACCTTCGGCCTGAAGCCCTGCTGAGCGGCCTGCGACCAGAAAGTGGCGAAGTCAGGCGGGATCATGTTGCCGGTGACGATCTCGCAGCCCGCCGCCTTGAAGGCGGAAATCTGCGAGGTGAAGTCGTTGTTCATGAGCTGATAGCGGCCGGGGTCGATCAGCTTGTAACCGGCCGCGGCAAGCGCCGGCGGCAGGCCGAGCTTGGGATCGCCCCAGGCGTTGCCGTCGGCGTCGTTCGGGAAGAGGCCGCCGACCGTCTTGTTGGTCGGCATGCCGTCCCATAGCGCGAGAAATGCGCCGATGACGTCTTCGAGACCCCAGAAGAAATGATAGGTCCAGGTGAAGCC
>DASUGZ010000098.1:0-11677 GCA_036273755.1 Pseudolabrys sp.
TTGATGATGGCGCCGCCGTTTTTCTTCATCGCCGGCAGGCAGGCGTGTACGCCGTGGAAGGCCGAGTCGAGCGTCACGTTCATGATCTCACGCCACTCGGCGTAGCTCATCTCGTCGATCGGCTTCTCACGCCGCAGCGAAGCGTTGTTGACCAGGATGTCGATGCGGCCGAATGCCGTCAGCGTGGCCTGCGCCATCGCCTCGACCACGGCGGGATCGGCAACATCCGCGAGAAAAGCGATGGCCTTGCCGCCTGCTGCCTTGATCTCGGCGACGACGGCATCGGCTTCCGCTTGGTTGGAGCGCGCATTCACCATCACTGCGGAGCCGCCGGCGGCCAAGTGCAGCGCAATGGCGCGCCCGATATTGCGGCCGGCCCCGGTGACGATCGCGACCTTACCTGCGAGTTCTTTTCCTTCAGGCATTCACTTACCCCCGTAATGGCGCAAGATCGATCTTGCCGCCGTAAAGTTTTGACAACAGTTTGAGCGCCGCGGCACTGCGCTTTTCGTCCCAGCCGCCGTGACGCGCGTTGAGGATGAATTTTTCCTCGATGTCGGCGCGCGTGAGCGGCTCCTGAGCGCCACCCCTGAAGTGAGGTTGACGCTCCTCGAACACCTGACCATCGGTCATGAATGCGCGGATGTGGCCGGTGAAAGCGCTGGGATAGGGATTGTCCGGGTCGATCACGTAGCGCACCTTGGCGGCGAGCGCGAGCACCTCTGGATCGCGCACCGCGTCTTCGGTGAAATCACCGAGACCGACCCCACCCTTCACAAAGCCCGTTGCGAGGATGAAGGGCGTAGCGAACTTCGCCGCATAGCCGTTGCGCGGGCGCTGCTTGTCGGCAAGCGGCTCCCAAAGGCGATGCACGGTGCCCTCGCCGACTTCGCAGATCATTTCCTTCACGTCGCCCGGCTTGATGCCGCGCGCGGCAAGCTTTTTGGCGCAATCGATATAAGGATGCGCCATGGTGCCACAGGGATAGGGCTTGAAAGCGAGGGTCTCGGTCACCCAGCGGGCACCGAAATCGTCGAGCGCAGCGTAGTCGCCTTGCGTGGTGTGGGCAAACCCGTGAAAGAGGCCATGCACGCCTTCGAACACCGTGCGCGGCCCAAGGAATCCGGCCCGCGCGAGCAGCGCCGCGCGGATGCCGGATTGCGCCGCCCAGCCAGGATGCAGCCGCTTGGTCCAGGCGCCTTCGGCGAGATATTCGATGATGCCCGAGGCGAAACTGCCGGCAATGCCGAGCGCATCGACAATCTGCTTGGCGTTAAGCCCGAGCGCGGCGGAGACTCCGGCGGCGGCCCCCATCACGCCGAAGATCGCGGTTGGGTGAAAACCGGCCTTGTGCACCGCCTTCGGCACGACCGTGGACAGCCGGCACATCACTTCGGTGCCGACGGCGATGCCGAGGAGCGCCGCGGCGCCGTCCGGCTTGTGGCGCTCGCAAGCCGCCAGCACCGCCGGCACCACCACCGCGCCGGCATGTACCGGGCCGCCCTCGAAAGTGTCGTCGAAATCCTCGCCGTGCGCCGCGGTGCCATTGACGAAAGCGGCGCCGGCCGCGTTCAAGGTACGGGCATGGCCGATCGCCGTGCAGGGGCCGTCATCGTCGAGCCCGGCCAGCGCCGCCTTGATGTAGTCCTCGTTACGCGCGGTGACGCAGAGACCGGCGACATCGACCAGCAGATCTTCGCATTTCGTGCGTACAGCCGCGGGTAGCTTAATGGGATCGAGCGCGGCAATGCACCCGGCCAAATGTTCAGCGACAGAGATTTTCGGAAGTTCGTCAGCCACGATTCACCCAACCGCTACATTGCGGCGCGCGTTTCTGCCGCGCAGGCTGTTGGCGAGCGCCACGATGCCGAAGGTGATCAGCAGCATGAACAGGCCGAGCACGGAAATCGCGGCAAGGTCGCCGCTTTCATTGAGATCGTAAATGAGCACCGACAGCACCTTGGTTTCCGAGGTGAACAACATGATCGCCGCCGACAATTCGCGAATGACGCCGACAAAGATGAAGCACCAGGTGGCGATCACGCTGGTGCGCAACAGGGGCGCGGTGATCTGCCAGAGCGCGCGCAGGCGCGTCGCGCCGAGGATGCGGCTCGCGTCCTCCAGTTCCGGATGCACCGAGCGGAACGCCGACTGCAGTTGCTGATAGGCCGCCGGCAGCGCCAGCGTGACGAAGGCAATCAGCAGGATGGACAGCGTGCCGTACAGGACGAAAGGCTTGCGTGTATAGGTGAAGAACAGGCCGACGCCGAGCACAATGCCTGGAATCGCCACCGGTGCGGTGGCGAGAAATCCTAGGATGCGGTGGCCGGCGACCGCCTTGCGCGTGGTGACGTAGGAGATCACCAGCGCGAGGATCGTCCCCGCGGTGGCGGCGAGGATGCCGAGGATGAAGGTGTTGCGCAGGGCAAGCTGGGTCGCCGACAGCTCGAAGAAGACGAAATGCAGGTTCTGCAGGGTGAAGTTATGCAGCGACACCAGTTGCGAAGCGACCTTGGAGAACGCTGCATTGAGCAGCGCGAAGTAAGGCAGGAACACCGGGCACATCAGCACGGCCATCGCCGCGGCGAGCATGACCCAGCGCCAGCCGCCGAGCCGCACGATGCGCGGCTCGCTGTTCTTGCCGCCGACAACCGAATAGCTGCGCCGGCCGAGGACGACGTGCTCGGCGCGCAACAGGATGACGGTGAGCACCAGAAGCGGCAACGACGCGGCGGCGGCAAGCTCCGGCTTCGGCGGGAACTGGAACAGACTCCAGATTTTGGTGGTCATGGTGTGGAAGCCGGCCGGCATGGCGAGAATCGCCGGCGAGCCGAACAGCGTCATCGCCTGCAGGAAGGCGACCAGCGCGCCGGCGAGCACCGCCGGCATTGCCAGCGGAATAGTGATGCGGCGCGCGGTGTCCCAGGTCGTGCCGCCAAGAATTGCGGAGGCATCTTCGAGGTCGCCAGGCGTGCGGTCGAGCGCATTGGCGACCAGCACGAAGACGTAAGGAAATGTGTAGCAGGAAATGACAAAGACCAGGCCGGAGAACGTGTAGATATTGAGCAGATGCGAATCCGGCGCGGCGCCGGTCAGTTCGCGATAAAGCTGATTGAGCAGGCCGCTGTTGGGCGCCGCCAGCAACTCCCAGGCGATAGCGCCGAGGAACGGCGGCGTGACAAACGAGGCCGTCACCAAAATACGAATCGTGCGGCGCAGCGGCATGTCGGTGCGCGCCACCAGCCAGCCCATGGGTGCAGCCACCGCGCAGCAGATCAAAGCCGACAAGGTGGCGAGCGCGAACGTGGTCAGCAGCGGATCGATATAGGCAGCGTCCGACACCAGCCGTTCAAAATTGGCAAATGTGAAGGCGCCGGTTTTGTCGGTGAACGCGTAGAACACCAGCCACGACAGCGGCATTACGATCAACACGCAGAGCACCGCCGCAAACAGCAGCAACACCGGCGTCGTCAAGTCGACGCCGAACTTGCGGGGCGCAGGCGCAACTGGCAAAGCGATGGTCACCGGTCAACCCTTGAATTCTCGTCGGGTGGCCACGCACTGAGCGTACGAGAGATCGCCTCGCGCAGACATGTGGCGGGTATCGGCGCGTGATCCAATACCTTTTCGCATTGCGCACGCAACGCCTCTAGCTCTTGGTCCGATAATGAAGCAAGGAACGCAGGCGTCGGCTCTTTGTTAAAGGCCTCGACGAACACTTCGTAAGCATCCTGAGGTGCCACGCCCTTTGCGCCCACATTCGCCATCATGACATCGGCGAATTGCTCGCCCCAGACAGTCAGGAAATCAAGATATTCCTGCTTCTTCATTCACCTGCTCCCGGCGCACGTGTCATCACACCTTGAAAATCTCCGCGTAGCGCTTCTTCACGGCGTCGGCCTGCGCAAAGACGCCTTCAGGATCCTCCTTCATCAGTTTGATGTCGGCCAGCTTGCGGACGCCGGGCTTTTCTATCGTTTGGCCGTGCGGCGAATATTGGCGGGCCCAGTCGACGAGCAGTTGCTGAGCCTCGCGCGCGTGCATCCAATTCTGAAACAGACGCGCCGCGTTCGGATTGGGCGCCGCCTTGAAGACCACGCTCGGGCCCGTTGCGAGCGGCGTGCCCTCCTCAGGATAGACGATGTCGACCGGCTGGCCCTGCTCCTTGTAGCGGATGACAAGATACCCCGCGCCGTCGACCATGACCGCGCGTTCGCCAAGCGATATTCTTTTTGGCGTATCGGTCGCAGACTGGACTTGCATGACCTTCTGCTTCGCCAGTTTCTCGAAATAATCCCAGCCCAGATCGCGCGCGACTTCGAACGTCGCGTTCATAATGGTACCGCTATAGGCCGGATGCGCCTTGACCAGCTTGCCCGTCCACTTCGGATCGAGCAGATCCTTGAAGCTCTTCGGCGCGTCTTCTTTCTTCACCAGATTGGTATTGTAGGCGATCGGCGACACCAGGATTCGCGTCGTGATACTCATCCCATCCGGGTCGTAGTAGCGCTTGTCGAAATGTTGCACGACGTCTTGCGGCAGGTAGGGCGCGAGCCAGCCGTTGCGTTTCCAGATAATGCAATGGGCTTGGTCCGCGGTATTGGCCACGTCGACGGCGTGGATGTTGGAAGAATATTCCTGGCCGATGCGGGTAAAGACGCGCTCGGCGCCGGATCGCTCCACGCGCACGGCAATGCCGGGAAATTTCGCCTCGAAGGCCTTGCCGAGGCGTTCCGCGAACTGCAGGTCCATCGCCGTGTAGAAAGAAAGCTTGCCTTCTTTCTTCGCCGCCTCGATCAAGGCCGGCGTTATGGCTTCCGCCGCGGGCGCTGCGGCGACCCGCGTCGCGAAGGCGCTCAACCCGAGCGCGCCCGCGCCTTTCAGCACGTCGCGTTTTGACACCCGTCTGGTCATGGCGCACTCCCCGCTTGTTTGTCCGGGCCGCGTGTTGCGTTAGACGTGGAACAGCTTGACGTAATGCGCCTTAAGCTCCGCGCCCTGCTTGAGAACCGCGGCCGGATCGTCCTTCATCAACTTGACCTGACTGAGCGGCGTGCGGCCGGCCTTTTCCTTGGCCTGCGGATGCGCGGAGCGCAGACCGCCGATGTCGATGCAAAGCTGCTGGCATTCCGGCGTGAAGCAGAAGCTTTCGAACAGCCGCGCCGCGTTCGGGTTGGGCGCCGCCTTGAAGATGCCGTTCGGCCCGACGATCAGCGGCGTGCCTTCGGTGGCATAGACCGGCTCGACCGGCTGGCCTTTTTCCTTTTCCGCGAAGATCAGATATTCAACGCCGTCGGCCATCACCGCGCGCTCACCGAGCGCGATCTTCTTCGGCGGATCGGCAGCCGACTGCACCTGCATCACGTTCTGCTGCGCGAGCTTTTCGAAATAGCCCCAGCCGAGGTCGCGTGAGCATTGGTAGGTCGCGGTCAGAATGGTGCCGCTGTAGCCCGGATGCGCCTTGACGATCTTGCCCTTCCATTTCGGGTCGAGCAGATCCTTGAAACTCTTCGGCGCCTCGTCTTTCTTCACCAGATTGGTGTTGTAGGCGATGATGCAAAGGAAGATACGGAAGCTGGCAAAAGTGCCGTCCGGGTCCTTGTGCTGCGCCGGATAGAATTTGGCAACGTCCTCCGGCATGTAGGGCGCCAGCATGTCCTGGTCTTTCCAATAGACCAGCAGCGAAGCGTCCGACGAATTGACGACGTCGACGGCGTGCACCCCGGCGGAGTATTCCTGGCCGATGCGCTGCAACAGGCGCTCAGCGCCGCTGCGCTCGACCTTACAGGTGACGCCGGGATATTTGGCCTCGAAAGCCTTGCCGATCTGTTCCGACAGCTTGAGGTCGATCGAGGTGTACCAGACGACCTTGCCTTCCTTCTTGGCCGCGTCGATGAGCGCTTGGGTTACCGGTGTTGCCGGCGGTGCGGCCGATAGGACGCGCGTCGAAAATGCTGCGCCGGCGACGAGCGCTCCGGATCCGGCGAGAATATCGCGTCGCGAGAATTTTGAGCGTTTCATGAACATCCTCCCTGACTTTTATTTTGTTGTTTCGTTTCGTGAAGTCTTCATCCCAGCAGCGCCCTGCATCTGTCCGGCGGCAGATCGAGCCAGACCGCGCTGCCTTGGGGGATGCTGTCGCCCGCGTCGGTGACGACGCGCAATTGGGTGCCGTCCTTGAGCTCAACCATATAGTCCCGGCTGCCGCCGAGAAAGACCTGCCGCGTCACCGTGGCCGGCAGCGCATTTTCCGCCTGCTGCGGCCGCGCGACGGAAATGCCGATGTCGTGGGGACGGATCGAAACCGCGGTTTCGGCGCCGGCCTTGAGTGTGCCGCCGACACAGCGGAGCGCAACACCACCCAAGTCGACGTGCGCGCCATCACGCGCTTTGCCCTTGATCACGTTGCTTGAGCCGATAAAGCGGGCGACGAACTCCGAGCGCGGCCGGTCGTAGACATCCTCCGGCGAACCGGCCTGTTCGATCTTGCCGAGATTCATCACGCAGATGAGGTCGGCGGTGGTCATCGCTTCGGACTGGTCATGGGTGACGTAGACCGTGGTGTAGCGATAGGCGTCGTGCAGGCGGCGCACCTCGAAACGCATCTCCTCTCGCAAATTGGCGTCGAGATTGGACAAGGGCTCGTCGAGGAGCAGCGTCTCAGGCTCGACGATCAGCGCGCGGGCAAGCGCGACGCGCTGCTGCTGTCCACCGGACAGTTCACCCGGATAGCGCTCGGCGAGCGGTGCCAGCTTGGTGGTGGCGAGAATGGCGGCGAGCTTCTTGGCGATGGTGTCGCGGTCCATCTTACGCAGTTTGAGGCCGTAGACGATGTTCTCGGCCACCGTCATGTGCGGCCATAGCGCATAGCTCTGGAAGATCATCGACATGTTGCGCCGCTCGGGCGGCAGCGAATGCGCGGTCGAGGAGATCAATTTGTCGCCGACGCGGATCTCGCCCGCGCTCGGCTCGACAAAGCCGGCAATCAGGCGCAGCGTCGTGGTCTTGCCGCAACCGGAGGGACCGAGCAGACAGACCAGATGGCCGTGCTCGATGGCGAGCGAAATATCGTCGACCACCGCGGCATCGCCGTATCGCTTGGTCAGGTTGCGTAACTCGACCGACGCCACGTCCGTCCTCCCCTTACCGACACAGCGGCCGTTTGCCGGCCGACATTTCTAGAAGTCCGAAACCTTCAGGTCCCGGTAAACGCCGGTTTGCGCTTTTCCATGAAGGCGGTGCGGCCTTCCTTGTAGTCGTTGCTGGCGAAGCACTGCGCCACCATCTCGGCGCATTGCTTCAGATTGCGCTCGCTCTCCGGCTTGACCGTCTCGCCGACGATGAACTTCACCGAATTCACGGTGAGCGGCGCGTTGGCGCTGATGGTGTCGGCGTAGTCTTTCACATATTTTTCCAGGTCCGCGTCCGCCAGCACGCGGTTGACCAGACCCATGGTCTGCGCTTCGGCGGCGGTAAATTGGCGCGCGGTGAAGAAGATTTCCTTGGCGAAGGACGGCCCGACCACGTCGACCAGCTTCTTGATGCCCTTGAAGCCATAGCCGAGGCCGAGCTTAGCCGCCGGCACGCCGAATTTGGAATTATCCGAGCAGATGCGCAGGTCGCAGCACAGCGCCAAGCCGACGCCGCCGCCGATGCAGTAACCGCGGATCATGGCGATGGTCGGCTTCGGAAATTCGTAGACCGCCGTATTGGCCTTGTCGACCGACACATTGTAGCGGTCGATCGCTTCCTTGCTCGAACGCTCGCTCTCGAACTTTGAGATGTCGGCACCCGACACGAAGGCCTTGCCGCCCGCGCCTGTGAGCACGACGACGCGGATCGCCTTGTCGGCGGCGAAATCGGCCAGAATCGCCTGCGCCGCCTCCCACATGTCGAGCGACACGGCGTTGTGGCGTTCGGGATTGTTGAAGATGAGATAGCCGACGCCGCCGTCCTTGCGCGACAGCATCTTGTCGGTTTGCATCGGTGCGTTCATCGCAAGTCTCCTTAAACCGCTTTTGTATCGTGCAGCGCCTTGATTTCATCGGCGCCGAACCCGAATTCATTCAGAATCTCGTCGGTGTGCTCGCCCAAATTCGGCGGCCGCGCCGCGATCTTGCTCGGCGTGCGCGACAGCTTGAACGGCTGGCCGACGAGGCCGAGCCGGCTGCCGTCGGAACGCGCCGATTCCTGCGCGATGCCGAGATGCTTGACCTGCGGATCGGCGAAGACCTGGTCGATCGAATAAATCGGACCGCAGGGCACGCCGACCTTGTTGAAGATCTCGACCCATTCCGCGCTGGATTTAGTCGCGGTTGCCTTGTCGATTTCGGTGTTAAGCTGATCGCGGTGTTGCAGCCGCAACTTCCCGGTCTTGTAGTCCGGAGACGCGATCCATTCCGCATGGCCGACCGCGTTGCAGAATCGCTCCCAGATCACCGCGCCGGCGACGGCGATGTTCAGATAGCCGTCCGAGGTCTTGAAGACGCCGGTCGGAATCGAGGTCGGATGATTGTTGCCGGCCTGTTGCGACACAATTCCGTCGGTCAAAAAGCGCGAGGCCTGGAAATCGAGCATGAAAATCTGCGCCTGCAGCAGCGAGGTCGAAACCCATTGCCCCTCGCCCGAAACTTCGCGCTCGTGGAGCGCGGTCAGGATACCGAGCGCGCAGAACAGGCCCGCGGTCAGATCGGCGATCGGAATGCCGACGCGCACCGGGCCCTGGCCGGGCAGGCCGGTGACGGACATCAGCCCGCCCATGCCTTGCGCGATTTGGTCGAAGCCCGGCCGCTTGGCGTAAGGCCCGTCCTGGCCGAATCCCGAAATACTGCCGAGGACGATGCGCTTGTTGATCTTGCGCAGCGATTCATAATCGATGCCGAGACGATCCTTCACGTCGGGGCGGAAATTCTCCACCACCACATCGGCTTTTTCGACCAGCCGCTTGAATGCCGCGAGACCCTGCGGCGATTTCAGATCGAGCGTCATGCTGCGCTTGTTGCGCTGAAGATTCTGGAAATCGGAGCCTTCGCGCGGCCCGCCCGGACCTTCGCCGTCGACGAGATGCGGCGGCGTCTCGATCTTGATGATATTGGCGCCCCAATCCGCCAGCTGACGCACGCAGGTCGGCCCCGAGCGCACGCGCGTCAGGTCGAGAACGGTAAAGCGGGAAAGGGCCTGGGATGCCCGGGGAAACGGCATTGCAACGGCTCCGGCTGGCGTATTTCTGGTCGATAACGAACGATTGGAAACCCGACATTCCCCGATCCAAGGCGGCTTGTCTATCAGGGCAAATAGCCGGTTCGAGCACATTATTCATCATTCCGCGGAATAAGGGGTATGCGCGCCTTGAAAAGACCATCGACCCCTGTCATATGAGCCGCAACGGACCAACGACCCAACCTCGGGTTTCGCGGGCTGCGTGAACGAAGCTCTTAAAACGAATTTCGCCCCGCCTGTTCCGTTTCTCAACCGACCGACAACCCTGGTCACGCGGGATGTCTTTGAACCCCGCGATTCCGCCGCCCGCAACAGCGGGCCGGCCGCTTCGCCATATAAGAAAGACACTCTTTGACTTCATTTAACGACTTCGGCCTCGTAGAGCCGGTCCTTCGCGCGCTTGCCGAAGAGAAATACGAAACCCCCACTCCCATTCAGGCCCAGACCGTTCCGCTCGTGCTGCAAGGCCGCGACGTCATCGGCATCGCGCAGACCGGAACCGGCAAGACCGCGGCCTTTGCGCTGCCAATCCTGCAGCACCTGCACACCAGACGCGTACGGCCAGAGAAGAAAGCCTGCCGCGTTCTCGTGCTCTCGCCCACGCGCGAATTGTCCGGCCAGATCGCCGACAGCTTCCGCGCCTACGGCCGGCACATTCGCCCGCTCGCCATCGCGCTCGCGATCGGCGGTGTGCCGATCAACAAACAGGTCCGCTCGCTGGCGCACGGCGTCGAAGTGCTGGTGGCAACGCCGGGCCGCCTAATCGACCTCGTCAACCAGCGCGCGCTGCGCCTCGACCAAGTCGAGGTGCTCGTGCTGGACGAAGCCGACCGCATGCTGGACATGGGCTTCATCCACGACATCAAACGCATCGTCGCCATGCTGCGCAAGGAACGACAGACGCTGTTTTTCTCCGCCACCATGCCGCAGGAGATCACGCGCCTCGCCGATGCGATGCTGCGCGACCCGGCGCGCGTTGCGGTGACACCGCAGGCGACCACCGTCGAACGCATTGCGCAACGCGTCATCCTCACCGACAAGCCGGCCAAGCCGGCGCTGCTGGTCGACGTTCTCAAGACCGAGACCACGGACCGTATCCTGGTGTTCACCCGCACCAAACATGGCGCCGACAAGGTCGTCCGCCATCTGCAAAAGTCCGGCTTCGGCGCCGAGGCGATCCACGGCAACAAGTCGCAGAACCAACGCGAGCGTGTGCTCGGCGACTTCCGTACCGGCAAGCTGCGCATCCTGGTCGCGACCGACATCGCGGCGCGCGGCATCGACGTCGACGGCGTCAGCCACGTGGTCAATTACGATCTGCCGAACATCCCGGAATCCTACGTCCATCGCATCGGCCGCACCGCGCGCGCCGGCGCCGACGGCGTGGCGATCTCGTTCTGCGATCACGAGGAGGCGCCCTATCTGCGCGACATCGAGCGCTTGATCCGCATGTCGATCCCTTCGACCGATCGCCGCACCGGCCATCGGCCCGCCCACAAGCCAGGTCAGCACAATGCCGGCAACCGCCACAACGGGCGGCCGCAGCGCGGCAATCGCCAGCAACGCGGCCATGGCGGCGACGGCCATCACGGCAATAACGGCCACCGTTCGCACAGCAATCGCAACGGCCACAGCCGCCCCAACCACAATGGCCACCAGGCCGCCCGTCCGCCGGTCGCGTCGGTTGAGCCCGTAAAAGGGCAGCCAAACGGCCTCGGAAATGTTACATTCCTGCAACCGCCCAATGCGCCGCGCGGCAACGCGGGCAAGCGGGTATAAGTTTAGGACGACCGGGAGACGAATTGGATGGCGAAGGAAGAACTGCTGGAGTTCGACGGCACCGTGACGGAGGTTCTCCCCGACGGCAATTTCCGGGTGAAGCTCGACAACGAACACGAGGTGCTCGCTTACACTGCCGGGAAGATGCGGAAATTCCGCATCCGCACCGGCGTCGGCGACCGGGTGATCGTGGAAATGTCGCCTTATGATTTGCAGCGCGGGCGCATCAGCTTCCGCCACAAGGGCGATGCACCGGCACCCTCGCCGCAGCAGCGCCGGCCGAACTTCCGGCGGCGATAGTGAGTTGAATGTCCCGACCCCATGGCCGGGACGTTTTTAGGCTGGGGGCACGGATCGACCGTTGGAGAGTCGGACCTGCCATGAAAAACGTTTCCATTTTGCGCTTCGCATTTGTGCTTGCTCTGGCTTGCTCGCTTGGCACGGCCATTGCCCAAGATGCGCCAAAGGCGCCGGCGCGCGGCGAGCCTGCCCACACCACGCAGCATGAGTCCGGCAAAGGCGTGCTCCGCCTGTTGCCGCCCGACGCTGTCACCGAACATTCCATCGACACGCCGCATGGCAAGCTTGCCTATACGGCGACCGCGGGCACGCTTCCCTTCTATGACCAGTCCGGCGAGCAGAGCGCCGCGGTGTTCTACACCGCCTATGTCGCCAAGAA
>DASUGZ010000099.1:0-29423 GCA_036273755.1 Pseudolabrys sp.
GATCATGCCGCAGCATTGTTCCGCAACGATGCGTTTGACCGGTGTCATGTCGAGCGCGCCTATGGCTGACCGCAAGGCAGCTTATCGGCACGGCGAAAGCCGTGCTATAGGAACGGCCCCGAAATAACGGAACTGCAATGGCCAAGACGCACGACTATATCCTCGGCATCAACGCTTACGACCACGACGTCAGCGCCTGTCTGCTGCGCGACGGCGCAATCGCCGTGGCCGTCGAGAAAGAGCGCATCACGCGGCAAAAGCATGCCGGCGGTTTCTTCCAGGAATGTATCGACTATTGCCTCAAGGCCGAAGGCATCACACTCGACGACGTCGATCTGGTGGTGCGCAATTGTTACGTGCTGCCGGTCGAAGAACTGGAAGTGCGCATGATCTATCAGGGCGACATCGCCGACCGCGAGCGCGCGCAGGCCGCCAAAAGCCCGCTCTATCTTCCCAAATTGAACAAGGTGATGACGGTGTCGCACCATCTCGCGCACGCGTATAGCGCTTTTGCGCCCTCGCCGTTCGAGGAGGGCGTGGTGATGGTGGTCGACGGGGTCGGCAGTTACGCCTCCGACATCAAGGAACCGGGCCAATTGACCGCGGGGGTCAATCCGTTGGCACGCGAGTCGGAGAGTTACTATAGCTTCAGGGGCAGCGAGCTCACGCCGCTGAAGAAAGTCTGGCTCGAACCGTGCCGCGGGCTGCTCAGCGACGAGTTCTTCAACATGGATGGGCTTGGTGCGCTTTACAGCCGCGTATCGAGCTACATCTTCGCCGACTGGAACAAATGCGGCGAGGTCATGGGGCTTGCGCCCTACGGCCGGCCGAACAATTTCCGCAAGCTGATCGAACTCAACGCTGATGGCGAGCTGCACGTCACGCCATGGGATGCCGAGTTCAACCAGCCTTGGATGCCGGATGGCAAAAAGAAGTGGGAAGCCGACCCTGCCATGCGTCATTGGGAAGACATGGCCTGGCGCATCCAGCATGACTCCGAGGAAGTGCTGCTCGCGCGCGCGCGGTGGCTGCGCGAGACGACAGGTGCCAAGAACCTGGTGCTCGCCGGCGGCGTCGCCCTCAACTGCGTCGCCAATGGCCGCATCGTCCGCGAGACCGGTTTCGACAATGTCTGGATCCAGCCGGCCGCCGGGGACAACGGCATCTCCATCGGTTGCGCCTATTACGGCCGTCTCGCCGTACAAAAGAAGCCGCGCTCGTCTGTGATGAAGCGCGCCACGCTCGGCATCGAATATCCGGACGAGGCGGTACGCCGCGTCGGCAATCCACTGCTGGTCACGCGCAAGACCTTCAACGGCGCGGGTGAGAGTATCTGTCGCGAAACGGCGAAGCTGCTGGCGGACGGCAAAGTGTTCGGCTGGTTCCAAGGCCGCTCGGAGTTCGGCCCGCGTGCGCTCGGCGACCGCAGCATCCTCGGCGATCCGCGGCGTCCTGAGATGAAGGATATTTTGAACAAGCGGGTGAAGTTCCGGCAGGCTTTCCGCCCATTTGCGCCGATCGTGATCTACGAGAGGGCAAAGGATATCTTCGTCGGCGAAGACGAGTCGCCCTTCATGTTGCGCGCGAAGCAGGTCAAGTCGGAATGGAAGGACAAAATCCCGGCCATCGTCCATGTCGACGGCACGGCGCGTGTGCAAACCGTGCGCCGCGAGGACAATCCTCGGATGTATGATCTGCTGGTCGAATTCGAAAAGCTGACCGGCGTGCCGGTTCTGGTCAACACCTCGTTCAACATCAAGGGCGAGCCGATCGTCGAGACGCCGCAGCACGCGATGAACTGTTTCATCTACACCGGCATCGACTATTTGGCTTTGCACGACACTCTCGTCGCCAAGAACGTGTTGTATAAAGTGCTCGCGCCTTTCATAAAAGTCTATTACGAATCAAAAGCTTACGCCCGCGACGAAGCCGACTGATTCAGTGTCAGAGATCGCGGCGATCAATGAGACTTGAAACTTTTCCGAAGCGGGAAAAGTCGTCGGGAACCTTGGCAAGCATCCGGTATTATTCAATAGTTCTGAAGCCGGTTCGTGAACCAGAGGTGAACGGTCCGGTCACGAGAACTTCGTGATCCGCTGGCTAAGTTCGTCACGTTCGTTGCGATGAGCTCAGCAGCAATGGGAGGCAGACTAGATGCAAAGAATACTGGTAGGGACGTTGATGGCTGTGTTTTTTGGCCTGTTCAGTATGCCGGCGTCGCAGGCCGCTCCGGCCAGTGGCGCGGCGGTGGGCTCTTCGGCCGACGCGATCACGGCGGTTGAAAAGGCGCAATGGCGTCGTCGTCGTCGGTGCGCGCATCGCTGGCGCTCGCGCTTGCGCTGCTGGTAAGCCGAGAAGCGATACCCGTTAGAGAAGCGGGCCGGCGGTAAAATCGCCGACCCGCTTCTTCTATACGCGCCGCGTCAGCGCGGGTGCCGCAACATCGCCAGCGGCCGTGCATTGACGTCGTGTCGACCTTCCAGCGGCAGAGCGAAGCAGGCGGCATAGCTGTCGCGCGGAATGCGCCGGCTGGTGGCGCAGCGGTCGAAGACCGCCAATTCCTCTGGCTTGCGGTATTGCATGTAAGGCGCGATGGCGAACCGCGCGCCGTCGGTAAAGCTGCCGTAACGGTTGATCTGGCCTTTGAGGTCCGGCGCGACGGAGAGAATGGCGTCGCGGAATGTATCGCCGACGATGAAGTTGTCGGGCATTTGGTCGAAAGGCCCATCGAGATAGTTATTCGCCGCCACATTGTCGTGGAAGGCGCCGATCATGATTTTCCGCTCGCGATGCTGATCCCGATAGACGGCAAAGCCCGTGCGCTTGCCGATGAGAATGCGGCCGTTGCCGACGGCCGCGGGTACGAATGTGTCGGCGGGCGTCACCGTCTCGTCGAGGATGTAGTGGAATAATTTCAACCGGCTGTTGAAGAGCAGAAAAAATCGCACCCCGGACTCATCGAACACCGGGCCGATGAATTGATCGTCCGGTGCCAGCGCCGCCGCCGGTGGTTTTACCTGCGACAGGTCGTTGAGGGCAAAGACCACGCTTTTATTGCGATAGGTGAGCCGGTAGGCGAGCGGCTCGACCTTCTCCACTGTGACGCCGCGCGAGGCATCGAGCGCAAGTCCGGTCGCTTCGCTGTCCGGCAGCCAGCTCGCGCGATCTTCGTAGTAGGAAAACTCGACTTTGCCCTGCGCGCGCAGAAAGGCGTCAATCTTGATATTGCCGGCGTAGCGGATGCCGTTGAGGTCGAACGCGAAGTAATAGTGGTTCTCCGTCGGATAGACCTTGACCCGATCGGGCAGGCTATCGAATACATAGGCGAACACCGCCATCGGATCATTGATGGCCAGCTTTTGCGTTCGCGTGGTCATTTCGTTGACATAGGCCTCGTTGGTTTGCAGCCGCGGCAGCTCTTGCGCGGCGGCCGCCGTCATTGCGGCGAGGAGGGCAGTCAGCAGGTACAATCCGGATCTGATCATCGCAGTCCTCCAGCCGGGCCGGCAGCTCAATCAAGGTGCATACTGTTTTGCGGTCGCAATGGCGGCTTGGCAATGCGTTTCCAGGCCGATTTCACGGAGCTCAAGTCCGGTTCCCAGCTTGTTCATGGCCTGCCGCCGCAGTAGCTATCGGTGATGAACAAGCGACTGATTCCCCCGGATAAGGGCGATATCGAAGAGGTCGCGCTGCGCGGGGCGCTGGAAGAGCGCTATCTCGCCTACGCACTCTCTACCATTATGAACCGCGCGCTGCCCGACGCGCGCGACGGGCTCAAGCCGGTGCACCGGCGCATCCTGCACGTCATGCGCACGCTGCGGCTCGATCCAGGCGCCGCCTTCAAGAAATCGGCCAAGGTGGTCGGCGACGTGATGGGCAACTTCCATCCGCATGGCGACCAGGCGATCTACGACGCCATGGTGCGCCTCGCCCAGGATTTCGCCCAGCGTTATCCACTGATCGATGGGCAGGGCAATTTCGGCAATATCGACGGCGATAACGCCGCCGCCATGCGCTACACGGAGTCGCGGCTCACCGAAGTGGCGCGGCTTCTGATCGATGGCATCGACGAAGACGCGGTCGATTTCCGGCCGAGCTATGACGGCACCGGCGAGGAGCCGGTGGTGCTGCCGGCGGCGTTCCCCAACCTGCTTGCCAACGGCTCACAGGGCATCGCCGTCGGCATGGCGACCTCGATCCCACCACACAACGCGGCCGAGCTGTGCGACGCCGCGCTGTTCCTGATCGACAATCCGAAAGCGCGCAGCCGCACGCTGCTCAAATACGTCAAAGGGCCGGATTTCCCGACCGGTGGCGTCATCGTCGACAAGCCGGCGGAAATCGGCGAAGCCTACACCACCGGGCGCGGCTCGTTCCGCGTGCGCGCACGCTGGGAGACGGAAGATCTTGGCCGCGGCACCTATACGATCGTCATCACGGAAATTCCCTGGCTGGTGCAGAAATCGCGGCTGGTCGAGAAGCTCGCCGAGCTGATCAACGAGAAGAAGCTGCCGCTGGTCGCCGACGTGCGCGATGAATCGGCCGAGGACCTGCGGCTGGTAATCGAGCCGCGCTCGCGCGCGGTCGACGCCGAATTGCTGATGGAATCGCTGTTCAAGCTCACCGAGCTCGAAAGCCGCATTCCGCTCAACATGAACGTGCTGGTGAAGGGCCGCATTCCGCAGGTGCTCGGGCTTGCCGAAGCCCTACGCGAGTGGCTCGATCACCGCCGCGACGTGCTGGTGCGCCGCTCCAAGCATCGGCAGGCTCAGATTGAGCACCGCCTTGAAGTGCTCGGCGGCTTCCTCGTCGCCTACCTCAACCTCGACAAGGTCATCAAGATCATCCGACGCGAGGACGAGCCTAAGCCCGTCCTGATGAGGACGTTTAAACTTTCGGACGTCCAGGCCGACGCCATCCTCAATATGCGCTTACGCAATTTGCGCAAGCTCGAGGAGATGGAAATCCGCGCCGAGGACAAGGCGCTGCGTGAGGAACTGAAAACCCTCAAGTCGCTGATCGGTTCAAGCGACAAGCAGTGGAAAACCATTACCGCCGAGATCAAGGAGCTCAAAGTCAAGTTCGGGCCGAAGACCGATCTCGGCAGGCGCCGCACCACGTTCGCCGAAGCGCCGGAGCACGACGAGGCGGCGATCGAAGAGGCGATGGTGGTGCGCGAGCCGATCACCGTCGTCGTCTCGGAGAAGGGCTGGATTCGCGCGCTGCGCGGCCACGTCGACGATTTCGCCGGTCTGTCGTTCAAGACAGACGACGCGTTGAAATTCGCGTTCCCGACCGAGACCACCGCCAAGATCCTGATCTTTGCCGGCAACGGCAAGTTCTACACGCTGGAAGCCTCGAAGTTGCCGGGCGGGCGCGGCCACGGCGAGCCAATCCGGCTCTATTTCGATATCGAGCAGGATGCCGACGTGGTGGCGGCGCTCGCCTATCAAGGCAAGCGCAAATTCCTGGTGGCCAGCTATGGCGGCAACGGCTTCGTCGTGCCGGAAGACGACGTGCTCGGCACCACGCGCAAGGGCAAGCAGGTGCTCAATCTGAAGGGCGCCGACAAGGCTGCGGCCCTGACCACCGTCGACGGCGAGCTGGCGGCGGCTATCGGCGCCAACCGCAAGATGGTGATTTTTCCGCTTGACCAGGTGCCGGAAATGACGCGCGGGCGCGGCGTGCGGCTGCAGCGCTACAAGGAAAAGGGGCTCTCCGACGTCAAGACCTTCAAGGGCGGCGACGGCCTCACCTGGATCGATACGGCGGGCAGGAGCTTCACGCTGACGCTCAAGGAGCTTGCCAGCTGGCGCGGCAACCGCAGCGACGCCGGCAAGATCAGGCCCGACCGCTTCCTCACCAACAACAAGTTCAACGCGCCGCCGGCCAGCGGTAAGACCAGTGGCGATGAAGAATAACGGCCGCGTTCAGCTCGCCACAAACAACAGCGAACACTCGGCATCCTTGAGCAACGCGGCGGCGGTGTCGCCGAAAAACAATTTGTCACCGGGCCGGCGGCCGACGCCGACGACGATCAAGTTAGCCTTGCGCCGCTTGGCGGCGGTAAGGATGGCATCGTCGGTAGAATTGTCGGCGAGCAGGGCGGTACGGATGCTCATGTTATAGCCGTCTGCGATGGCGACGATGTCCTTGAGGATCGCCTCTTCATGGCGCCGCGTGCGTAAGTTGCCCGTTTGCCGCCGTCCGCCGTTGCGTACTGCGACATAGAGGACGGTCACGCCGGCGCGCGTCGCCCGCGCCAGGGTGATGGCGACTTCGGCGGCGCGCCGCGCCTGTTCGGTGCCGTTGACTGGCACGAGAATATTCAGCGGGCCGGTCGGCTTTTGTTCCAGATCGCCGCGCACGTCGGTGATCGCCATCGGACCTTCGAAACCGAGTGCGAGCCCGGTCACGCTGTCGGCAAATTCGCCGCGGCGATTTGCGGTTTGGCCAAGGCCGACGATCATGAGGTCGTAACCCTTCTTGGCCTCCTCGGCGATCACTTCGGGGCTGGGCGCTTCGTGCACGATCGTGGTGATATCAAGCGCCGCGTCGGTTTTCTCATCCTCCTTCTGCCGACGTTGTATCTGCTCTGCCGCTTGTTTGACGACCGCCGTCGCTTTCTCTGCCTTTTTCTCCTCCGCCTTGGTGGCTTTCGGCGGCGACTCGACTTCGGACTTCGACGACGCCGGCTTGCCGGCCTTGGTCTCGTCGGTCGGCTTCTTCGCTTCGATCTTTTCGGGATCGGTGATGTGCAACACCGTCGTCGGCCGGCTTCCGCTGCCGGCAAGTGTTCCGGCGACCCGTGAGGCGAACTTGGCGTTGGCGCTATCGTCGACTGCGATCAACAGGCGCTCGAGATTTGCCACGAAGCCGCGCGCTTCCAATTCTTCGCGCTCGAGCCGCTGCTTTTCTTCTTTGCGCAATGGAATCCGGGAAAGCGTCCAGCGCAAAGTCGGCGGCATGGCCATGGTCGTGATCACCGCCATCGCGACGATCATGGTGAAGAGGTTCTGGCTGAGCGCGCCCATCGACAGGCCTACCGTGGCGATGATGACTTCGGTCGAGCCACGCGCATTCATGCCGCAACCCAGCGCCAGCGCCTCGCGCGGGGTCAACCCGCCGAGCTTGCCGCCGAGCGAGGCTCCGCCGAACTTGCCGATGCTGGCGATCGCAACAAGACCGACGGTCAAAGCAAGGATTTGGGGGTCCTTGAGGATGGTGAGGTCGGCGGACAGGCCGGCGGTGCCGAAAAATACCGGCATGAAGAACGCGAAGATGAGGCCGCGCAATTGCTCGTCGATGTGCTTGGTCAGGATCGGCGATTCCCCGACCAGAATACCGGCAACGAAAGCGCCGAGCACCGTGTGCACGCCGATCAGATCGGTGATGATCGCCATCGAAGTCATGATCAGCAGAATGGCGGTGACCACGGCAAAATCGCTGACGAAGGTGTCGTTGACCCAGCGGATGACTGCGAAGACGACGCGGCGTCCGAGCGTGAAACTCACCGCCATGAAGGCGACCGTGCCGACGAGGCTTTTGCCCACGCTGACGACGTCGATATGTCCCTGCTTGGCGAGGCTGAAGATCACCGCTGCGATCATCCAGCCAATGCTGTCGTCGATGATCGCCGAGGCAAGGATGACCTGTCCGACGGTGCGGCGCAGGAAATTCATCTCGCCGATCACGGTGGCGACGATCTTGACCGAGGCGATCGACAGCGCGGTGCCGAGAAACAGTGAGGTAATCAGGCGCTTGCCCGGGTCGGCAAGAAGCGACTCGGGAATGAGTTCGCCGAGCCCGAAGCCGCAGGCGAAAGGAATGACAATCCCGAACAGCGAGGCCGAAACCGACGCCCACCCCGTTTGACGCACCAGTTTGATGTCCGTCTCCATGCCGGTGAGCAGCAACAGCAGCAGGACGCCGAACTGCGCGATCGCGTCGATCATCGCCTTTTGCTCGGGGCTTTTCGGAAACAGCGCGTGCTGGAGGTCGGGCAGCAGCAAGCCAAACAAGGAAGGACCGAGTACCAGGCCGGCGACCAGTTGCCCCATGACCGCTGGCTGGCCGATGCGCAGCATCGCTTCGCCAAGCAGGCGCCCGACGAGCATCAGGACAAGAATTTCAACGACGAACAACGCTTCGGATGGGCCCTTGTGGGCCGGTTCGGCGGCCAGCGCGGGCTGCGCAAGGACGGCAAGAGCGAATACCCAATAGGGCAGGCGACCCGCGAACCGCAGCATTGCTGTCGCCCCCTTGTTATTGGCGGGCACCGTGCTGCCGCCCGCGAGCCTCCGACAACCCCAGGGAACTGGCGGGGTTCCAATGGCTTTTGCAATTGCAAATTATTTGCAATAAGCTAGGATTTCCAGGTTGGAATTTTGGAATTTGGACGACAGAGGAAGACTTTAGGGCAATGGACGCGGCCAGCCGGAGCCACAAATCCGTTACGGACCGTACCGTCGCTGCGGCCCAAGCCATCCTGAGCGGGGAGCGCCGCGGGCCAACCGCTTACCTCGCTTTTGCCGGTCCAGCGGTCGTTGCGTCCATCGCCTACATGGACCCCGGCAATTTCGCGACCAACATCCAGGCTGGCGCCAAGTACGGCTACACCCTCCTCTGGGTCGTGCTGCTGGCCAATCTGATCGCCATGCTGTTTCAGGCGCTGTCGGCCAAGCTTGGCATCGTCACCGGGCGCAATCTCGCGGAAATGTGCCGCGATCATTTTCCGAGGCCGCTCGTATGGGCGATGTGGGTGGTGAGCGAAATCGCCGCCATGGCGACCGACCTTGCCGAATTTCTCGGCGGGGCGGTCGGCCTGTCGCTGCTGTTCAAGATGCCGCTGATTTACGGCATGGGCGTCGTCGCCGTCATCACCTACGGTATCCTGATGGTGGAGAGCCGGGGCTTTCGCCCGGTCGAACTGATCATCGGCAGCCTGGTCGGCATCATCGGGCTTTGCTATCTGGCCGAAATATTCATCGTGCCGGTCGATTGGGGCGCGGCGGTCTATCATTCCGTCGTCCCAGGCTTGCCCGATGCAGAGGCCCTGCTGATTTCGGTCGGCATTATCGGCGCAACCGTCATGCCGCACGCGGTCTATCTGCATTCCGGCCTGACGCAGGCGCGCACGCCGGGCCGCGACGAGCACCAGCGGCGCCTCCTGGTACGCATCTCCAACCATGAAGTGGTGATCGCGCTGGCGATCGCCGGCCTCGTCAATATGGCGATGGTCATGATGGCGTCGGGCGCATTCCACGACGGCCACCCCGACGTTGCCGAGATCGAAACCGCGTATCACACGCTAGCGCCGCTGCTCGGCATCGGCGCCGCCGGCATTTTCCTGCTGTCGCTCATCGCGTCCGGCATATCGAGTTCGGTGGTCGGCACCATGGCCGGACAGATGATCATGCAGGGCTTCGTCGGCTTCCGCATTCCGATCTGGCTGCGCCGCGTCATCACCATGGTGCCGGCTTTCGCGGTCGTCGCCTATGGCGTGAACGCGACCCAGGCGCTGGTGGTGAGCCAGGTGATCCTGAGCATCGCGCTGCCGTTGCCGATGATCGCGCTGCTGATCTTCACCGGCCGCGCCGATATCATGGGCAGATTCGTCAACGACCGGATGACGCGGATCGCCGCTGCGGTCGCGACCGTGCTGGTGCTGTCCCTCAACGCGTTTTTGATTGCACAACTCGCCGGCGTGCCGATCCCCGGGCTGCGCTAGGGTTATTTTTCGACTCGGCTCCAGCCCGAGGGCAGCAGGCGCTCCTGCGGCAGGAAGCGGCCTTTGTAGTCCATCTTGCGCGAGCCCGGCACCCAATAGCCGAGGTAGACGTAGGCCAAGCCCATCTCCTTGGCGCGCGCGATGTGGTCGAGGATCATCAGCGTGCCGAGCGAGCGTTCGCCGGCGTCCGGATCGAAGAACGAATAGACCATCGACAGCCCGTCGGAGAGCAGGTCGGTAAGCGCGACGGCGAGCAACTGCCCGGCGCCGCGGCCGTTGATTCCCGAGTCCGGCCCGCGCCGGCGGTATTCGACCACGCGGGTATCGACGTGGCTGTCCTCGATCATCATGGCGTAGTCGAGCACGGTCATGTCGGCCATGCCGCCGTCGCGGTGGCGGGTGTCGAGATAGGCGCGGAATACCGAATATTGCTCGGAGGTGGGTGCGGGCGCACGCATGTCGCCAATGACGTCGGCATTGCGCTCGGCGATACGGCGCATGTTGCGCGAGGGTTCGAAGTCGTCGACCACGACACGCACCGATACACAGGCGCGGCAGCTCTCGCAGGCGGGCCGGTAGGCGATCGACTGGCTGCGGCGGAACCCGCCATGGGTGAGCAGGTCGTTGAGCTCGCTGGCGCGTTCGCCGACCAGGTGGGTGAACACCTTGCGCTCTTCCTCGCCGGCCAGATACGGGCAGGGCGACGGCGCGGTCAGGTAGAATTGCGGCGTATCGCGGGAATGCTGGGTCACGTCGTCGAGCCATCGTCTCGCTGCGGAATCTGGCTAAGCATCGCGCGCCGGGCGCTCGCCGTCAAAGCCCATTATCGGGCCGGCGCGCTGCGCATAGCGGCCCGCGCCGGGTTATTGATGATCACGGTGCCGAGCATGATGTCATGCAACAGACGTCGGCGGTCGTTGAAGAAGGCGACCAGCAGAATGAACGGCGTAAAAAATGACACGGTGAACCAGAAGGCGACAGCGTGCACCGCGCCGAGGACGAAATAAGCAGGCGCGCCGTACCAGGTGCGCATCTCCAGATCGACGATGCGCATGCCGATGGTGGCCGAATGCGGGCCGCCCAGCGTGACGCCGAAATACACCAGCGCCCACACGACGGTCGCCGGTGACAGCAGCCAATAGAGGGCGAAGCCCAAGCCCAGCGTCACGATGCCGAAGGCGAAGATGAACATCGCCGCCAGGACCACGGGCACGGCGATGATGATGAAATCGACGGCGAAGGCGACCACCCGGCGCGCCAGAACCCCCTCGAACAGTTCGGGGTTTTTCACCGGGTCGTAGGCGTGCGGTTTGATGTCGATCGACATGCAGTTGAGCCCTTCCACATCGGTTCTGGGGCTGTAAGCCACCGCGGCAGCCACCGATATAAACTTAAGCCTTTGACGTGCAACTGGTTAGGCGGCAATTCGCCTGGCGCCAGCGGCCTGCCCGACCGCGCTATTTTCATTGCAGTGTAGCTTTTGGACCACAGTTACCGCGCAAAAAGCTTGATACGCTTCGGCCCGAAAAAGCGCCGAAAGTACGGGCGTTCGTAGAAGGGGGCGGGTCGCTATGAACAAATTCTTGGTCAGACAGCGGGCTATCGTCAGTCGCTTGGTCATTGTTGTTTCGGTTTTGGCAGCCAGCACTCTGGGTTTGATGAATGCAGCGTCTGCCGCTTCGCCGGTCTTCGATTGGACCGGTTTCTATGTTGGCGCGAACGTTGGTTACGGCTGGGGAAACTCCGACGCCAACCTGACCTTTTCCGACAGCGGCGGGGTGCTTTTTAATGCCAGCGGCAACATCAAAGCCACCGGCGCCATCGGCGGCGGCGGCGGCGGCTACAATTGGCAGTCCGGGCAATGGGTTTTCGGCATCGAGGCGGATTTGCAGTGGTCCGGCCAGAAGGGCAGCCAGGATTTTGTCTGTCCGGCGGGCACCTGTAACGGTCTTGCCGTCACGGCGTCGGTTACTGAAAAGCTTGAATGGTTCGGAACCGTCCGGCCGCGCGCCGGCTGGCTGGTGACCCCGACGACTTTGGTGTACGCGACCGGCGGTCTGGCGTATGGAAAAGTCGATGAGAGCGGCATCGTCACAAACGGTGTTCTCACCACGCCTTTCGATTTCAGCAGGACGAGCGTCGGCTGGGTCGTCGGTGCTGGTGTCGAAGGCCAGCTCAGCGGAAATTGGAACTGGAAGGTCGAGTACCTGTACCTTCAGCTGAGGGAGCCTGACGGCTCGGTGGCGACAACCATCACCTTTCGCACGCCGGTCACAGTCGAGATCGACCCGATCTTCCACGACAACATCATCCGCGTTGGCCTCAACTATAAATTCGGAGCCGAACCCGAGCCAAAGCGGTTGCTGATTACAAAATAAGCTGCCTGATTTCTTTCGTTCAGGATGCCGAAGCCCCTGGGACAACCTCCCGGGGGCTTTTGCATTTTGCGTAGCCAAGGCATGGTGCTGTGATGAGCCCGGAGACAATGCCTTGAGCGTTACCATTGCCGATATCGAAGCGGCCCGGAACGTCATCCAGGGCGCGGTTCTGCGCACGCCGATGCTGCCGGCGCCGCGGCTATCTGCGCTGACCGGCGCCGAAGTCTATGTCAAATACGAAAATCTCCAGGTCACCAATTCGTTCAAGGACCGTGGCGCGCTGGTGAAGCTTGCCTCGCTGAACGAGGCCGAGCGCACACGCGGCGTCGTCGCCATGTCGGCCGGCAACCACGCGCAGGCAGTCGCCTATCATGCCGCGCGGCTGAAGATTCCGGCGACCATCGTCATGCCGGTGACCACACCCTTCGTCAAAGTGGCGGCGACCAAGTCGCACGGCGCCGAGGTGGTGCTCGACGGCGAGACCATCGCCGAAGCCGAACAGCGCTGCGAGCGACTCCGCGCCGAGCGCGGGCTCACCCTGGTGCATCCTTACGACGATGCGCGCATTGTCGCCGGTCAGGGCACCATCGCGCTGGAGATGCTGGAGGAGGTCGGCGATCTCGACTGTATCGTCATCCCGATCGGTGGCGGCGGCTTGATCGCCGGCAATGCCATTGCGGCACGCGCGATCAAGCCGGACATCGAAATCGTCGGCGCCGAGGCGGCGCTTTACCCGGCCGTGTGGAACGCGCTGCATAACGAGCGCCGTCCGCTCGGCGGCGCAACGCTCGCCGAAGGCATTGCGGTGAAAAATGTCGGCAGGCTGACATTGCCGGTGATCCGTGACTTGGTGTCCGATATCGTCCTGGTCGACGAGGCGCATCTCGAACGCGCGGTCAATGCCTACCTGACGCTGCAGAAGACAATGGCGGAAGGTGCCGGCGCCGCGGGGCTCGCCGCCATGTTGGCGAAGCCGGAGCGCTTCGCCGGCAAGAAAGTCGGCTTGATCCTGTGCGGCGGCAATATCGATCCGCGCATTCTGGCGTCCATCATGGTGCGCGAGCTCGAGCGCGAGACGCGTATCGTCTCTTTCCGCCTGACCATTCCCGACCGTCCCGGCGTGCTCGGCCTCATTGCCTCGCGGCTCGGCGAACTCGGCGCCAATATCCTCGAGGTCGATCATCGCCGCCTGTTTCTCGATGTGCCGGCCAAAGGCGCCAAGCTCGACGTCACCATCGAGACACGCGATGCCGTCCATGCAGCGGAGATCCTCACCGCGCTCGCGGGCGACGGCTATCAGCCTGTGCGCATCGAAAGCGCCTCGACGTTGGAGTGAGACGCCCGCGGCAATATTCTGCGCACCATCTGTAGCGTGGGATTTGCTGCCGCACGATGCGCTGCCGGTGAAAAAATCTGTCCCGCCGGGCAATATCCTTTCTCGTTTTCACGCTACGGCGCGATAAAAAACCGCAAAATACGGTGCGCGACGGTGAGATCTTTGCCGTCGATTTTCCCATGAGTATTGGAAAGAGATTGCCGCTATCGCTGCGACGATAGCATCGGTGGCGTGCAGAGAATGGAAAAAGCGAATTCTATTCCCGGTTTGACATGCGCGAGTCGAAGCACATCTAGTACGGCATGCTCGATGTCACGCAACGCATTCGCAGCGACGAAGCGGCGGCCCTGCCGGCCGCCGAGCGCCTTGCGTTTCTGCGCCGCGCGGTCGACGGCAGCATCGTCTTCACCCACGGCTTCGGCGTCGAGGGTCAAGTCATCTTTCATTGGATCTGCGAGCAGAGCCTCGACATCGACGTGGTGACACTCGATACCGGCCGGCTGTTTCCGGAGGCCTACACACTGTGGGCGGAGACCGAGCGGCGTTACGGGCGTCGCATCCGCGCCATCTATCCGAACCACGCAAGCCTCGAACGCCTGGTCGCGCGGCAAGGCATCGACGGCATTTACGAATCGAAAGAAGCGCGCGAGGCCTGTTGCGCCGTGCGCAAGACGCGGCCGCTCGACCGCGCGCTTGCCGGCGCTTCGGCCTGGATCACCGGACTGCGTGGCGACCAGAACGCCAACCGGCACGAGGCGGGGCTCACCGCCTTCGACGCCAGCCGCGGCGTGCTCAAGTTCAACCCGCTCTACGACTGGACGCGCGACGCCGTGCTTACGGAAGCGCGCCGCGTCGGTGTGCCGATCAATGCGCTGCACGACAAGGGCTTTGTGTCGATCGGCTGCGCGCCCTGCACGCGCGCGATCGCGCCCGGCGAACCCGAGCGCAGCGGCCGCTGGTGGTGGGAGCAGGACGGCCACAAGGAATGCGGCCTGCATTTGCCGCGCAACCGCGCCATCGCCTGAGCCGGGCGATTACTTCGCTTGCATCGCCCGCCAGACGCGCTCCGGCGTCGCCGGCATTTCGATGTGCTTGACGCCGAATTCCTTAAGCGCGTCGACCACCGCATTGGCAACCGCGGGCAGCGCGCCGACATTGCCGGCTTCGCCGGCGCCCTTGGTGCCGAGCGGATTGGTCTTGGTCGGCACCGGATTGGATTCAACTTCGATCGCCGACAAATTGTGGGCGTGCGGCATAGCGTAGTCCATGAACGAGGCGGTGACCAATTGACCGCTGGCGTCGAAATGGATGTCTTCCATCAGCACTTGTCCGGCGCCTTGCGCGACGCCGCCATGGATCTGGCCGTGCAGCAGCAGCGGGTTGAGCACGGTGCCGACGTCGTCGACCACGCTGTAGCGCACGATGTCGGTGACGCCGGTCTCCTTGTCGATTTCGACTTCGCAGACGTGACAGCCGTTCGGGAAGTTCTGCTTACCCGCCTTGTAAACGGCGGTCCCGGTGAGGCCTGGCTCCATCGCCTCCGGAATCTTCGAGGGGTTGGCGGCGTCGATGGCGACTTCCTTGATGGTCATGGTGCGGTTGGTTTTCGGCGACGAAAACACGCCGTCGGCGAAATTCACGTCCGCCGCGTCGACCTTGAGCGCGTGCGCGGCAATCGCCTTGGCTTTCTCGATCACCTTGTCGGTCGCCATCGAGAACGCCGCGCTCGACATGGTGGAGGTGCGCGAGCCGCCGGTGCCTTCGCCGTAGAACACCAGGTCGGTGTCGCCTTGCACGTAGCGCACCTCGTCTGGATTGAGGCCGAGCCGGTCGCACACCAGTTGCTTGAACACGGTTTCGTGGCCTTGGCCGGCGGTGACCGAACCTGAGAACAAGGTGACGGTGCCGCCGCGGTCGAAGCGCACTTCGGCGCCTTCGGTGCCGCCGGCAGCAGCCCGCTCGATGGTGTTGGAGATGCCGATGCCGCGCAGCTTGCCGTGCTTGCGCGAGTCCGCGCGGCGCTGCTTGAAGCTCTTATAGTCGGCGAGATCCAGTGCGAGATCCATATTCTTTTCGAATTCGCCGCAGTCGTAAGTGAACGTCAGCGCGGTCTTGAACGGCATCTGCGCGGGCGAAACGTAGTTGCGCCGGCGCAATTCTGCCGGATCGATGCCAAGATCAATGGCGGCGATGTCGACCATGCGCTCGATGACGTAGCCCGCCTCGGGGCGGCCATTGCCGCGATAGGGCCGCACCGGATTGGTGTTGGTGAAGACGCCGGTAATGTCGACGTGCATCGCCGGCGTGCGGTAGACGCCGGCAAGCGAGCCGGCATTGAAGATGAATGCCGGCATGTTGTTCTGCAGATAGGCGCCGATGGCGGCGATGGTCTTGACTCGCATCGCGAGGAAGTGGCCGTCTTTGTCGAGCGCGAGCTCGGCCTCGGTGACATTGTCGCGCGCCTGCGCGTCGGACAGGAACGCCTCGGTGCGCGTGCTGATCCATTTCACCGGCCGGCCGATGAGCTTCGAAGCGTAGCAGGCGAGCGGCGCTTCGTTGAACACCGGCGTCTTCATGCCGAAGCTGCCGCCGACGTCGATCGAGATCACGCGCACCTTGCTTTCGGCGACGTTGAGCACCTTGGCGATTTCGTTGCGGTAGGGATGCGCACGCTGCACCGGCGAGTGGACGATGTAGCGGTCTTCCGCCGGCAGATAGATGCCGACGGCACCGCGCGGCTCCATCGCCGCCGCGGTCACGCGGTTGATGACGAAGCTGCCTTTGGCGACGTGCGCGGCTTTGGCGAAGGCGGCGTCGGTCGCCGCCTTGTCGCCGATCAGTTCGACGAAAGAGATATTGTCGGGGCACTCTTCGTAGACGCGCGGCGCTCCCGGTTTCACCGCCTCGGCGGTGGAGACGACGGCCGGCAGTTCCTCGTAGTCGACCGCGACCTGCTCGGCGGCGTCCAGGGCCTGCGCCGGTGTGTCAGCGACGACGAAGGCGACCGGATCGCCGACCCAACGCACGCGGTCCTCGGCCAGTACCGGATAGCGTGGCTTGAGGAGTGGCGAACCGTCGCGGCGCTTGAGGCCGGCATGCGAGGGCAGATCGCCGAGCTTGGCCGCCTTCCAGTCGGCGGCGGTGATAACCGCCCGCACGCCCGGCGCGGCTTTTGCAGCCACCGTGTCGATCGTGAGAATCTTGGCGTGACCGTGCGGCGAGCGCACCAAGACGCCATAGGTCATGCCCGGCATCTGCACGTCGTCGGTGTAGCTGCCGCGGCCCTGAATCAGGCGCGGATCCTCGAAACGCGATACGCTTTGGCCGATTGCGAATTCACCCATGACAGACTTTCAGTTTCGACGCGGCGCTAACACCTAACCGCTCGTCCCCGCGAAAGCGGGGACCCAGGGCAGATCGCACAGCTTTTGATCGGGGCTCTGGATTCCCGCTTGCGCGGGAATGAGCGGAGGATGAGGCGAGCATTAAGATGTTATTTTTCAGACCGTAATTTCTCCGCCACGCGCGGCGCGAAGTAGGTGAGCACGCCATCGGCGCCGGCGCGTTTGAAGGCGCCCAAAGTCTCCCACATCGCCTTTTCGCCGTCGAGCCAGCCGTTCTGCGCGGCTGCCATGATCATCGCGTATTCGCCGGACACCTGGTAGGCGAAAGTCGGCATGGCGAAAGCGTCCTTCACCCGCTGCACAATGTCGAGATAGGGCAGGCCGGGCTTGATCATGATCATGTCGGCGCCTTCCTCGATATCGAGCGCGACCTCGCGCAGCGCCTCGTCGGTGTTGCCATAATCCATCTGGTAGGTGCGCTTGTCGCCGGTCAACGTCTTCGACGAGCCGACCGCGTCGCGGAACGGGCCGTAGAATACGGAGGCATATTTCGCCGCGTAGGCCATGATCGAGACGTCGGTGAAATCGTCCGCGTCGAGTGCCTTGCGGATGGTGCCGACGCGCCCGTCCATCATGTCGGAGGGCGCGATGATGTCGCAGCCGGCTTCCGCCTGCACCAAGGCCTGCTTGGCGAGCACGGCGACGGTCTCGTCGTTGAGAATTTCACCGTCGCGCATCAGCCCGTCATGTCCGTGGCTGGTGAAGGGGTCGAGCGCAACGTCGGCGAGCAGGCCGATCTCCGGCACTTCCTTCTTGATGGCGCGCAAAGTGCGGCAGACGAGATTATCGGGGTTGAGCGCCTCACTGCCGGTCTCGTCGCGCAATTTCGGATCGGTGTAGGGGAAGAGGGCAAGGCAAGGAATGGTCAGCTTGGCGGCGCGTTCGGCTTCGCGCACGGCCTGGTCGACCGACAGCCGCTCGACGCCCGGCATCGACGGCACCGGCGTGCGCGCATTGTTGCCGTCCATGATGAACAGCGGCCAGATCAGATCGTCGGTGGTGATCTGGTTCTCGCGCACCATACGCCGCACCCATTCGCTGCGCCGGTTGCGGCGCGGGCGGACGGCGATGTCGAGGCGTTCGGTTGGCGACGATTCGACGGGCGCCAAATGGCTGCGGGCTTCGATGGGGCGGCCAAATTTGATTGCCATAGGGGTCTCCGAGCGGTCTTTTTAGCCGGTCTCGCCGCCATCTGCCAGCCATTGTCGATGCTGTGACCGCGTGCCACGATTGCCTCCAACCGGAGGCACGCCATGTCAACCGTGGAGCCCGCGTCGATCCCGCCACCGCCGCCCAGGCCGCCGGCGGTCTCGGACACCCAACTCGCCTTCGCAGTCTACGTACTTTACCTCGTGGGGTTCTTCACGGCGATCACGGCGCTGGTCGGTGTCATCATCGCCTACGCGCAAGTCGACAAAGCCGACGACATGCTGCGCACGCATTACCGCTTCCAGATTCGTACCTTCTGGATCGGCCTTGTGTACGTTGTGATCGGCGCGCTCAGCGCGATTGTCATCGTCGGCTTTTTCATTCTGCTGTGGTGGTTCATCTGGACGCTGGTGCGCTGCGTCAAAGGGCTGCTGGCGCTGAACGAGGGCCGCCCCATCGCCAACCCCGGCTCTTGGCTGTTCGGCTGAGCTACCCGGCTTTTGCCGCGTCGCGTTCCATCGCCGCGGTGGCTTCGAGACTGTCGCGGTCGCGATAGATCGAGGCGACCGCCAGCACCTTGCCGCCGCTTTTGTAGCGGACCACGCAATCGCGCTTCATGACATCACCGTCGATCTCGATGGCGTCCCATTTCTCGGCATGGCCGACATAGTTGATCGGCACGTCGTAGTGCTGGCTCCAGAAGAACGATACGGCGCGATAAGGCGTGCGCATACCCATCATATTGAGCGCGGCGGTCTGACCCTGCCGCTCCGCGACCACCCAGTGCTCGACGCGGATGCGCTCGCCGGTGATTGCGTCCGGCCAGCGCGCGATGTCCCCGGCGGCATAGATGTCGGGTGCGCTGGTCTGCAGGAATTCATTGACGCTGACGCCCTTGTCGATTGTCAGCCCGGCCTTTTCGGCGAGCGTCAGGCGCGGCCGCACCCCGACGCCGATCACCACCAGATCGGCATCGAGTGTGCCGCCGCTTTTGAGCGTGACGTTTTTGGCGCCGATCGCCGTGACGCTGTCCTCGAGGTGAAAGATGACGCCGTGCTCCTCGTGCAGCGCGCGAACGAAATCGCCGAGCTGCGGCCCGAACACCTTTTCCAGCGGACGCTTCTCCGGCGCGGCAACATGCACGTCGATGTCGCGGGCGCGCAGCGCGGCGGCGGTCTCGAGGCCGATGAAGCTCGCGCCGATCACCACCGCGCGCTTGGCGGTCTTCGCTTGGGCGATGATGGCGCGGCTGTCGGCGAGCGAACGCAACGTGTGAACATGGCCTTGGCCGGCGCCGGGAATGTCGAGCTTCACCGGCTCCGCGCCGGTCGCCAGCAGCAGCTTGTCGAACTTGAGCTTGCTGCCGTCGCCGAGCGTCAGCTCTTTTGCTTTGGCATCGAGCGCGGTGACCTCGGTCTTGAGTTTGAGATCGATCTTGTTCTCGGCGTACCAGTCATCGCCGCGCAAGGGCACCCAATCTTCCGGCGCCGAACCGGCGAGATAGTCCTTCGACAGATTGGGCCGGTCGACCGGCGCGGCACTGTCGTTGCTGAGCATGGCGATCGAGCCGGCATAACCATGCCGCCGCAGCATCTCGGCGCAGGCAAAGCCCGCCGCGCCGCCGCCGACGATCACGATGCGCTCGTTCGGCGATCCGCTCGGCTTCGGCGCGGGCTGATCTTGCCTGGCGCCAACGATGATCTTGCCGCCGCGCTCCTCGACCTTCCAGCACGACAGCGGGCTGAGCGCGGGCGCGGCCAGCGCTTCGCCTGTGGAAAGATCGAAGCAGGCGTGATGCCAGGGACAGCGGATGGTGTTGCCGACCACCAGCCCGTCGGCGAGCGGCCCGTGATAATGGGTGCAATGGGCGGCGATGGCCGACACCTTGCCGCCGTGCCGCACCAGCACCACCTCGTCGTCGCCGACATGACCCGCCAGAATGCCGCCGTCGGCAAGATCGGATGCGGCGACGCCTTTGCCGAGGTCCGGTCCGCTTGGTTTCTTGTCGTCCTGCGCCATCGTCTGTGCCTCCGCGCCGCCGTCCCTCATTAGACCCCGGAACGGCCGGAATGTTCCCGCCCGGTTGCCGTCGGGGCTGCCGGCTTGGTAAGCCCAAGGGGCAGGGGGCCCATGGACTTTTCCCTCACCGAAGAACAACGCGGCTTCCAGGCGACCGCGCGGCAATTTGCGCGCGACGAGATGATGCCGCATGCGCGCGGCTGGGACGAAAACGAAACCTTCCCGGTCGCGAGCTTACGCAAGGCGGCCGCGCTCGGCTTCGGCGGCATCTATGTGAAGGAGGACGTCGGCGGCTCGGCGCTGTCGCGGCTCGACGCCGCGCTGATCTTCGAGGAGCTGGCGCAAGGCTGCACCTCGACCGCCGCCTATATCTCGATCCACAACATGGCGGCCTGGATGGTCGACGCCTTCGCCGCGAAGGAAGCGCGGCAGCGGTTTCTGCCCAAGCTCTGCACCATGGAGCACTTCGCCAGCTATTGCCTGACCGAGCCCGGCGCCGGCTCCGACGCGGCGAGCCTTTCGACGCGTGCGCGGCGCGACGGCGACGCCTACGTGCTCGACGGAACGAAAGCCTTCATCTCCGGCGGCGGCGTCTCCGACATCTATGTGGTGATGGCGCGCACCGGCGAGGCTGGCCCGCGCGGCATTTCGACCATCGTGGTGGAGAAGGGCACGCCGGGCCTTTCCTACGGTGCGCAGGAGAAGAAGCTCGGCTGGAAGACGCAGCCGACGGCGATGGTGATGTTCGAGAATTGTCGCGTGCCGGTCGCCAACCGCATCGGCGCTGAGGGACAGGGCTTCCGCATCGCCATGGCAGGGCTCGACGGCGGCCGGCTGAACATCGGTGCCTGCTCGATCGGCGGCGCGCAATTCTGCCTCGATCGCACCGTCGACTACATGAAGGAGCGCAAGCAGTTCGGCTCGCGGCTTGCCGATTTCCAGGCGCTGCAGTTCCGCATCGCAGATTTTGCCACGGAACTCGATGCCGCACGCTTGCTGCTGCATCGCGCCGCGGTTGCGGTCAGCGAGGGCGAGCCTGGCGCGACCGCGCTTGCCGCCAAGGCCAAGCGCCTTGCCACCGATACGGGATTCGAAGTGGTGAACGGCTGCCTGCAGTTGCACGGCGGCTACGGCTACCTGCGCGATCACCCGATCGAGCGCGTCTTGCGCGACGTGCGCGTGCATCAAATCCTCGAAGGCACCAACGAGATCATGCGGCTGATCGTCAGCCGCGCTATGCTGGGCAATTAGAGAACGAAAGCAACAGGGAGAAACGCCATGGAGCAATTGCCGCGCCGCTATCTCTCGCGTGCCGAGATGGAAAAGCGGATCGCCCGCTTCAAGGACCTCAAAGGCTCCGACGGCGGCCTGCCGGACTCGAAGATGCCCGGCTGCGAGCGCACGCTGTTCAACGTCATCGGCTTTCAGCCGCCGGAAAATGTCGGCGAGAACGCGACGTCGCCGGTCGGCGATCACGCCGCGCGCATGGCCGCGATCAAAATCCGCGAGGGCTTCAACCTCGGCTACTGCAAGGCCAAGCCGGGCCACGGTCCCGAGATGCACAACCACGACACCAACGAGACCTTCATTCCGATGACCGGCACCTGGCGCGCCAGCTGGGAGGACGAGAAGGGTAAGGTCGATTACGTCGACCTCGGTCCGCTCGACGTGGTGTCGTTTCCGCCCGGCATGATCCGCCGCTTCGAGAACGTCACCAGCGGCGACCCGAACGCTGAGTCGATTCTGATGTTCGTGATCGGCGGCGACGCGCCGCAGGCGGAATTTTCCGACGACGCCATGGCGCGGCTGGAAAAAGCCGGCGTGTGGCCGGCGAAGAGTGCGTGATGATTTTACGCGGGCCGCGATGACCGACGAGGCTCTGTTCGAACGTCGCGGCGCGGCCGGGCTGATCACGCTCAACCGGCCGCCGGCGCTCAACGCCGTCACTCGCGACATGGTGCGCGCTTTACGCGCGCAGCTCGATGCCTGGGCGAACGACGACGCGATCACCCGCGTCGTCATCACCGCGGCCGGCGAGCGCGCGTTTTCCGCCGGCGGCGATATCCGTCATCTCTACGATCTCGGCCGCGCCGGCCGGTACGCCGAGGCATTGCGGTTCTGGCGCGACGAGTATCCGCTCAACGTCGCGATCAAGAACTACCGCAAGCCATATGTGGCGCTGATCGACGGGCTGGCGATGGGCGGCGGAGTCGGCGTGTCGGTGCACGGCTCGCATCGTGTCGCCGGCGACCGTTTTTCCTTCGCCATGCCGGAAGTCGGCATCGGCTTTTTCCCCGACGTCGGCGCGACCTGGTTTCTGCCGCGCATGCCCGGAGAACTTGGCACCTATTGCGCGCTGACCGGCGAGCGCTTCAACGGTGCCGATGCCTGCGCCGCCGGCATCGCCACGCACCGTATTCCCTCGGCGCAGTTCCCGGCGCTGCTCGACGGGCTGACCGGGACGGTGTCGGTCGATGCGCTGCTCGCCGCCTTTGCCGAGCCGGCCGGCGAGGGCTCGATTATGGCCCACCGCGGCGCGATTGACCGCCTGTTCACCGGTGACAGCGTCGAGGGCATCCTCGCCGCGCTCGACCGTGAGGCGGCCTCCGGCAGCGCCGACGCCGAGTGGGCGAAAAAAACCGCCGCCACCATGCGGACCAAATCGCCGCTCAGCCTCAAGCTGGCGCTGGCGCAAGTGCGGCGCGGCAAAGCCTGGGACTTCGAGACGTGCATGCGCGCCGAATTCCGCATAGTGTCGCGGGTGATCCATGGGTCCGATTTTTACGAGGGCGTGCGCGCCGTGATCGTCGACAAAGACAATAAGCCGCGCTGGAGGCCGGCGACGCTCGCCGGGGTGAGCGACGCCGAGGTCGAGCGCCATTTTGCCGTGCTCGGCGCGGAGGAACTGGCGATTCAATGAGCGAGCCGTTCACCAGCGACGACCTGGAAAGCCTCGAGCCGGTCAAGGAGCACGAGGCCGATCAGGGTGCCGGCCGCTGGACGCGGCGGCTGGTGCTGTTCCTGCGTATCATGGCCGGCGTGTCGATGCTCAAAGGTCTCTATCACTGGTCCCGCGTCTGCGGCATCGGCGTCGCGCCGGACAATGTATTCGAATACCACTCCATCGCCTGGCAGGTCGCAACCGTGTTCTTCGCGGTGATCGACTTGGTCGCCGCGGTCGGTCTATGGCTTGCCGCCGCCTGGGGCGCGGTGATTTGGCTGATGGCGATTGCCTCGATGCTCGCGGTGGAAATATTTTTTCCGCAGGTGTTCGGCGCGAGCCTTGTCACCGGTCTGATCGAAGGCGGATTGCTGGCGCTCTATCTGTTGCTGGCGCTGAAAGCGGCGCAGGAACAGCCGGCGTGAGCGCGCGACGACAAGAAACGGGGAGGGCGCCATGGCGCGCATAGGATTTGTAGGTCTCGGCAACATGGGATTGCCGATGGCGCAGAACCTGGTCAAGGCCGGCCATCAGGTCGAAGGCGTCGACGTCAACGCGGCCGCGGTTGCCAAGCTAGTGGCGGCGGGCGGCGCCGCGGTCGAGACGGCGAAGAGCGCTGCGGCGCGCGCCGATGTGTTCATCACCATGCTGCCGTCGGGCAAGGAAGTGCGCGAGGTCTATCTCGGCGCGTCCGGTGCGATCGAGAACGCCAACGAAGGCACGCTGCTGATCGACTGCTCGACCATCGATGTCGAAACCGCCCGCGATGTGGCGCGCGCCGCCGACCAAAGAGGCCTGATGATGCTCGATGCGCCGGTGTCGGGTGGCATCGGCGGCGCCGCCGCGGCGACGCTCACGTTCATGGTCGGCGGCAGCGAACGCGCTTTCGTGCGCGCAGAATCGATTCTGCAGAAGATGGGCAAGACCATCGTCCATGCCGGTGGGCCCGGCAACGGGCAGGCCGCCAAGATCTGCAACAACATGGTTCTCGGCATCTCGATGATCGCGGTGTCGGAAGCTTTCGTCCTGGCGGAAAAGCTCGGCCTCGATCATCAGAAGCTGTTCGACATTTCCTCGAAATCGTCCGGCCAGTGCTGGTCGCTGACGAGCTATTGTCCCGTGCCAGGACCGGTACCGACGTCGCCGGCCAACCGTGACTACCAGGCCGGCTTTACCGCGGCGATGATGCTGAAGGATCTGAAACTGGCGCAGGCCGCGGCGCAAGCGGCGGGCGCCAAGACGGCGCTCGGCGCCGATGCGGAAAGGGTCTATTCGACCTATGTGGAGAGTGGGCAGGGCGGTAAAGATTTTTCCGGTATCATCCAACTCGTGCGCGGCTGAGTGTCATTCCGGGACACGGCCCGCGCTGCGAACGCCGCGATTGACGATTTGTGGCCTGCGCTTTTCATCCCGCGCGCCAAATGGCGCAAAATCGAGGTGAACGGAATCTTTCGCCAATCGCTCGAGTTTTGAATTCAACCAAGCGTTCACCGTCGCAAATAAATCTAATCTTTATCGTGTTATTTAAGTCGATTTTAGAGCGCCCCTTATAGGGTGCGTCATCCGGAAAAAAAGGGGAAGACAGGGCCCCGGCCGGATAGTGGCGACGAAAATAATACGGAAAAAGGGGCGTTGGACATGAAAGCCGTAGTGAAGCCGGTCGAGTCCGCCGAACGCGAGGCGAAATTCGACCATATCAGGCCGCTCTATCATGAGGCCTTGACCTTGGTCGAACGGCTGCACCGCCGGCTGCTCGACGTCATCAAGGATGAATTCGACCGCCGCGGCCGCGCCGATATCAATTCGGTGCAGGCGCTGCTGTTGTACAATATCGGCGACAAGGAGCTGACGGCGGGCGAGCTGCGCACGCGCGGCTACTACCTCGGCTCCAACGTTTCCTACAATCTGAAGAAGCTGGTCGAGATGGCGTTCCTCGATCACCAGCGCTCGCGCGTCGACCGGCGTTCGGTGCGCATCAAGCTGACCGAGAAGGGCCGCGAGGTCCGCGACATCGTCGACTCGCTCTATCAGAAGCACGTGCGCACCGTCGAGCAGGTCGGCGGCATCAATGCCGACGAGTTCTCGACGCTCAACAAGTCGCTGCACCGGCTCGAGCGCTTCTGGACCGACCAGATCCTCTATCGTCTGTAATTTCGTTCAAGGCGGAGAAGCAGACTTGCCCCGGCCATGTTTGGCCGGGGTTTTGTTTTGCGGAATCGACCGCGCCGGCCGAACCCTAGATATTGCGCTTCTACAGCGATCCACACCCACTGCTTGGCGCTTTGGGGGCGATATGCTATTCCCCGGTTATCCCGGACTTTGCCCCTTATTCGGCGCCGACAAGCCCCGGCGCCAGGAGATCGTGATGTCGGCGACATCGAGCTCTAAGCCTTCGAGCGATGTGGAATCCATGTTTTCGGCGCCGTTGCGCGACGTCGATCCGGAGATCGCCAAGGCGATCGACCTGGAGCTGGGCCGGCAGCGCGACGAGATCGAACTGATCGCCTCCGAGAACATCGTCTCGCGCGCGGTTCTCGAGGCGCAGGGCTCGGTGCTCACCAACAAATATGCCGAAGGCCTGCCGGGCAAACGCTATTACGGCGGCTGTCAGTTCGTCGACATCGCCGAGCGGCTGGCGATCGAGCGCGTGACCAAACTGTTCGGCTGCAAATTCGCGAACGTGCAGCCGCATTCCGGTGCCTCCGCCAATGCCGAAGTGTTCTTCGCGCTGATGCAGCCGGGCGACACCTTCATGGGATTGAACCTCGCCGCCGGCGGCCATCTGACGCACGGTTCGCCGGTCAACTTGTCGGGCAAGTGGTTCAAGCCGGTGCCTTACGGCGTGCGCAAGGATGACCAGCGCATCGACATGGACGAGGTTGCCAAGCTTGCGCGCGAACACAGACCGAAGCTCATCATCGCCGGCGGTTCGGCCTATCCGCGCATCATCGACTTCCGCGCCTTCCGCGCTATCTGCAACGAGGTCGGCGCGCTGCTCATGGTGGACATGGCGCATTTCGCCGGCCTGGTGGCGGGCGGGGCGCATCCTTCGCCGTTCCCGCATGCCCATGTCGTCACGACGACGACGCACAAGACCCTGCGCGGCCCGCGCGGCGGCGTGATCCTGTCCGACGACGAGGCGATCGCCAAGAAGCTGAACTCGGCGGTATTCCCCGGCATGCAGGGCGGCCCGCTGATGCACGTCATCGCCGCCAAGGCGGTCGCCTTCGGCGAGGCGCTGCGGCCGAGTTTCCGCACCTACGCGCGCAACGTCGTTGAAAACGCCAAGGCGCTGGCCGAGACGCTGAAATCGCGCGGCCTCGACATCGTCTCCGGCGGCACCGACACGCATTTGATGCTGGTCGACCTGCGGCCCAAAGCGCTTACCGGCAAGGTCGCTGAACTGGCGCTCGGCCGCGCCCACATTACCTGCAACAAAAACGGCATCCCGTTCGATCCGGAAAAGCCGACGGTCACCTCTGGCATCCGGCTCGGCACGCCGGCCGGCACCACGCGCGGCTTCGGCATCGCCGAATTCCGTAGCGTCGGCGACATGATCGCCGACGTCCTCGATGTGCTGTCGCAGAAGAAAGTCGAGGAGGATTCGCTGATCGAAGGCGCGGTGCGCGACAAGGTGACGGCGCTGGTGAAGCGTTTTCCGATTTATCAATAGTACGCGCGTAGGGGGCTCGTCATGCGTTGCCCGAGTTGCGGAAGTCTCGATACCCAGGTGAAGGATTCGCGCCCGACAGAAGATTCGGCGGTGATCCGCCGCCGCCGCGTGTGCCTCACCTGCAACTTCCGTTTCACCACCTTCGAGCGTGTGCAATTGCGCGAATTGACCGTGATCAAGCGCAACGGCCGGCGTGTTCCCTTTGACCGGGATAAATTGATGCGCTCGGTGCAGGTGGCGCTGCGCAAGCGCTCGGTCGATCCCGAGCGCATCGAGCAGGAAGTGTCGAAGATCGTGCGCGAGCTCGAGAGCATGGGCGAGAACGAGGTGACCTCGGAAACCATCGGCGAACTGGTGATGGAGCACCTGCGCGAGATCGACGACGTCGCCTATGTGCGCTTTGCCTCGGTCTATCGCAATTTCCGCGAGGCCAAGGACTTCCGCGCCGCGCTCGACGAATTGTCGGGCGAGGACGAAGCCAAGCCCACGCCGCGCAAATGAGCGAGCAAGCAGCGCCGATTGCCTCTGCGAATGCCGTCGACGACGCGCGCTTCATGGCGCTCGCCTTCACGCTCGGCCGGCGCGGGCTCGGCAATACCTGGCCCAATCCGGCGGTCGGCGCGGTCATCGTCAAGGACGGCGTCGTCGTCGGCCGCGGTTGGACGCAAGCCGGCGGCCGCCCGCATGCCGAGATCGAAGCGCTGCGGCACGCCAAGAAGGCGGCGCAGGGTGCGACGATGTATGTGACGTTGGAGCCGTGTTCGCATCAAGGCAAAACGCCGCCTTGCGCCGACGCCATCGTCAAAGCCGGCATCGCGCGCGTGGTCTCGACGCTGGAGGACCCCAATCCGGAGGTCGCCGGCAAAGGCCATGCGCGGCTGCGCGAGAAGGGCATTACGGTCGATATCGGCCTCGGCGCCGACGAGGCGCGCCGCGTCCACGCCGGCCATATCATGCGCGTCACCGGCGGGCGGCCTTATGTCATGCTGAAGCTCGCGGTGTCGGCCGACGGCAAGGCGGGGCTCGCGGGCCGTAAGCCGGCGGCGATCACCGGCGAAGGGGCCTGGACGCGCGTGTTCCAGATGCGCGCGGCGAGCGACGCCATCATGGTCGGCATCGGCACGATACTGTCCGACAATCCGCAGCTCACGTGCCGCCTGCCGGGCATGGACGAGCGCTCGCCGGTGCGCGTCGTGCTCGACTCCAAATTGACCCTGCCGCTTTCGACCTCGGTGGTGGCGACGGTGCGCGACACGCCGACCTGGGTGGTTACCTCGAAGAAGCCGTCGGCCATCGCCCAGGAGATTTTAGAGCAGAAGGGCTGCAAGGTGTTCCGCGTCGGCGACGCCGACGGCGAACTCGATTTGGCCGAGGCGCTCAAGGTTCTGGCCGATCAGGGCATCACCCGGCTGATGGTGGAGGGCGGGCCCAAGCTCGCCGGCAGTTTTGCCGCCGCCGGCCTGATCGACGAACTGGCGCTGTTGCGCGGTGAAAAAACCATCGGCGCCGGAGGTATCGCGCCGCTCGAGGGCATGCCGCTCGACGGCTTCGCCGGGCAACTGCAGGCGCGCGGCAGCGAAAAGCTCGGGGCCGATACGCTCGAACTCTACGAGCGGGCGTGATGTTCACAGGGCTCGTCACCGATGTCGGCGAGGTGCGCTCGGTCAAGCCGCGCGCCGACAACCTGCACCGCATCACCATCTCGTGCCGCTATCCGCGCGCCGAACTGATCGAGGGCGCCTCGATCGCCTGCTCCGGCGTCTGCATGACGGTGGTCGCGGCCGGCGAAGAGGACGGCCGCACTTGGTTTGCCGTCGACGCGGCGGCAGAGACCTTGAGCGTCACCACGGTCGGCCGCTGGCGCCACGGCGGGCGCATCAATCTCGAGCGTTCGCTCAAATTGGGCGACGAATTGGGCGGCCACTTGGTTGCCGGCCACGTCGATGGCCTCGCGCACGTGCTCGCGCGCGACGACATGACCGATAGCGCGCGCTTCACGCTGCGCGCGCCGGCCGAGTTCGCGCGCTTCATCGCGCCCAAGGGCTCGGTCGCGCTCGACGGCGTTTCGCTCACGATCAACGCGGTCGAGGGCGACACGTTCTCGGTGCTGATCATCCCGCACACGTTGCAGGTGACGACCTTCGGCGCCTTGCGCGCGGGGGACGACGTCAATCTCGAAATCGACACCATGGCGCGCTACGCGGCGCGGCTGATGGCTTCGAAATAGAACCCTTGTTCCCCGCGCGCGCGCTTGCTAGGACGCGGCTCAACAAGGAACCCGAAAACATGGCCAAGAAGACAAGCGCTGTGAAAAAGCGCGACAGTTTGCGCGTGCTGATCGTGGAAGCGCGCTTTTACGAACACATTGCCGACGCGCTGATGGCGGGCGCGCAACGCGTGCTCGACGAGGCCGGCGCGCAAGTCGAGACGATCGCGGTGCCCGGCGCGCTCGAAGTCCCGGCGGCGATCGCCTTTGCCACCGACGCCGCGCAGAAAAAGCGCAGCGCCTACGACGGCGTCGTCGCGCTCGGCTGCGTCATCCAGGGCGAGACCTATCATTTCGAACTGGTGTCGAACGAATCGGCGCGCGGCCTGATGGACCTGAGCATTCAGCGCGGCCTTGCCATCGGCAACGGCATCTTGACGGTCGACACCGAGGCCCAGGCGCTCGCCCGCTCGTCGGCCGACGGCCGCAACAAGGGCGCCAGCGCCGCGCGCGCCGCGCTCGCGATGATCGCGCTCAAGCGTAAGCTCGCGGGCAAATGATGGCCAAGGGCGCGCCCGACGATAAGG
>DASUGZ010000100.1:0-6718 GCA_036273755.1 Pseudolabrys sp.
GCGTTCTATCGCAAAGCCGGCGAGTAGTCTCAGCCGTTGAACTCCAACACGTCGAAACCGACGTGGCGGTCGACCACGTAAATGAGCCCGCCGTCGTCGAGCATCACGTCGTTGCTCTGCGGTGCGGCGCGGCCGCCGCACGGCTCCGGAATGAAATAGCCCACTTCGCGCGGCGCCGCCGGATCGGCGACGTCGATGATACGCAGGCCGGCGCCGAACCACACCGCGTGCACCAGTGTGCCGCTCATGCGCTCATTGAACTGATGCGCCCCGAAGCGCGCGGCGGGCGTCCGGGCGAACGGCGAATCGAGTTCGCTCACCTCGAACAGCGACAGAGGCTTGAC
Organism: Pseudolabrys sp.; assembly: GCA_036273755.1. GTDB lineage: Bacteria > Pseudomonadota > Alphaproteobacteria > Rhizobiales > Xanthobacteraceae > Pseudolabrys. The sequence continues at coordinate 345 of DASUGZ010000100.1, forward strand.
GTTGGCAAAATCGCTGACGTCAAACACGCAAATGCCGGCGTGCGGCCGGCCACGGCGCGCTTCTTCCTCGTTTGCGCTCTGCGCCTGATCTTCCTCATCGATCGACAGCGCGATGCGCCTGCCGCCGATCCTGACCGGCACCGGCACCGCCGTGTGCGTCGGCTCCGGGAACGGCGGGTGATAATTGTACGAGGCCACCGTTTTCGGCCGCGCGATATCGGAGATGTCGACGACGCGGAAGCCGCCGTGCCAACAGCTTGCCCACATTTCATTGCCGAAGCGCAGCGCGTGATGCAGCCGGTGACGTTTGCCCGGCCACGTCGGCGTCTCGCCGGCGGCGACATGCTGACCCGGCATCCACCAGCGCGAGATCTCCTGCGGCTTCGACGGATCGCGCAGATCGTAGATGACCAGGATGTTGCCGACGAAGCCCTCCATCTCGGTCGAGATGTAGACGTAGCGCTCGTCCATGTCGAAACGATGCACGCCGATGCCGCCGGTCAGCTGATGATGGATCAGCTTCGGCTTGGCTGGCGTCGATACGTCGAAGATGCGGAAGCCGCCGTTGCGATATGGCTGCGCCTCGTCCTTCTCGATGTCGACGAGGTCGGCCTCGGTCAAATTGAGCTTCTGCAAAAGCTCCGCACGGGTCGGATCGCGGCCGAGCGCCTCGCGCAAGCCCCGCCTGATCGCGGGCATATCCTGGGCGCGCCGCCCGGCGGCCGTCGGATTGCGCTCGTGGTTCACGATCATAATATTGCCGGCGACACGCACCTTATGGCTATGCGAGGTCCGGTCATCGACGGCGATGGTCGCGACCACGCGCGGGTTGGCAGGATCGGCGATGTCGACGATCGAGGTGCCGAGGTCGTCCTTGTTGGGAATATGGCCGACATAGGCGTAGCGGCCGTTGATGTTGACCTGCCCAGCGCCGGGCAGATCGAGATGGCCCAACCGGCGCACATTGCGCGCCGCCGCACCGTTCGGCCGATCCACTTTGTGCATGACGTTCCTACTTGTCCACGGTGGCGCCGGAGGCTTTCACGACCTCGGCCCATTTCGGCACTTCCTTGGCGATATAGGCCTTGAACTCATCCGGCGTGTCGCCGACGACGTCGACGCCAAGCCGCTGCAGCGAAGCCCGCACGGCCGGATCGTGCAGCGCCTTGACGGCAGCGTCGTGCAGCTTGGCGATGGTTTCCGGCGGCGTGCCGGCCGGCGCGACCAGGCCATGCCAGGTGCTGGCCTCGAAGCCTTTCAGGCCGGCTTCATCCATGGTCGGCACGTCGGGCAGGATCGCCGTCCGCTTGAGCGTCGTCACCGCCAGCGCACGCACTTGGCCGCTGTTGATATGGCCGATCACCGACGCGGCGGTCGCAAACATCATCTGGTCGTGGCCGGCGATCACGTCCTGCAACGCCGGCGCGGCGCCTTTGTAAGGCACGTGCACGATATCGACCTGTGCTTCGGCCTTGAACAATTCGCCGGCGAGGTGCGCCGCCGCACCATAGCCGGACGAGGCGAAATTGATCTTGCCCGGCTGCGCGCGGCAGAGCTCGATGAGCTCGGTCAGCGACTTCACCGGCACCTTCGGATTGACCACCAGGATATTGGCCTGCGTGCCGACCAACGTGATCGGGATGAAGTCTTTCCCCGGGCTGTAGGTGAGCTTCTTGTACAGGCTCTCGTTGGTGGCGAGGATGCTGTTGTTGCCCATCAGCAGCGTGTAGCCGTCGTGCGGGGCATGGGCGACGAAGTCGGCGGCGATATTGCCGCCGGCGCCCGGCTTGTTCTCGATGACGAAGGGCTGGCCGAGCAGTTCCTCCATCTTCTTGCCGACGATACGCGCGAGCACGTCGCTCGGGCCGCCCGGCGTAAAGGCGACGACCAGCGCCACCGGCCGTTCCGGGTAGCCCGCGGCCTGCGCCGTTGCGGCGAGCGCGAAAAGTGCGGCGAACACCGCAGCGCGGCGACTGAATGCAAACATCATGCTGGGAACTCCTCCGGCGAAACGTCGCGCCCCCGCGCGTCCGGCGCGAGGCCGGAGACTATCAAGAGAGATCGTATCGCGGCGCGATACGGCCTCAGGCGGGCAGCAGCTTCTGCTCGGTGCCGCGCTTGGCCTTGATGGCGGCGAGCACCTTTTCCGCCGTCGCCGGCAGCGAGGTGACGCGCACGCCAACCGCGTCGTGGATCGCGTTCAAGACCGCGGCCGCGGTCGGCACCGCCGTCGGCTCACCGACGCCCTTGGCGCCGAAGGGCCCTGTCGGATCGAAGCCCTGCACGATGTCGACGGTGATCTCCGGCATGTCGAGCGAGGTCGGCATGATGTAGTTGGTCAGGTTGGGATTGATGTGGCGCCCGTTTGCGTCGAACAGCATCTCTTCCTGCAGCGCCATGCCGACGCCCATGGAGATACCGCCCTCGACCTGGCCTTCGACCAGCATTGGATTGATCGCGGTGCCGCAGTCGTGCGCGGCGGCGATGCGCAGAATCTCGACCTCGCCGGTCTCATCGTCGACGTCGACCTCGGCGATCTGCGTCGCGTAAACGTAAGTGGCGAAGGGCTTGCCCTGCCCGGTCTCCGGATCCATGGCGACCGTCGGCGGATTCCACGAGGCGCTGCCGATCGCCGGCTGGCCGAGAATGACCTGCGAGCGATGCGCCACCTCGCCGATCGCGACGTTGCGTTGCGGGTAGTTCTTCACTTGGATCTTGCGATCCTTGGCTTCGAGCTGGCTGACCTTGACGCCGAGCATGGGTGCGGCCGTCTCGAACAGGATGTTTCTTGCCGCCTCGGCGGCGAGAAAAATGGCATTGCCGGTAACGTAAGTGGTGCGGCTGGCAATGGCGCCGGTGTCCATCGGCGTCGAGTCGGTGTCGGCGGAGACGACGTGCACGTCGTCGGTGGCGATGCCGAGCGCCTCGGCGGCGATCTGGGCGAGCACGGTCAAGGCACCCTGCCCGGTTTCCACCGTGCCGGTGAGCACCGTCACGGTGCCATCCTCATTGACCTTCACCGTCGCCGCGCTGGGATTGGCGTCGACGGTAAAGCCGATCGGATACCACATGCAGGCGATGCCGCGGCCGCGCTTCTTCATGAGCGCGGCTCCCAGCCGAAGCGGTCGGCCGCTTTGCGCAGCGATTCCTTGACGACGACGCTGTGCAGCACCTGGCCGGTCGGGCTCGACGAGCCTTCGTCGAAGGCGTTGAGCAAGCGGATTTCCAACGGATCCATCTTTAGCGCCTTGGCGATGTCGTCCATGTGCGACTCGTAGGCGAAGCAGACCTGCGGCGCGCCGAAGCCGCGCATCGCCCCGGTCATGGTCTTGTTGGTGTAGACGACGAAGGCCTCCGCCAGCACGTTATCGATCTTGTAGGGGCCGGGCGACAGGATGCAGGCCTTGCCGAGCGTGGTCGCGCTCCACGAGCAATAGGCGCCGCCATCGAGCACCAGTCTGATCTGCCGCGCGATGATGCGGCCGGCCTTCGACATGCCCGTCTTGTAATCCATGATGATCGGGTGGCGTGTGGTGGTCGAGGTGAACTCCTCACCGCGCGTGAACACACCCTTCACCGGCCGGCCGGTCTTCTTCGACAACAGCGCCAGCGCGGGCTCCTGGGTGATCTCGTTTTTGCCGCCGAAATTGCCGCCGACGATGGTGCCGACGATACGGATGCGGTTCATCGGCATCTTCAGGGTGCGCGCCATGTCGGCGCGTGCCAGCGTGATGCGGCCGATGGTGGCATAGACGGTGAGACGGCCGTTGGCGTCCCAATCGGCGATCGCCGCGTGCGGCTCGAGCGAGACGTGCTCGATCATCTGCGTCGAGAAGCGCGCCTCGAAGATATGGTCGGATTCGGCGAAGCCTTTCTCGACGTCGCCTTTGCGGATCACCTTGGTGGCGTAGATGTTGCTGTTCGGCGCATGAACCTTGGGTGAATCCTCGCGCATGGCGGCGACCGGATCGAGCACGGCCGGCAGCGGCTCGTATTCGACGACGATCTTGTCCAGCGCCTCGTTGGCGATCTGCTCGGTGACCGCCGCCACCGCAGCAACACCGTCGCCGGCGTGGAACACGAACTCGTCGACCAGTACCGGCTGGTCCTGGAACGTCGGTCCGAACGAATTGACCGCAAACTCCTTGCCGGTCAGCACCGCCATGACGCCCGGAATGGCCTCCGCCGCGCTGGTATCGATGCGCTTGATGCGGGCCGAGGCGATGCCGGCGCGCTTGATGCGCGCATAGAGCATGCCGGGAAAGCTGAGGTCGTCGATGTATTTGGTCTGGCCGAGGCCGTGCAGGCGGCCGTCCGGGCGCGTCGCGCGCTGGCCCACTGCTCTGGTCTGTTGGCGCGCGTCCGGCGTGACCGGCTCGATTGGATAAGGCTCGCGCGGGGCGACCGCCGGCAGCCGCAGATCGGCGTCGCGCAGCGTATCGATATCCAGCTTTTCGCGTTCCAGGATTCGGCTGTGTTCGTTCATGGGACAGTCACCTCGCGGCGCGCTTGGGTGATTTTAGCGGGCGATCCTTCACGCAACATGCGGGCGGCGTCTTCCACCGCCTCGATCATCTTGGTGTAGCCGGTGCAGCGGCAAAGATTGCCGGACAATGCGTCGCGAACTTCCTGCCGCGTCGGGTTGAGATTGTCGTCGAGCAGCGCCTTGGCCGACATCAGGACGCCCGGGCCGCAGAAGCCGCATTGCAGCGCGCCGCTGTTCTCGAAGCACTGCTGGATGGCGTGCAGGCGGTCGCGGCTGGCGAGACCCTCGATGGTGAGAATCTCGCGGCCGTCGGCCTGGCCCGCGAGCATCAGGCAGGAATTCACCGCCTGGCCGTCGACGATCACGGTGCAGGCGCCGCAGTCGCCGACGTCGCAGCCGAGCTTGGCGCCCGTGAGATGAAACTGGTCGCGCAGCAATTGCAGCAGCGTGGTTTCCGGCGGCACCGAAGCGCTGCGCGTCAGCCCGTTGACGGTCATGGTTACGTCGGTCACGCCACAAGCTCCTTGTCTTTTCCCGTCGCACGCGCGTGCGCGCCGCCGAGCGCGCGTTTCACCAGAACGGCGATGAGGTCGCGCCGGTAGTCGGCGCTGGCGCGGAAATCGGTGATCGGCTTGGCTTCCGTTGCAGCGACGCGGCCGGCTTCGGCCATCGCTTCGGCGCTAATCGCGCGGCCTTCGAGATAAGCTTCCGCCTTTGGCGCGCGAATGACCACCGGCGCCACCGCACCCAGCGCGATGCGTGGGGCTTTGAATTTGCCTTTGTCGATAAAGAACGCCGCCGCGGCATTGACCAGCGCCAGCGCCTGGCCTTTGCGCAAGCCGAATTTCTCGAAACCGGCCGGCTTGTTGAGATTTTCTTTCGGGATGACGATGTCAACCAGAAGATCGCCGGGCTTGAGGCTGGTCTTGCGCGGCCCGACGAACAAGTCGGCGAGCGGCATGCGGCGCTGACCTGAGGCGTTGGCGACGGTGACAGCCGCTTCGAGCGCCATCAGCGTCGGTCCTGAGTCCATCGACGGCACGCAGGTGATCAGATTGCCGCCGAGCGTGCCGAGGCTGCGCGTCTGCACCGCACCGATCGAATGCGCGGCATCGACGAGCGCCGGAAACATGTCGCGGATGACCGGCGAGGCCATGATGGCGCCGTGCGTCGCCAGCGCGCCGATGTGCAGGCCGTCGTCCTTGACCGCGATGTCCTTGAGTTCGCGCAGCCGCGAGACATCGACCACAACGTGCGGCTCATGCACGGCGTGCTTGATCTCGACGAGAAGATCGGTGCCTCCGGCGAGAATCTTGGCCTTGGCGCCATGCTCGGCCAGTGCCGCCACGGCATGGCCGATATCCTTTGCCGCAACGTATCCGAACGCCTTCATTCGGTCTGTCCTTAATGCCCGCAGGTGATGCGTCGCAGCAGCCCTCGCGCAAACCGTCAAAACGCAGCAAGAATCCGCATCTGGACTGCAGCTAACGACACCTCGCAGAATAAGCCGTTCGGTCGGCGCGATCTAGACGAAAGTGGCGCGGCAGCAACGGAAATCCCGTTTCGCGGGTTGAAATCGCCTGGTTTTGCGTGGCCGCTCAGGATGCGGGACAAGGCAGGCAAGCGTCATCGCCCCTGTTCTTTGGACGGCCCGGGGAGGCCGGCTTCCCCTTTTCCTATCCCCAAAGGGAATGGAGCGCCGGGACGGCGCCAGGACGCTGGCGAAGCGTCCTTTGGCGGGCTTGGCGCAACCCGCCGCGCGTCTGGCGCGACGCGCGAGCCCTCTGACGCGAGGGCCCGGCGCCGCCCGGGCGCTCCATCCGTCAAGCTCGCGCCAGCGGCGCGAACGTGACCGCGGTGCGCATTGTCGGCGCACCGTGCCCAGACC
>DASUGZ010000101.1:0-23744 GCA_036273755.1 Pseudolabrys sp.
GACGAGCCAGCTGAAGCCGAGACCGAAGGCGACCATGGCGACGCCGACCGCGATGATGCCGGTGCGCGTGTGACCCTGCGACGCGGTCAGACCGTAGGCGGCGTCGGCGGCGCGTTCGCGCGCCCGTTCGATAATGTCGTCAGCGCGCGGTAGCATGGCCTGGCTGTCGATATCGATCACGGCGCGCAGCGGTTGCACGCGGTCGTAACTATCGACCCACTTGGCGAAGGTGTCGGCATAGGTCTTTACTTCGCTCTCGAGGGCGTCCTTCATGTCCGTCGTGCCGTCGATCAACGCGAAGGTATCGTTGAATTTCTTGTAGGTGGTGAAAAACTGCTGCTTGGTGAGATCGCTTTGCGTCAGCCGGTATTCCGCTTCGAACTCGCGCATCAGCATCAGCATCATCATCAGTTTCTGGGCGTCGGCCTCCGCCACCCAGGTCATGTTTTCGTTGATGATGCGCTCGACGGTATTGCCGGCGTTCAAGAGATCTTTGCGCAGCCCCGTGGTTTCGTCATAGCCGAGGATCTTCTGGTCGTGCACCAGTTCGTTGAAAGTGGTGCGCAGTCCGGCGATGTCCTTACGCAAGCTCTCAATGTTCTCGGCGTGATCGTGATCAATCGAACTGGCGATGGTGTCGAGACTCCGAACCGCATGGGCATGGGCCTCGTCGAAACTTACCACCAGGTTGTCGCTGGGGTTGGCGGTGAAATCCTTGACGATGATCCGTACCGCCGAAATCGCGCTTTTGAAGTCGCGGCTGGAGTCGGCGAGCTTGACGGAATGCTTGAAGGTGTCGAACGCTGCGCCGACGTCGTCTTCGCCGGATATATAAGTGAGACCGTTGGTCACGAATCCGATCACCGGCACCGATGCCAGCGCGATGATGCGGGTGCGCACCGAGATCGAGGTCAGCATGCGGCTCAGGCGGTTGAATGGAATCGCTAGTTCTGAGAGGCGCATGGACCGGTCTGGGCTCGGCAATGGAAGGACGCAGCGTAAGTGGTATGTCTGGGATGAAAGCCTGAAATGGTTAATTTTGTAGCAACTTTGACGGGCACAGCGCGGTTGCGGGCACCGAAAAGCCCCTCAATTCCGCGTTAGTTTGCTTTTGTGCACTGCACGCGTAGAGTCCCTGCCGCCGCTGGCTCCGCCACCGTTTGCATGAGGAATTCATGTCCGCTGCCGCCCGTCCATCGGACGGACTTGATCTGGTTGAACTGAGCCGGGCGGCGACCACCGCGCTCGATGCCTTGCTCGCCGATGCGGTGGCCAAGGTGCGCGAGCGAGTGGCCGCTGGCGGCAAGCCGGACGCGCGCGTGTTCGACCGCGAACAGCGCGCCACCCACGGGCTCGCCTGGCTCGCCACCTACGTGGAAGCCGTGCGCCAGCTCGCGGCCTATAGCGAACGGATGACCGCGGCCGGCGGCTTCGGCGAGGTCGAGGACCTGCTGGTACGCATCGCGCTCGGCGAATACCTGGCACAGATCGTCGGCGGCATTCCGATGAGCCAGGGCGAGCTCGTGCGGCCAGGCGACCTCGGTCTGTCGCAGGCGCAAGTCGCCGCGCGCATCACGGGCGATGTCGAAAGCCTGATTGTCAACGGCAACACCGCGGAACGGCGCGCCCGCTTGGTCGAACTGATGCGCGCCGGGCACAACGCCACGGTCGGCGCTTGCGGGCTCGATGACACGCTGGAATCGATTCGCGAGCAAATGCGCAAATTCGCCGACAGCGAAGTGGTCGCGCATGCGCAAGGCTGGCACCGCACCAACAGCTATATCCCGCTCGAAATCATCAGCCACATGTCGGAGCTCGGCGTGTTCGGCCTCACCATCCCGGAAAGCTTTGGCGGCATGGGCCTCGGCAAGGAATCGATGTGCGTGGTGTCGGAAGAGTTGTCGCGCGGCTATATCGGCGTCGGCTCTCTGGGCACGCGCTCGGAGATCGCCGCCGAGCTTATTCTTAACGCCGGCACTGAGGAGCAGAAGGCGAAATGGTTGCCGAAGATCGCGTCCGGCGAAATTCTGCCGACGGCGGTGTTCACCGAGCCGAATACCGGCTCCGATCTTGCTTCGTTGAAGACGCGCGCGGTCCGCGAGGGCGAGGTCTACAAGGTCTACGGCAACAAGACCTGGATCACGCACCCGGTGCGCGCCGACCTGATGACGCTCTTGGTGCGCACCAACCCGAACGAGAAGGGCCATCGCGGCCTGTCCATGCTGCTCGCCGAGAAACCGCGCGGCGACGACAACGTTCCGTTCCCGGCGCCGGGTATGTCCGGCACCGAAATCGAGGTGCTCGGCTATCGCGGCATGAAGGAATACGAGATCGCCTTCGACGGTTTCGAGGTGAGCGCGGGAAATCTGCTCGGCGGCGTCGAGGGGCTCGGCTTCAAGCAGTTGATGCAGACCTTCGAATCGGCGCGCATCCAGACCGCCGCCAGGGCGATCGGCGTGGCGCAGGCGGCGATGGAGCTCGCGCTCGACTATGCGCAGAACCGCGCGCAGTTCGGCGTGCCGATCGTCTCGTTCCCGCGCGTTGCCGACAAGCTCGCGATGATGGCGGCGGAAATCATGGCGGCGCGCCAGCTCACATATTTCGCCGCGCGCGAAAAGGATTCCGGCCGCCGCTGCGACCTCGAGGCCGGCATGGCGAAATTGCTCGCCGCGCGCATCGCCTGGGCCAATGCCGACAACGCGGTGCAAATCCATGGCGGCAACGGCTTCGCGCTGGAATTCCCGGTGTCGCGCATTCTGTGCGACGCCCGCATCCTGAATATCTTCGAAGGGGCAGCCGAAATTCAGGCGCAGGTCATCGCCCGCCGCCTGCTCGACGGCACCAATTAACGTCCGTTTAAGGCTGGCCCGCCGCAATTGCGATGCTATGGTCGCCGCAAATTCTGGTCTAGAAAGCGGCGAATGAGAAGGTTTTTCACTCTGGGCGTGCGCGCCGCTGTTGGTTCGCTGTTGGCCGTGGCGGCGGCATCGGCAGTGGCGCAGACGCCCGCTCCAGCGCCCGCTCCCGCGCCGCCGCCCAACACGATTGAAAGCCCGCTGGCGGTGCCCGGATTCTGGGACCCGCGGCGGCGGCCGGAGCGGCCCGACCTGTCGCGCATCAGCATCATCCGTTTCATGACGGAAACCGACTATCCGCCGTTCGACTATGCCGGGCCGGACGGCGCACCGGCCGGCTTTAACGTCGATCTGGCGCGGATGATCTGTGAGGAGATCAAGGTTGCGTGCACGGTGCAGATGCGGCGCTTCGACACGCTGGTCGCCGCTCTGAACAGCAATAACGGCGACGCGGTGATCGCCTCCATCGCCGAAACGCCGCAGACGCGCCAGCAGGTCGACTTCAGCGATCCTTATTATCGCACCCCGGCGCGCTTCGTCGCGCGGCGCGACTATCCGAACGACGACATTCGCCCGGAGGCGCTCGAGGGCAAAAAGATCGCGGTGGTCGCCGGCACCGCGCACGAAGCCTACCTCAAGGCCTTGTTCACCGAAGCCGAGCTCAAGCCCTACCCGACCGCGGACGCTGCGCGTTTTGCGCTGAAAAAAGGCGACGTCGATCTTCTGTTCGGCGACGGCATCTCGCTTGCTTTCTGGCTCAATGGCACCGACTCCGGAAAGTGCTGCGAATTCCGCGGCGGCCCCTATACCGAGAGCCGCTATTTCGGCGAGGGCGTCGGCATCGCGGTCAGGCACGGCAACGACCTGCTGCGGCAGGCTTTCAACTGGGCGCTGTTCAGGCTGTGGGAGAAGGGCCGCTTCACCGACCTGTGGCTGCGCTATTTCCCGATCAGCCCATTCTGAATCGGCTATTTGACGTGTGGGCGCCGGATTCCTAGTGTCCGCGCGCGGAGAACCGACAATCGTGACCGACCCTGCATTGCGTGAGCTTGCCGAGCAATCCGGCGCCTGGCCGTTCGAGGAGGCGCGCAAGATCGTCGCGCGGCTGAAGAAGAAGCCGAAGGAGGAGGTGGTTTTCGAGACCGGCTACGGCCCGTCCGGCCTGCCGCATATCGGCACCTTCGGCGAGGTGGCGCGCACCACCATGGTGCGGCACGCCTTCCGCGTTCTGACCGACGACAAGATCAAGACGCGGCTGATCGCGTTCTCCGACGACATGGACGGCTTGCGCAAGGTGCCCGACAACGTGCCGAACAAAGAGCTCCTGGAAAAGCATCTGGGCAAGCCGCTGACCCAGGTGCCCGACCCATTCGGCACGCACCCGAGTTTCGGCGCGCACAACAATGCGCGGCTGCGCGCCTTTCTCGATCACTTCGGCTTCGACTACGAATTCATGTCATCCACCGAGTGCTACACCTCGGGCCGCTTCGACGCCGCGCTGATGACAGTGCTGGAGCGCTTCGACAAGGTGATGGCGATCATGCTGCCGAGTTTGCGCGAGGAGCGCGCGCAGACCTATTCGCCGTTTTTGCCGATCGATCCGAACACCGGCATCGTGCTGCAGGTGCCGGTGATCGCGCATGACGCCAAGGCCGGCACCATTACCTACGAAGATCCCGAGACAAAGGCGCCGGTCACCACGCTCGTCACCGGCGGACGCTGCAAGCTGCAATGGAAGCCGGACTGGGCGATGCGCTGGGTCGCGCTCGGCGTCGACTACGAGATGGCCGGCAAGGACCTGATCGATTCGGTGAAGCTCTCGGGCGAAATCTGCCGCGCGCTCGGCGGGGCGCCGCCGGAAGGTTTCAACTACGAGCTCTTCCTCGATGAGAACGGCCAGAAGATTTCCAAGTCGAAGGGCAACGGGCTGACCATCGACGAATGGCTGCGTTACGCCTCGCCGGAAAGCCTGTCGCTGTTCATGTACCGCGAGCCGAAGGCGGCGAAGCGGCTTTATTTCGACGTCATCCCGCGCACCGTCGACGAATACCAGCAGTTTCTCGACGGCTATCCGCGCCAGGAGCCGCGCCAGCAGTTGCAGAACCCGGTCTGGCACATCCATTCGGGTAAGCCGCCCAAAGTGGACATGCCGATCAGCTTCCAGATGCTGCTGACGCTGGTGTCGTCGTCGAATGCGGAAAACGCCGAGACGCTATGGGGTTTCATCGGCCGCTATCGGCCGGGGGTGACGCCGCGCACGGATCCGAAGCTCGCCGCGATGGTGGGCTACGCCATCCAGTATTTCCACGACTTCGTCTTGCCGGCGAAGAAATTCCGCGAGCCGAGCGAGATCGAGCGTAAAGCCTTGCAGGACCTTCGCGACGCCGTGTCGCAATTGCCGGCAGACGCGACGCCCGAAGATATCCAGAACGTGGTCTACGAGATCGGCCGCCGCGAGCCGTTTCTCGACCACAAGAAGAAAGCCAAGGACGGCCGCCCGGGCGTCGCGCTCGACTGGTTCAACATGCTCTACCAGGTGCTGCTCGGCCAGGAGAAAGGCCCGCGTTTCGGCTCATTCGTCGCGGTGTATGGTTTGCAGAACACCGTCGACATGATCGACGGCGCGTTGGCAAGAAGCGCCTAACTAAACATCTCAACCTTGCCGTTGAGCGCCATCAGGCCAAGCTCGACCTTGAGGCTCGGCTGCTTCTCGCCGACCTGCTTCTTTAATTCCAGCAGCGCCGCCTTGTGGGTCGCGGTTTCTGCAGCCTTATCCTTCACTGCATCGGGGCCGTAGGCGATCTTGGCCGCGCCGCAGTCGCGATGGTTCATCGCGATCACCTTCGGGATGTGATGGATCTGCATCGACGCCGCCAGATTGTCCCAGAAGGCCACGGCCCAGGTCTTGAACGCGGGTGCGACAACGCCGATTGAAGCGCCGGCGAAGGCGAACTGGCTATATTTGCCGACCATGTGGCGGCCTTTCATGTACCTGATGGTCGGCTCGGGGAAGCGCGGGTCGATGCACGTGAGCAGCATCGCTTCGTAATGGCCTTCCGCGCCGAATGCGAACGAAGGAAACGCCGCCAACATCCCGGCGCCCGCCGTCAGATGCAGGAAGCGGCGCCGATCGAAGCGCGAGCGCAGTAAATCGCTGCAACACGCGCAGGTCGATGGATGAACGATGCTGTTTTGAGTCATAGACGGCCCCTGGTAAAAAACCAGCGCCGCCGGAATCGTTCGCGCTGGTATTTCGGAACTACTGACTCGCCCACATGATACGTGCGACCCACAACACGTCGGACATCGGCAGCGTGCGGTCGCGGTGCTCGGAATTGAGCGACTTGAGCTCGATGTGCTTGGAGTTCTTGCGCTTGAGTTCCTTGACGATCACCTCGCCGTCCTTGGTCTTGACCACGACGCGGTCACCCTTGCGTACCGGCGCTGACGGTGACACCACGATGACGTCGCCCTTGCGATAGGCCGGCTTCATCGAGTCGCCGGAAATCTCCAGCGCATAAGCGTGCTCGTCGGTGACCGAGGGAAAGGCGATCTCCTCCCAGCCTTTGCCGACCGGGAAACCGCCGTCGTCGAAATAGCCGCCCGCGCCGGCTTCGGCGAAGCCGATCAGCGGCACGTTGGAAATCGCCACCTTGCCGCCATCGGTAATGAGGGTGACGAAGGTGTCGACCTTGGTGCCGGTCGCCGCCAGCGCCTTGGCGACCGATTCGGTCGACGGCCAGCGTGGCCGGCCCTCCGGCGTAATGCGCTTCGACTTGTTGAACGTGGTTGGATCAAGCCCTGCCTTCTTGGCAAGCCCCGACGCGGTCAGCTTGGCGCGGGCGGCCAGCCGGTCGATGGCCGTCCAGATCTGGTTGTGTGTCAGCGACATGCGTGGCGTGCCCATGTGAGGTTCGAGCTCAATATATAGGAATTATAGCCGTGAGTCGCCCCCCTCCTGCAACACTTTCCTCGTGCCTTGCCTTGAACTCGCCGTATCGGGGCCGATAGGGTCCAAAACCATGTTTTCCTGGAGCTGTATGCGGTGATCGGGTTCTTCGACCGGCTGTCCCGCCCGCTGCTGCGGGCCCTCGATCCCGAGGACGCGCATACCTTGGCGATCAAGGCCTTGCGCTATATGCCCCTGACGCGGCCGGCGGCCGATCCGCACGAACTTGCAGTGCGTGCCTTTGGACTCAACTTCCCCAATCCGGTGGGCATTGCCGCCGGCTTCGACAAGAACGCCCAGGTGCCCGACGCCCTGTTGCGGCTCGGCTTCGGCTTCGTCGAGGTTGGCACGCTCACGCCGCTGCCGCAGGCCGGCAACCCGCGGCCGCGCCTGTTCCGCCTCGAGGCGGACGAGGGCGTGATCAACCGGCTCGGCTTCAACAACGCCGGCGCCGGGGCGGCACTCAAGCGGCTGGCGGCGCGCGCCAGCGAGGGTGGCATTGTCGGCGTCAATATCGGTGCCAACCGCGACAGCGCCGACCGCAGCGGCGACTATGCCAAGCTGGTCGAGACCTTTGCCGCCGTCGCCAGCTATCTCACCGTTAATGTTTCCTCGCCCAACACGCCGGGCCTGCGCGACCTGCAGCAGGCCAAGGCGCTCGACGATCTGCTCGCCCGCGTGCTCGATGCCCGCGAACGGGTGCGCCCGCGCAGCGGCCCGGTGCCGCTTCTTGTCAAAATCGCGCCGGACCTCACACTGTCCGATCTTGATGATGCCGTCGGCATCGCGCGCAAACACCGGGTCGACGGCATGATCGTCGGCAACACCACGTTGGCGCGGCCGAGCGCGCTCCGCGACCGTGAAAAAGCCAAGGAGGCCGGCGGCTTGTCCGGTAAGCCGCTGTTCAAGCTCTCGACCCGCATGCTGGCGGAAACCTTCGTGCGCGCCGAGGGCGCGTTCCCGCTGATCGGCGTCGGCGGCATCGACTCCGGCCCGACAGCGATCGCCAAGATCAAGGCCGGTGCGACTCTGTTGCAGCTCTATAGCGGGCTGGTCTATCGCGGGATCGGCGCAGTGGCGGAGATAAAGGCCGACCTCGCCGCCGCGCTCAAGCGAGGCCACCGCAGTTCGCTCACGGCGATGGTCGGTGTCGACGCCGCGGACATCACGGCGGAAAGCTGGCCTGGCTGATTTTTCGCAGAGGCTATTTGCCGCGCGGCGCGTTGACGAGGCGCAGGATGATCCAGATCGGGATGACGATGACGGCGCCGAGCAGGAAATAGCGCCACAGCCAGCGCACGGCGTCGAATCCCATGTTCCAGATCGAGCGGATCAGCCGCTCCACGCTGCGCACGATGTCGAACGGGTCGAGGCCCAGCGCCGCCAGCACCACGCCGACCAGGATCGAGACCAGAAAAAGGCGTACCAGCACGGCGAGCGGCGAGCCGCCGAATGCTTTGGTCATGGCGCCGTTGCTCATCGCTTTATCTCCTGGCGGCTGCTGGTTCTGGGTCATCTTCCAACCTAACACGAGTGGCATGCACGGTTTCAGATATGCTTAGAATCGTACAATGGAACCCGCAACTGCCATCGACCGGGACCAAGCCGCGCCGTTGTTGCCGGACCTATTCGCGCGCTGGTTCACCGGCCGCGGCTGGGCGCCACGCCCGCATCAGCTTGAGCTATTGGCCAAGGCGCGGGCCGGGCGCTCGACGCTCCTGATTGCGCCGACCGGCGGCGGCAAGACGCTCGCCGGCTTCCTGCCGACGCTGGTGGAGCTTTACCAAGCTGCAGCCCCGGCGGGCCGCTTGGTTTCGACGGGCCGCGAGCTTCGCCGCTCGCACGGTCTGCACACCCTCTACATCTCCCCGCTGAAGGCGCTGGCGGTCGACATCGCGCGCAATCTGGAAATCCCGGTGCGCGAGATGGGCCTCAAGGTGCGGCTGGAAACGCGCACCGGCGACACGCCCGCCTCGAAACGCCAACGCCAGCGCCGCTATCCGCCCGATATTCTGCTCACCACGCCGGAGCAATTGGCGCTGCTACTGGCTTCGGCCGATGCGCCCTATCTGTTCGACACGCTGCGCCGCGTCGTGCTCGACGAACTGCATTCGCTGGTGACGTCAAAACGCGGCGACCTGTTGTCGCTCGGGCTGGCGCGGCTGTTCGCGCTGGCGCCGGGCCTGGCGACTGTCGGCCTCTCCGCGACGGTGGCCGAACCCGACGATCTTGCCCGCTTCCTCGTGCCGCAGCCGTTGGCGGGAACGGCGCGCGCCGACATCGTCATGGCGCAGGCCGGTGCACAGCCTCTGGTCACGATGCTCGACACCGAGGCACATCTGCCTTGGGCCGGGCATTCGGCGCGCCACGCGCTTGGCGAAATCTACGCCCTGATCAAGGGCCACAAGACCACGCTGATTTTCGTCAATACGCGCAGCCAAGCTGAATTCCTGTTCCAGGAATTGTGGGGCGCAAACGACGACAATCTCGCCATCGCGCTTCATCACGGCTCGCTCGACGTCGCCCAGCGCCGCAAGGTGGAAGACGCGATGGCCGCTGGAAAATTGCGCGCGGTGGTGTGCACCTCGTCGCTTGATCTCGGCGTCGACTGGGGCGATGTCGATCTGGTTGTCAATGTCGGCGCACCCAAGGGCTGCTCGCGGCTGATGCAGCGCATCGGGCGCTCGAATCACCGCCTCGACGAGCCTTCCGAGGCTGTGCTGGTGCCGGCGAACCGCTTCGAGGTGCTGGAATGTCGCGCCGCGATCGATGCGGTGGCCGATAACGCGCAGGACACGCCGCCTTTGCGCACCGGCGCGCTCGACGTCTTGGCGCAGCACATTCTCGGCCGCGCGGTCGGTGCGCCGTTTCTCTCCGACGAGCTTTATGCCGAAGTGCGCGCCGCCGCGCCCTATGCGACGCTCGCCCGCGCCGACTTCGATGCCGCGGTCGATTTCGTCGCCACCGGTGGCTACGCGCTGAAGGCCTACGAGCGCTTCGCCAAGATCAGGCAAGATACGAGACCTGGCAAGGATGGCCGCTGGCGCATCACGCATCCGCGCGTCGCGCAGCGCTACCGCATGAATGTCGGCACCATCGTCGAGGCCGACATGCTGAAAGTGCGATTGGTGCGCTCGCGCGCGTCCGGCGCGGTCATCCCGCGCGGCGGTCGGTTGCTCGGCGAAGTCGAGGAATATTTCATCGAGACGCTGACGCAGGGCGACACCTTCGTCTTCGCCGGCGAAATCCTCAAATACGAGGCACTGGTCGAGGACGAGGTCTATGTCTCGCGCTCGACCGCGACCGATCCGAAGGTGCCGGCCTATGAAGGCGGCAAGTTTCCGCTGTCGACCTATCTCGCCGCGCGCGTGCGCGCGATCCTGGCGCAACGCGAGACGTGGTACGGGCTGTCCGACCAAGTGCGCGAGTGGCTGGAGATCCAGCAGTGGCGCTCGCTGTTGCCGGCGCCGGGCGACCTCTTGGTCGAGACGTTTCCGCGCGCCGCCAAATATTATCTCGTCTGCTATCCGTTCGAAGGCCGGTTGGCGCATCAGACGCTTGGCATGCTGCTGACGCGGCGGCTCGAGCGCGCGCGGCAGCGCCCGCTCGGTTTTGTCGCCAACGAGTATGCGCTGGCCGGGTGGGGGCTCGGCGATCTCGGTCTGCGCATCGCGCGCGGCGAGCTATCGCTCGCGGAATTGTTCGACGAGGACATGCTGGGCGACGATCTAGAGGCCTGGCTCGCCGAATCCGCGCTGATGAAACGTACTTTTCGCAACTGCGCCATCATCGCCGGTCTCATCGAGAAGCGCTTTCCCGGCGAGGAGAAATCGCGCCGGCAACTGACCATCTCCACGGACTTAGTTTATGACGTGCTGCGCAAACACCAAGCCGACCACGTCCTGCTGCGGGCCGCGCGCGCCGACGCCACCAGCGGCCTCTTGGACATAAAGCGGCTCGGTGAAATGCTCTCGCGCATCAAGGGCCGAATCGTCCATAAAGCGCTCGACCACGTCTCGCCGCTCTCGGTTCCCGTGCTCTTGGAGATCGGCCGGGAGACGGTCTATGGCGAGGCGTCCGATACGCTGCTGGCCGAGGCCGCGGACGAGTTGGTGAAGGAGGCGATGCAGTGAGCGTTCCCGCTCATTCCCGCGCAAGCGGGAATCCGGAACCAAGAACTGCGTCCCCGCTGGTGCGGGGACGAACGGACCATGTTGTCACAATTGCTTCCGTTGCCCTGGTGGCCGATCCCGCCGGCGCGCTCTATTGGCCCGAACTGGGTCTGCTTGCCGTCGCCGATCTGCATCTTGAAAAAGGATCGAGCTTCGCCGCGCGCGGCCAGTTGCTGCCGCCATACGACACGGCGGAGACGCTTCAACGCCTCGCCCGCCTCATCGCGCACTACGCGCCGCGCTGCGTGGTCGCGCTCGGCGACAGCTTCCATGACGGCGGAGGACCGGCGCGGCTTGACAACGAAGGGCGCGACAATCTGCGCGCGCTGCAGCGCGGGCGTGACTGGATCTGGCTGATCGGCAATCACGATCCCGAGCCGGCCGTGGATATCGGCGGCATGTTCGAGGCTGTGCTGGCTATCGGCGCCTTGACCTTGCGTCATCTGCCGAGCGGCGCGGCCGGCGAGATCGCCGGCCACCTGCATCCGGTGGCGCGGGTCGCGCATCGTGGCCGCGCCGTGAGCCGCCGCTGCTTTGCGGCAGACAGTTCGCGCATGGTGATGCCGGCCTTCGGCGCTTTCACCGGCGGCTTGAACATCCGCGATGCGGCGTTCTGCGACCTGTTCGGCACGCTCAAGTTCACTGCCCACATGTTGGGCGAGGATCGGCTTTACGCCTTCGCCGCCAAGCGTTGCCTGCCGGGCTGAGTCAGGCGACCGCCCGGGCCGCGCGGCGCGCAGAATTCGACAAGCAATTCCGCGATCCGCAACACCGCCGGACTGGCATTTGCGGCCGCGACCAACGCGATCTCGGTGTTCGTGATCGTGGGAAAGCCGCGCGCGGGCTCGACGATCTTCTGCTCCGGCAGGACGGCACCGTGCGGCAGCAGACTTAAGCCGAGCCCTGCGGACAGCGCGGCATGAATCCCCGACAGGTTTGGGCTCCAGAACGCGATGCGCCATGGCCGGCCGGCGGCCTCAAGCGCGTGGACCATCCGGTTGCGGTAGAGACAGCCTTGCTCGCCGACAACCAGGGGAACCGGGTCGGTATCGAGATCGATCTTGTGCTTGCGGCTTGTCACCCAGTGCAGATCCTCGGGCCATGCCGCGATGCCGCCCGGCGTGCCGATATCACGTTTGAGCAATGCAATGTCGAGTTCGCCGCGCTCGAGGAGGCCGCCGAGAAGCACGCTCAATCCGCTGCGCACGTTCAGACGCAGGTTGGGCCGAACGCGCGACATGTTTTCGACCAACTCGGTCAGCCGGTAAGCAGCGAAGTCCTCAGGAATGCCGAGCCGCAGCACGCCCTCGGTCCCGGGGCGGGACACGACGTCACGCGCCTCCTGCTCCAGCATCAGGATGCGCCGGGCATATGAAAGAAGCCGCTCGCCTTCTTCGGTGAGCTTCGCCTGCTTGCCGTTGCGCTCGAGCAAAGGTCGCCCAACCGATTCCTCCAGCCGCTTGATCTGCTGGCTGACGGTCGACTGCGTGCGATGCACGCGCTCACCGGCGCGGGTAAAGCCGCCGGCATCCACGACAGAGACGAAACTGCGCAGCAACTCGATATCCAGCATGACGGAGACCATTCATAGAACAACTGAAATGTATTCTATCATTTAATTTCCAAATGACCAGGGTCAAGCCTATGTGCAGTGCGAAAGGAAGACCCCATGTCCGAAGTTGTCCTCGCGCCTGCCCGAATCAAACCCCCGGCTTCGATTCCGCTGCCGCTCATGGTCGGAACTTTCGTCGTGCTGTGGGCCTCGGCATTTGCCGTCGGCAAGATCGCGCTCGCCGATTGCCCGCCGTTTCTCTTTCTCGCCGCGCGCTTCCTCGCCGCCGGCGTGCTGATGCTCGGCCTTGCTGCCGTCGCCGGCGTCCGGTGGACCTTGAGCAAGCGCGATGTGCTTGTTTTTGCGGTCCTCGGCGTCGCCAGTCAGGCCACGTTTCTCGGGATCGGATTTCTCGGGCTGAAGACCGTGTCGTCCGGAGTGGCGGCGCTGGTCCTCAGCGCCAACCCGATCGTCGCCGCCGTCCTCGCCGTGTTCCTGCTTGGCGAGCGCATGACATGGCGCAAGCTGCTCGGTCTATTGCTCGGCCTCGGCGGCGTTGCCTTCATCGTCAGGAGCCGCTTGGCGCTCGGTACCGATCAACTCGGCGGCATCCTGCTCATCGTCCTGGCGCTGTTCGCCTTTGTTTGCGGCACCATCCTGTTCACACTGTTCGCGCCGAAGGACGGGTTCTGGATCGGCAACGGCGTGCAAAGCCTCGCCTCTGGCGTCGCGCTACTGCCGTTCGCGGCGGGCTTCGAAAGCGTCGGCGACATCGTACCGAGTTGGAGCCTTGTCGCTGCCTTTGCTTACAGCGTGGTGATTGTCTCGGTTTTTGCCTACATCCTCTGGTTCCGCATCCTGACCGTGTCGGGCGCCACCGCGGCCAGCAGCTATCACTTCCTGATCCCGCCGCTCGGAATGCTGTTCGGGTGGCTGCTGCTCGGCGAGCATGTCGACCTCGCCGATATGCTCGGCATCGTTCCGGTAGCGCTTGGCATCTATCTCGTCACGCGCCCGGCGCCGACCAAGCAAAGTTAGCTGCAGCGATCATCAAACCGCCGCCTAGTCCCGCTTGAACACCACGCTCGAGACCCAGCCGGTGAACAGCGCCATCAGCATGGTGGCGAGGCCGTAGAGCAGCCCGTTGTCGCGCGCTGCTTCGGCGACATATTGCTCGAAGCCGGTTTTGGTGACCTCGAGCGCTGCGGGGGCGCGCGCCACCATCGCGCCGCCGACGAACAATTTGGCGTCGATCTCGTAGTTGCCGACCGGGACGTCGGCCGGCAGCGTAATCGCGACGCGAAAGACGGACGGTGTGAGAAACGTCACCGCGTCCCCGGTTTGCCGGTAGAAACCGTGCTGGCTTTGCAACTGGACAAAGGCGTGGCGGAACGGATCGTCGCGCACGGTATCGGCGATGTCCGTACCGATGCGCTGCGGCAGCAGGAAATTGTCCAGCCCGATCTGCAGCCGCCGCAACACGTCGGGTACGGCGATCTGCGCCACCGGACGGTTGCTCAGAATGGCAAGATAAGACGGCACGCGCACGAATTCGCGCGCGCCGACGTTGACCCAGATGCCGAGCACGCGCTGCTTGCGCCTGGTGCGCAGCGTCTGCTGTGGCCCGGCCACGGTGACGACGAGATCGTAGGACCGCTGCGGCTCGGACTTGCCGGCGTCCGGCTCGACCGTGCCGAACAGCACCAGTTCATCGCCGACAAAGTTCGACGTTATCGCCACCCGCGGGTTCGACAGCGACACCACCAGACGTTCAGCGGCGGCGGTCCTCGCGCCGCAGATCGCCATGACGGACAGGACCATGAATGCGATCCGTCGCATTATCCGCCCCTGATGTAGCGAATTGAGTACAGGTCGTCGGGCTGCACGACCAGCCCATAGGCGAACCGCAATCCGACCGCGAATACCAGGAGACCGAGCAGCAGACGCAAACGTTCGCCGCGCATCTTTTGTCCCGTGCGCGCGCCGAACTGCGCGCCCACCACGCCGCCGACCATCAAGATCAGCGCCAGCACCGCGTCGACCAGATGGTTGGTGGCGGCGTGCATCACCGTCGCCGACGCCATGGTGATGAGGGTCAGCACCATCGAGGTGCCGATCACGGTCGCGGTCGGCACACGCAGGAAATAGATCAGCATCGGCACCAGCAAGAACCCGCCGCCGATGCCCATGATGGCGCCGACAAAGCCGATGGTGAATCCGATCGCCCAGACCGGAATGGCGGAGACATATATTTTCGAGCGCTTGAAGCGGACCTTGAGCGGTAGCCCGTGCACCCAGGTATGGCTGCCCGGCCGGCGGAGCGTGGCGGGCAATCCTTGGTGCGTCCGCATGATGGCGCGGACACTTTCGTAGATCATCAAGCCGCCGACGATCGTCAACAGCGTCACATAAGAGAGCCCGATCATCAGGTCGAGCTGGTCGAGCGCGCGCAAGGTCGTGAACAGCCAGACGCCGGTCGCGGTGCCGAGGATGCCGGCGCCAAGCAGCATCAGCGCCAGCGCAAGATCGATCGCGCGTCTGTGCCAATAGGTGATGGCGCCGGTGAACGAGGAGGCGGCGATGTGGCTGGCGACGCTCGCCACCGCGACCGCGGGCGAGACGCCGATGAAAATGAGCAGCGGCGTCATCAGGAAGCCGCCGCCGATGCCGAACATGCCGGAGACGTAGCCGACCGCCAGCCCCATCCCCAGCACCAGGAAGATGTTCACGGGCATGTCGGCGATCGGAAGATAGATTTGCAAGAGGCGTCACCTCGAGTGCACGGCCAATATGCCACACTCCGGGACGCGTGGACGCGAGGTTCACCTTGCGGTTAACACCGCGATCTGCGGAGCCGGTGGCGACTCTTGGCCGATGATCGAGGCGATCTTAACGAGGAACCGGCCCGCGATCACGCTTTTGCGTGCGCGGATCGCCTTGTTCACCGTTTTCCGGTCTGACCGGCGTTGAAAGCCAGCGGGCCGCTCCGCGGGTTGGCGCGCCCCGGTGCGGCGGCGGCATGATCCCAGCC
Organism: Pseudolabrys sp.; assembly: GCA_036273755.1. Taxonomy (GTDB): domain Bacteria; phylum Pseudomonadota; class Alphaproteobacteria; order Rhizobiales; family Xanthobacteraceae; genus Pseudolabrys. The sequence continues at coordinate 15,560 of DASUGZ010000101.1, forward strand.
ACCCGCCGGCTCGTGCACGGTGACGGCGTCTTGCGGTTGCTGCTGCGGCACGAAGCTCTTGATCGCTTGCTGGGCGGCGGCAAGCGCGGCCGGGTCCAATTGGGCGGCGACGTCGTCGCGCTTTTTGGCGGCTTCGCCGTCGCCATTGGCCGCCGCCAGCGTGAACCATTTCAAGGCTTCGGCATAGTTTTGGTCGGTGCCAAGCCCGCGCGCGCACAGCACGCCGAGATTGTACTGGCTGTCGGCAACGCCGTGCTGGGCGGCTTTGCGGAACCATTGCACGGCGGTGGCGTAGTCCGGCTTGCCGTCGATGCCTTCGGCATAGAGCACGGCGAGGTTATGCATCGCCTTGCTGTTGCCTTTGCCGGCGGCAGCCAGATAGAGGCGGCGCGCCTGCGCGAGATCCTTCTTCACGCCCAGGCCTTTTTCCAACAGGCTGGCATAGCGGAATTGCGCGGGCACCAGGCCTTTGCTGGCCGCGCGCTCGTACCAGAACGCGGCCTCTTCCATGTTGGCCGGCACGCCGCGCCCTTCGGCGAAGCGCAAGGCCACGGCGTAGGCGGCGGCGGCATCGCCGCCGAGCGCGGCACTCCGCAGCTTGGGTCCGCCGATCGCGGCCGGCAACCGGTCGGCCGCTGCGGAAGCGGGCGGCGCCGGCGGCGCCGGGCGCGCCACCGGAGCGGTCACGGCCGGATGCGGGATCGATCCGGTCACGTCGCCCTTCGGCGGGAACACCGGAGGAGCGAACAGGGATGGGATCGCAGGTGGCGCCGGGGCGGCGGACAACGGATTGATGGCGAGAGGGCTACTGCCCGCGGGCGCGAGCGGTCCGATCGGCGGCAGGTCCGGCGGCGCAAGCGGCGTCGCGGCGATGCTGCCGGTCGCTTCCGGTTCAGGTTCGTGCACGGTCAGGTCAACCGTCTTGGTTTCTTCGGCGGGAACGGTCGGCGGAGCATCGGCAAGCGTGATCAGGGGACTGCCGAATTGGAAGACGGTCCCGGCGACCTGCACCAGGCCGATGACGATGGCGATGATGCTGGCGGCGATGAACAAAGTCTTGACCCGCTTCATCATCTTGTCGCGCAGCGACGGCTGCAGGTCGGAGTCCGCGCCCCCTTCCATACGTTTTGCGCGCGCGTTTGGCTGATTTCCGGCGGCCTGGGCGGCGCGGCGCGCGGCGGCGATGAAGCTCGATTTGCCGCCCGGCGCGGCGGCGCCCGTGGCGCTGCCGAGGGCGGCTTGCGAGGCGGCGATGCGCGCGGCTGGAGTTGATTGCACCGACGGCCGGCCGGAGCCGGGCTCGAGCGGCTGATTGTCCGGCAGATCGGGGTCGCTCGGCAATTGGGCGGTCGCCGGCAGGCGGCGCTGCGTGGGCGGCGCGATCGGCCCCGACGTGCCCTCGGCGGACGGCGCTATCGGCGCGGCAATACTGGGCGCGTCGTCGACATAAGCCGGCCGCGTGGCGGCCGCGCCGAGGTCTGCAGCGGCCTGCGGCCGGCCGCGAATATCCCGTTCGATCGTCGTCAACCGCTCGACGACATGGCCGAGCGTGCCGTGCACCGCGTCCAGCGTATCCTGGGTGCGGGCGATACCGACCCTGATATGGTCGACGTCTTGCGTCTCTTGCGCGCGGGGACCGTCGGCACTGACCTTTGTCCGCATGGCTTCGATGCCGACCAGAAGGTCGGCGAGCCCACGCTCGATGCCTTCGAGGTGGCCGAGCTTGGCGTCCGAGGCGTCCAATTTTGTCACCAGCTTGACGATATAATCCTCGAGCTGACCGAGGCCGCCTTGGCTCGGCGTATGCTGCAACTGATCGATCTTCTCTGCGAGCGATGCGACCAGCGTTTCCAGCCGGGGCGAAACCACCCCGCCGTCGTGCGTTCGCTCCGCCAGCGAGTCCGAGAGCATGGCGATGCGCTGCTCGAGATGATTGAGCGCGCCGTCGCCCGCGCCGCCACCGGACTGGGCCATCAATTCGATCTTCTCGCTCAGCGCGTAGACCTGTTCCGCAAGCCCGCGCACAGTCTCGTCGGAGGCGATATGGTTGCTCAATTCGCGCAGCGTGGTGACGGCGTGTTCGAGTTGGGCGATCTTGGCCGGGTCGTTTTGCGCGACGATAAGATCGATCTTGTGCGCAAGACTGGCGACGGCGTCGGTGTAGCCGATCAGGTTTTCCGCGGGCATCAGCCCGTGCATCGCGTCGCGTACCTCGGCGAGCCCGCGCTCGATACCGACCAGGGCGCCCGCGTCGATGCCGGCCTGGCGGCTTTCGACGATGCGCTGGTCGAGGTTTTGAATCTGCCGTTCGATCGCCTCGAGTGCGCGGCGCGGCATCGCCTCGGCGAGTGTGCGGCCGATTTCGGCGAGCTCATGGCGCAGCGCGTTGATCGCTTCTTCGACGCCCGGCTTGCGCAGCGTCTCGATCTGGCTGGTGATGGTGCGCAGCTGCTCTTCCAGGCCGGCGAGATTCTGCGCCGGCAAAGCCGGCTGCAGCGGGGCTTCCGACGCAGCCGCCGGCTGCCGGCTCGGGGCCTGGCTGCGGCCGCTGAGCGTGCGTTGGCGTGCCGCGATCTCGGCCATGGCGCGATCGAGGCTTGGGGGCAGCCGCACACCTGGGCTTTCAGGTGCGAGCGGGGGAGCTGACGATTGCTCGACTTCGCGAGTGCGTTTCGGCGCATAGGCGGCGGGTCCGGTTCCGGTGATCCGATCGATCCGCTGCGACAGGTTGTCGAGCCGGTTGTTCACTGCCGCGAATTCGCCACCATGGAAAGCGTCGTCGGTGAGTGGAGGCGAGGCCGCGCCGGTCTGGCCGGCCTGTTGGACGATCACGGAATGGAGCCAATCTTCGAGCGGCAGGCCCGCCTTGAGCGCCGCCTGCTCGGCGATTGCGCGCGCCTCTGGCCGCATCTTTTTCACGCTCCACGACCTGCCGAATCTCATCGCCGGCGCCCGCATTCGAGATCGAGGTGACGGGACTTCATGGGCTCTCCGAGGAACCGTACGGATTAACAATGTGTGGATGCCGAAACGGTCCGCAGTCCATTCACCGACTTTTTGCCCGTTACGGTAAACATGGAGTTAAGGATTGGTGGGAAGTGCCCGAACTCGCCCACGATTTGAGCCCTGAGGTCCGGTGGACGGGCGCTTAACGGCACCGTAATCGGGATACGCGATGGTGTGTTGCGGATGCCGTGTTTTTGACGGCTGGGGACGCAGCGGCGAACCTTGTAGCGGCACCGGACGCTCATTAGTTAACGACCCGTTAACCGCCGCAGGACGTTCGGGAGGGATTGATGCCGACCTACAAAGCCCCCGTGGACGATGCGTTGTTCCTGCTGAACGACGTCTTCCATCTCGACCGCCATGGCAATCTGCCGGGCTTTGCCGAGGCGACGCCCGATCTGGTCGAAGCGGTGCTGCGCGAGGCCGGCAAGTTCGCCGAAGAGGTGCTCACCCCGCTCAATCGCGTCGGTGACAAGGAAGGCTGCAAGCGCCACGACGACGGCAGCGTGACGACGCCGACCGGCTTCAAGGACGCGTTCAAGCAAATCGTCGAAGGCGGCTGGATCGGCATCTCGGTGCCGTCGGAATTCGGCGGTCAGGATCTGCCGGCGACGCTCACCGTTGCGGTCAACGAAATCCTGTGCTCGGCCAACATGGCCTTTGCCATGTATCCCGGCCTCACCCAGGGCGCTATCGCCGCGCTGGTGGTGCATGCCTCGCCGGAATTGAAAGCGAAATTCGTGCCCAAAATGGTCGCCGGCGAATGGACCGGCACCATGAACCTGACCGAGCCGCATTGCGGCACCGATCTTGGCCTATTGCGCACCAAGGCGGTCAAACAAGCCGACGGCAGCTACAAGATCACCGGCACCAAGATCTTCATTTCCGCGGGTGAGCACGATCTCTCGGAGAATATCGTGCATCTGGTGCTGGCGCGCATCGAAGGCGCCCCGGCCGGCACCAAGGGCATCTCGTTGTTCGTGGTGCCCAAGCTCACGGTGAAAGACGACGGCTCGCTCGGCGGGCCGAACGGCGTCACCTGTGGCTCGATCGAAGAGAAGATGGGCATCCACGGCAATTCGACCTGCGTCATGAATTACGATGGCGCCACCGGCTGGCTGGTCGGCGAGGAGAACCGCGGCCTCAACGCCATGTTCGTGATGATGAACGAGGCAAGACTCGGTGTCGGCGTGCAAGGCTTGTCGTTGTCCGAGGTCGCCTATCAGAATGCCGCGATCTACGCCAAGGAGCGTCTGCAGGGCCGCGCGCTCACCGGCGCCAAATATCCCGACAAGATGGCCGATCCGATTGTCGTGCATCCGGACGTGCGTCGCACGCTGCTGTCGATCCGCGCCTTCAACGAAGCCGGCCGCGCGCTGGTACTGTGGACCGCGCTTCAAGGCGACATCGCCCACCGCTCGCCCGACCAGAAGGAGCGGCAGAGCGCCGACGACTACATGGGCCTGCTCACGCCGGTGGTCAAAGGCGTGCTCACCGACCAGGGCTTCGCCAACACGGTCATGGCGCAGCAGGTGTTCGGCGGCCACGGTTACATCGCCGAGCATGGCATGGAGCAGTTCGTGCGCGACTCGCGCATCGCCATGATCTACGAGGGCGCCAACGGCATCCAGGCGCTCGATCTCGTCGGCCGCAAGCTCGGCAAGGACGGCGGCCGCGCCCTGATGGCTTTCCTCAACGAAGTCGGCACGTATCTCAAGGAACGCGTCAACAACGACGCCATGAACGTCTACCTCAAGCCCCTCGGTGCCGCGCTCGGCCACCTGCAGCAGGCCTCGATGTGGTTCATGCAGAATGCGATGGCCAAGCCCGACAATGCCGGCGCCGGCGCCACCGACTACATGCATCTCTTCGGCCTGGTCGCGCTCGGCTATATGTGGGCCCGCATCGCCGAGGCGGCGCTGGCGAAGGGTGACGACGCGGCGATGAAGACGAAGCTCGTCACCGCGCGCTTCTTCATGGAGCGCATGCTGCCGGAAACCGCGACGCGACTCGCCCGCATCAGCGCCGGCGCGGGCTCCGTGATGGAATTGGCGGACGAGGCGTTTTAGCCGATTAAGCCGTAGCCTGCGGTTCGATGGTGGCCGCCAGCCGCAAGATCGGCGCGGTCTTGAGCGACTTCATCAACGCCCGGCTGTCGAAAGCGCCTTCCGGAGAGACGAATTCGAACGCCGCCAGGATATGGTCGATGCACTCGCCGTCGCGGCCGTAGGGCAGCAGCAACCGTTCGAAGTGGACCAGGCGGCCGCCGCGATCGACCACGTCATGGATGGTGTAGACGGGGTGCCCAACTCGCAGAGCGTGATGGTAGGGCGCCACGTGCTTGGACTGGTCGGCGGCCGGCATGATCTCGTCGAGGTGTTTCCCGGTGCAGTCCGCTGAGCCATAGGCCTGCGCGATCGCCGCGCCATGGAACTGGACTTGAAATCGCGCCGCCTTGTCGCGTCCGCACACCTTCAGGATGCTCAGATGCGCCGCCACGCGCGACAGATTCTCAGCGATCACGGTCTGCCACAGCGGAACGCGGCGCGCGCCCCGTTCGCGGTTCCAGGATTTCAGCAGCCAGCGTTGATTGATCGCGCGAACGACGTCGGGCCGCGCCACCGAAAATTCCATCGCCAAAAGGCCCCGCCTGCCAGCCGGAACCTTCGGTCCGTGCCGCTCTCAGCCCATAACAATCGGCCGTTCAATTTATTCCCGGCGATCGCTTCGCAGTTGGGCATGCATAAAAGGATTCATATGCTTGAGGCAAGGGCCGCCCGGCGCGGCGTACGAAAGAGCAGCCATGACGCAATCGAGACGTTCAACAAGTTCCACGCGAGCCCGTTGAGGAACGCCGCCCGATACGAGCCGGTGACATCAAAGATTGCGCCTGACAGCCAGCCGCCCAGCGCCATGCCGAACACCGTTGCCATGATCGCGACGCCGACGCGCGTACTGGCTTCCCGCGGTGGGAAATATTCACGCACGATGATGGCGTAGCTCGGCACGATGCCGCCTTGAAATAGGCCGAACAGCCCGGAGATGATGTAAAGCGAGGCGAGGCCGTCGAAGAACAGATAGAGGAACAGCGCTATTCCCTGCAGCACGGAGCCGAGCAGCAGCGTGCGCACGCCGCCGATTCTGTCGGCGATGAAGCCGGAAGCGACGCGGCTGATGATGCCGAGCCCGAGCATCAGCGACAGCATTTCGGCGCCGCGCGCCGCGCCATAACCGAGATCGCCGCAATAGGCGACGAGATGCACCTGCGGCATCGACATCGCCACGCAACAGCCGATGCCGGCGATGAACAGAAGTGTCTGCAATGTCGCCGGAGAAAACGGCAACTCGGCCTGCCGTCGCGCCGCCGACTGCATGGCGCCGACGGTGTGTTTCGTTTCGATCCGCCGCCGCATGAAATAGGTCAGCGGCAGCATGGTGAAGAGGATGAACACACCGATGCCGATATGCGTCGCCCGCCACCCGGAAGCGGCGATGAAATGCTGCACCACCGGCGGCCAGATCGTACCGGCGAGATAGTTGCCCGCGGCCGCAAGCGCGACCGCGATGCCGCGCCGGCGCACGAACCAATGCGACATCTCCGCCATCAACGGGGCGAACGTGGCCGAACAGCCGAACCCGATCAGGAGGCCGTGGGCGAGCGTCACCTGCCATAGCGACGCGGCATGCCCGACGGCGACGTAACCGAGCGTCAGCGCGACGGCGCCGAGCGCCAGCGGCACGGTGATGCCGAAGCGGTCGGCGAGCCTGCCCATCGCCACGCCGCCGGCGGCGAAGCCGAGCATGGTCAGCGTATAGGGCAGCGAGGCGTCGGCGCGGTCGACGCCGAAATCGGCCTGGATGGCCGGCAGCGCCACCACCACCGACCACATGCCGACGCCGCCAATGGTGCTGAGCACAACGGCCACCGCCAGCCGCAGCCACGCCGTGGGCGAATCGGGCGCCGCCGCGCTTGCGGCGCTTGAATTTGATGAGGTCACGACGGCAAATCCGGCCTTTCCAGAATCCGGTCGTAGCACCGCGCGGGCACATGATCTATTCCCCATGATGACGATGGACTCGATCAAATTTATTGATGTTCGTTCGACAAGCGGGCCGCGGGGCCCTCGCCGCCGGGGGCGACCGGCCTTATGGTGCTGTTCCAGGCGAATCGTCCGGGAAACGTCGACATGGAAGCCCTCACCCTTCCGCGGCCGGCATGGATGAGCGAGGACCTCGTCCTGCTCGAGGAGCAGGCCCGGCGCTTCATCGCCGACGAGTTCACGCCGCATCTCGATCTCTGGCACGAAAAAGGGATGTATGAGCGCGAGGTGTGGACCAAGGCCGGCGAGGCCGGTCTGCTTTGCGCCTCCATGCCGGAAGAATACGGCGGTGCCGGCGGCACTTTCGCGCATGAGGCGGTGATCAACCGCGAGCTCTCGCTCGGCGGCTTCGACACCTTTGGCGCGCCGCTGCATTCCGGCATCGTCGCGCCCTACATCCTCCATTACGGCACCGAGGAACAGAAAAAACGCTGGCTGCCGCGAATGGCGAGCGGCGAACTGATCGGCGCCATCGCCATGACCGAGCCGGGCACTGGCTCGGATTTACAAGGCGTGCGTGCCAAGGCGGAGAAATCGGGCAACGGCTACGTGCTCAACGGCTCCAAGACCTTTATCACCAACGGCCAGCACGCCAATCTGATCATTGTCGTCGCCAAGACCGATCCCAAAGCCGGCGCCAAGGGCACCTCGCTTTTGGTGGTCGAGACCGACGACGCCCCCGGCTTCCGCCGCGGCCGCAAGCTGAAAAAGCTCGGCATGGATTCCGCCGACACTTCGGAATTGTTCTTCGAGGACGTCAAGCTGCCGGCCGAGGCGCTGCTCGGCACCGAGGAAGGGCAGGGCTTCTATCAACTTATGAAGGAATTACCGCAGGAGCGGCTGATCGTCGCGGTGCATGCCGTGGCGATGATGGAGCGGGCGCTGGCGCTCACCGTCGACTACGTCAAGCAGCGCAAGGCCTTCGGCAAGACGATCGTCGAATTCCAGAACACCCAGTTCGAGCTTGCCGCCTGCAAGACCGACGCCACGATCGCCAAGGTCTTCCTCGACCACTGCATCGGCCTTCACGTCGAAGGCAAGCTCGACACCGTGACCGCGTCGATGGCCAAATATCGCCT
>DASUGZ010000102.1:0-25141 GCA_036273755.1 Pseudolabrys sp.
TGGCGCCGCCGGCGCTGCCCGCCGCCGCCGCGCCGGTGTTACCGCCGAAACCTGCAGCGCAAGACGCCGCGCCGCCGGCACAACCAGCGTTGGCTGACGTCAAACGGCCGGCCGCCGATGCCAACGCGACCGTTGTCGTCGATGTCCGCCAGTCGGGCGACCGCCTTCAGGTCGAATTCCCGTTCGCGGTTGCCACGCCCGCTGCCGTGTTCCAGCGCTCCGACATGCTGTGGCTAGTTTTCGACAGCCCGGCCCAGATCGATCTGTCCGCTATCAAAAGCGACACCAGCCACACTGTGCGCAGCGCCACGCTGGAGCGCGGCACCGACGGCGAAGCGATCGTGCGCATCAAGTTGGAGCGGCCGCGCCTGATCAGCTTCGAGCCGGACAGCCCGGGCTGGATGCTGACGATCGACAACGCCGTGACGGTGCCGAGCCGCCCGCTGGCGATTGCCCGCAGCGTGATCGGCAAGAACCGGGCCAGCATCGTCATCCCGTTCGACCATCCCGGCAATCTGCATCGCATTACCGACCGCGACATCGGCGATCGGTTGCTGGTGGTCACCGGGCTGCCTCCGGTGCGCGGTTTCCTCAAGCCGCAGAGTTTCGTCGAGTTGCGCACGCTGACCACGACGCAAGGGGTGGTGCTGCAGCCGCTCGCCGACGACGTCACGGCTGAGCTTGCGGTCGACAAAATCACCGTGACCCGCCCGAACGGGCTCGCCCTGTCGCCGACGGCGGTCGGACCGGAGATCGCCAATGGTTTCCGCGCGGTCAGTTTCGATCCCGAGATGTGGGACTACAACCGGAAAGCCAAGTACAACAAACGCGAGGCCGAACTGATTCAGATCGCCGCGATGTCGCCGGTCAGCGCGCGCAAAAAGGCGCGGTTCAATCTCGCGCGCTTTTATCTTGCTTGCGGCATGGCGGCGGAAGCGAAGGGCGTGCTCGACGTCGTGCGCGCCGACGGCAAAGGCGACGACGACGTGACCGGCGCCGTCCTCGACTCGGTCGCCAACCTCATGCTGTACCGGCCCGATGAAGCGCTCAAGGATCTGGCCAATCCGCGCATCGGCAATCAACTCGACGCCTCGGTCTGGCGCGGGATCGCCTTTGCCGATCTCGGCAAATGGGCGGCTGCGCATTCCGCCTTCAAGAACGTCAACGGGGCGATTGCCACATTACCGGCCGAGCTGCAGCGCCTGGCGCTGCGCAAGGCATTGCGGGCAGCGATCGAACTGCACGATTTCAACGCCGCCGATCACCTCCTCAACGATCTCACCACGCTCGGCGTCCCGATCGAGAAGCAGGCCTCGCTCAGCGTCCTGGTCGGTCGTCTCAAGGAGGCCATGGGCCGCAACGCCGACGCGCTCGCCAACTACCACACCGCGGCGCTGTCGTTCGACCGGCAGGCCGCCGCGCAAGGACAGCTGCGCGAAATCCTGCTGCGCTATGCGATCGGCGATCTAGACGCCAAAGACGCGACCGACGAGTTGGAGACGCTCACCACGATCTGGCGCGGCGACGAGGTCGAAGCGGAAGGTCTCAAGCTGCTCGCGCATCTCTATACGAGCGAAAACCGCTACCGCGCCGCATTCCACGTAATGCGCTCTGCGCTGACCGCGCATCCCGATTCCGAATACACCCGGCAGATCCAGGACGAGGCGCGCATCACTTTCGACACGCTATTCCTCGGCGGCAAAGCCGATGCGATGCCGCCGATCGAGGCACTGGGTCTGTTCTACGACTATCGCGATCTCACTCCGGTCGGGTTTCGCGGCGACGAGGTGATCAGGCGGCTCTCCGACCGCCTGGTGGCGGTCGATCTGCTCGACCAGGCCGCGGAGCTGCTGCAGTATCAGATCGACAACCGCTTGCAAGGCGTCGCGCGCGCGCAGGTCGCGACGCGCCTTGCCGTCATCTACCTGATGAATCGCAAGCCGGACCGCGCGCTCGTCGCGTTGCAGAAGACGCGCACGGCCGAATTGACCAACGAGTTGCGCGACCAGCGTCTGCTGTTGGAGGCCCGCGCGCTGTCTGAAACCGGCCGCCACGACCTGGCGCTGGAATTGATCGCCAATATCGACAGCCGCGAAGCGACCCGGCTGCGGTCGGACATCCTGTGGTCGGCCAAGCGCTGGCGCGCCTCCGCCGAACAGATCGAATTGCTGTATGGCGAGCGCTGGAAGGATTTCACGCCGCTCACCGAGCCCGAGCGTTTCGACATCCTGCGCGCCGCAATCGGCTATTCGCTCGGCGAGGAGCCGCTCGCGCTGGGACGGTTCCGTGAGCGTTACGCGCCCAAGATGATGGAGACGCCGGACGGACGCGCCTTCGACGTGGTGAGCGCACCGGTCGGCACCGCGAATACCGAATTTCAGGACATCGCCAAGCGGGTCACCGGCATCGACTCGATGGAGGCGTTCCTGCGCGATATGCGCACGCGCTATCCAGAGTCGTCGGCGATCTCGCGTGCACCGGTGCCGGCTGCGGGCGCAGCGGCACCGCCGGCGCCGGCCGCGCCGGCAACCAAACCCGCTGCCGCTGCCGCGCCGCCGAAAGTCCCGGCCGGCGAGCAACCGAAGGCCGACCGCACGCCGACCGGGTCGATCCCCCGCCGGTCGAAGCAGGCCTTTCGCTAGTTGAGCGGGTCGCTACGTGCCGTAGCTCTGGATCAGCGAGCCGGCCACCAGGCTCCAGCCGTCCACCAGCACAAAGAAGATCAGCTTGAACGGCAGCGACACCACCACGGGCGGCAGCATCATCATGCCCATCGACATCAAAACCGACGCGACGACGAGGTCGATGATCAAAAATGGCAGGAACAACAAGAAGCCGATCTCGAATGCGCGCTTGAGCTCGGAGATCATGAAGGCCGGCACCAAGACGCGCAGCGAAATGTCCTCGGGCTTGGCGGGTTGTGCTTCCTTCGACATATCGACGAAGAGCTTGAGATCCTTTTCGTTGACGTTTTTTTCCATGAAGGCGCGCAGCGGCACGACGCTGCGCTGGAACGCTTGTTCGGCGGTGATCTCGTTGGCCACCAGCGGGCGTATGCCTGTCTCATAGGATTTCTGCAGCGCCGGCCCCATCACGAAGGCCGTGAGAAACAGCGCGAGCGAGACGATGACCGCATTGGGCGGGGCGGTGGCTGTGCCAAGCGCGGTGCGCAATAAAGAGAGTACGACGACGATACGCGTGAACGACGTCATCATGACGAGGATCGACGGCGCCAGCGACAGCACCGTGAGCAGCGCGACCATCTGGATCACGCGCTCGGTCAGCCCGCTGCCCTGACCGAAGTTGACGCTGATGTCCTGCGCCGCGGCAGGAGCCACCCCCGCCGCCATCACCCCTGCTACTCCAACCACCACCGTCAAAAGACGAACGCGGCGGTCGGACAGAGTTTTCAAGTCTTCCCTGACGGACGGCCCAGCAAGTTGGCCATCTCCTCTTCGAGATTGTCGAGCGGCGCCTTGGGCGGCGCGGCGGCGAGTTTGGGGTCGGATTTGAGTTCGAGCGGCGGTTCGATCTTCGGCTCGAATTTGGCGGCGCTCTTGAGGTCCAGCTTGGCGTCGCGCGCGGAATCGAACTTGGATTCGAACTTTGGTTCGAACTTGGGCTCGAATTTCGGCTCGAGCTTGGGCTCGCCGCGCGGCTTGAAGTCGCGCGGCGGCGCGGGTTTCGGCGGCGGAGCCGCGAGCGCATCGGTCACCGGCGGCCGGCTTTCCGGCATCGGCGTCCGGCGCAGCGCGGCTTCGAGCTGCTGGGCCATCTCGGCGAGGTTGTGGTCGGATTGCGCCGGCGCTGACGGCGGCTCCGGCGGCGGGATCACCGGCGCAACGCTCGCCAGCGGCTCGGCGCGCGCAGGGGTTTCCGGCGGGGTGAGACGGGTCGACAATTCAGCGGCGAGACCGGACAGGCTGTCGGCCGGGCGCGGGCGTGCACCCGGTTCGGGCGGCAGCCAAGGTTCTTCGGTTGCCGAGGCGCGCGACGGGCGCGGTGGCGTGATCGGCGGCGCCGGCTCATTCGAGGGCTGCAGCGGCCATTGGCTTTCGACGGCCGGGGCGGCGCGCAGCGGCGGCTCGGCGATCGCTCCGGCCTTCGTCGGTTCGCGGACGGGCTCGCGCACCGCTTCGCGGGCACCGGTCGCACGCACAATATTGGCTTCGACCACGACGTCGGTCGGACCGCCGATCATCAGAAGATGCTCGATATTGTCGCGGCGGATCAGCACCAGGCGGCGGCGGCCATCGACGGCGGCCGCATCGATCACGGCAAGCCGCGGCTGGCGGCCGCGCGTGGCGCCGCCGAGGCGGTTGGCGCCGAACCGGCGCACCAGCCAGGCGGTCAAGCCGATCAGCGCGAGCACCACCAAAAACGCGATAAAAAACCGCGCCGCCAACGGTACTTCCGAGCCAAAAAGGGTCTCGAACATCAAAACGCTCCGTCCTTGGTGGGGCGGCTCAACGGCCGGGACGCGCCCGGATGGTTAATTTTATCAGGCACTATTTGCCGCCCGGATTACTAACAGAGCCTTAACAAATATTCGGCGATTTGCCATCCCATTGCCGGACGCCGGCATTTTTGGACCAACGGTGCCCGTCAACCGATTGTTCCGTCGCTCCGTTTTTACCCGGCATTAACCATACGCCCGGCAAAGTCTGCCTATTCGCGGCGCAGGCCGCCAAGGGGACTTTCGAGGGCTAGCCATGGCGATCACCGATATTCCGGTCCTCTCGATGCTACGGACCCGCATGCAATGGGCGCAGCAGCGTCAGCGCGTCTTGGCGGAAAACGTCGCCAATGCCGACACGCGAGGCTTTCGGCCGCGCGATCTCGTGCCGCCGAAATTCGAGGCCCCGTCGCAAGGACCGAGCGCACCGCTCACCGCAGTCGCGCTGATGCGCACCGAAGGCAGCCATCTTCCCGGCATCGGCCAAGAGGCCACGCCGTTCCGTGCCAAACGCGACGACAAATACGAGATGCGCCCGACCGGCAACTCGGTGAATCTCGAGCAAGAGATGATGAAAGTGGCGTCGAACCAGATGGAGTACCAGGCAGTGACGGCGCTCTACACGCGCAGTCTTGGCCTGCTCAAGACCGCACTCGGCAAGGGATGAACTTGGGCTGATCCTGCGCGCGCAACGCGCCGCCTAAATCAAGGAGACCGTCGTGGATTTCCTCAAGACCATGGCCATCGCCGCTTCCGGCTTGCGCTCGCAGGCCGGCCGCATGCGCATTATCTCGGAAAACATCGCCAACGCGGATTCGACGCCGGTGACGCCGGGCGCGGACCCCTACCGGCGCAAGATCCCAACCTTTCAGAGCGAGGTCGACCGCTCGCTCGACGTCAAACTGGTCGGGCTCGGCCGCACGCGTATCGACAGTTCCGACTTCCGCTTGAAATACGAGCCGGGCAATCCGGCGGCCGACAAGAACGGCAACGTCCGCTATCCCAACGTCAATTCGCTGTTGGAAATGTCGGATATGCGCGAGGCCCAGCGCTCCTACGAGGCCAACATCAACGTCATCAGCGCCACACGGCGCATGCTCCAGCGCACCATCGATATCCTCAAAGCCTAACTGAGAAAGCTAGACCATGGCCTCACCGCTTTCAGCCGCCGGCGCCTACGCCAATATCGCCCGGCTCGCCAACGAGATGGCGCGCACGCCCGGCGCCGCGCAAGACGCCGGCAACGCCGACCAGAGTTTCGGCGCGCTGCTCAAGAACGCCATCGGCTCCGTGGTCGAGGCGGGCCACAAATCCGACGCGCAGACGCAGGCGCTGGCCAACGGCAAGTCCAACATGGTCGACGTCGTCACCGCGGTGGCGCAGACCGAGGTCGCCGTCGACGCCATGGTGGCGGTGCGCGACAAGGTGATCGCGGCCTACGAAGACATCATGAAGATGCCGATCTGATTTTTCGCCGGTCCGCGAGCGGGCGGGTGGTGGAGTGAAGTGGGGAAAGAATGACCGGTTCCGAAGTTCTCGATGTCGCGCGCGACGCGATTACCACGCTGATCATCGTCGCCAGCCCGGTGATGCTGGTCGGGCTCGCCGTCGGCGTGGTGATTTCGCTGCTACAGGCCGTCACCCAGATCCAGGAAATGACCCTGGCGTTCGTACCCAAGATCCTTGCGATCTTCGTATCGCTTTTGATCGCGCTGCCATTCATGGCGGAAAGACTGCACGCCGAGATGCTGCGGATCGCCGCTCGTATCGTTAGCGGCGGGTAAGCGTCCCCAATGCGCGTCGATGTTTCATTCCTGCCGATCCTGGCCGCCGCCTTCCTTTTGACCTTCGCCCGCGTCGGTACCATGGTCATGCTGATGCCTGGCGTCGGCGAATTGAACCTGCCGGCACGCGTGCGGTTGACCATCGCGCTGGTGCTCGCCGCCATCCTGCTGCCGTCGCATCAGAAGGCGTATACGATCGATCTGACCGCGATGGCGCCGGTTCTCACGATGCTGGTGCAGGAGATCGTGATTGGCGCGGTGATCGGACTGACCGCGCGGCTCGCGGTCTCGGCGCTGCAGGTCGCGGGTTCCGTGGTGGCGCAGCAGCTCGGTCTCGGCTTTGTCACCGCGGTCGACCCGACGCAAAACCAGCAGGGACTGCTGGTCGGCAATTTCCTCACGCTGCTCGGCATCACGCTCGTCTTCGCCACCAACATGCACCACCTGGTGATCGCGGCGATGAACGACAGCTACACGGTCTTTCAGCCCGGCGAGATGCCGCTGGTTGGCGATGCCGCGCAGCACGTCACCCAGGTCGTGGCGACCGCATTCCGCATCGGCATCCAGCTCTCGGCGCCGTTTTTGGTGTTCGGTCTCCTGTTCAATCTTGGACTCGGCGTGCTGTCGCGGCTGATGCCGCAGATGCAAGTATTTTTCATCGGTCTGCCGCTGTCGATCATCCTGGGTCTGCTGCTGTTGCTGCTGGTGATCGGCGCCATGATGGGCACCTTCGTCGGGTATTTGCAGGGCGTGCTCGGCCAAATGGTCCCCTACAGCTGAGGTGACCGCGCATGGCCGAAGGCGACGCTCCCGATACCTCCGAGAAAACAGAAGAACCTACACAAAAGCGCCTGGAGGAGGCGCTCAAGCGCGGCGACGTCGTCAAGAGCCAGGAGGTCAACACCTGGTTCATCATCGCCGGCGGCACGCTGGTGCTCAGCGCCTTTGCCGGCACCATGGGGACCTCGCTGACTGCCACCATGCGCGGGCTGATCGCCAACTCGTACGCCATCACCATGGACGGGCCGGCGCTGCCGCGGCTGTTCGGGAAGCTCGGCGCTGAAACAATCGCGGCAGTGGCCATTCCTTTCCTGCTATTGATGCTGGCAGCGCTCGGCGGCAACCTGATCCAGCACAAGCTCGTTTGGTCGGCTGAGGCGCTGACGCCGAAGCTTTCGAAAATTTCGCCAGCCGCCGGCTTCAAGCGGCTGTTCGGCAAGCAGGCGCTCGCCAATTTCGCCAAGGGCCTGATCAAGCTGGTGCTGGTCGGTACCGTGCTCACCGTGCTGATGTGGCCCGAGCGCGGCCGCATCATGGCGCTCGAGCGCGCCGATCCCGCCGTCATCCTTTCGCTCGCCCAGTCGCTCGCGCTCAAACTGCTCGGCGCCGTCGTCGCCATGATGGCGATCGTGGCGATGGCCGATTATTTGTTTCAATACCGGCAATGGTACGAGCGGCAGAAAATGTCGCTGCGCGAATTGAAGGAGGAGTTCAAGCAGAGCGAAGGCGATCCGGCCATCAAGGGCAAGATGAAGCAGACCCGCAACACCCGCATGCGCAAGCGCATGATGGCGAACGTGCCGAAGGCTGCAGTGATCATCACCAACCCGACCCACTATTCGATCGCCTTGCAGTACGAGCGCGGCATGCCGGCGCCGATTTGCGTCGCCAAGGGCGTCGACGCCGTCGCCATGAAGATCCGCGAGATCGCCAACGAGCACTCGATCCCGATCGTGGAGAATCCGCCGCTCGCCCGCGCGCTACACGCGACCGTCGAGGTCGACCAAGCGATTCCCGTGGAGCATTACAAGGCGGTCGCCGAGGTGATCGGCTACGTCATGCGGCTGCGGCGGGCTTTCGTTCGGGAGCCGGCGGCTGGCCGCCGATAATACCGGGATTGCGCCGGGCCGGGTCTTGCGCCGGTAGGGGCGGTTAAGGCACTCAGGACGCAATGGCAGCCGAAATACCCCTGGCCCCGATACCGGACCCCGACCGCGGCGCGGCCGAGGGGCGGCCGGCATTCGACAAGAGCCAGAGCGCGCCACGGTCGGGTTCGGTCGGTCTGGTGCTCTTGGTGGCGCTGGCGTTGATCGCGGCTGCGGTTGCCTTGATCTATATCGAGCCGCGCCACGGCGGAACTTACATTCTGACGCTCCTCGCCTTGCTCGGCACGATCGGGGTTGCGGCGCTATTCGGGCTGGCCTCCGGCATCCTGCAATTGTCGAGCCGCGGCCAGGGAAATCCGCTGCTCAAGGCCGTGGTGGACTGGTCCACCTACGGCATTTTGGTCACCGACCAGTCGGGCCGGGTGTTCTACGCCAATTCCGCTTATCTCGATCTCATTGGGGCTGCCGATTCCAATGACGTGCGGCCCGTCGAACGGGTCTTCATTGGCGATCCCGACGTTTCCGAGGCGATCTACCGCCTGCTCAAGGCCGCGCGCGAAGGCCGCCGCCTGCAGGAAGAGGTGCGTGTCCCCGGCGCAACGCCGCAAGGCGCGCGCTGGCTACGCCTGCAGGTGGGCCCGCTCGGCGTAGCCAAGCATGATGCCCGCATGACGGTATGGCTGGTCGCCGACGTGACGCGCGACCGGGAGCGCCAGGAAAACGTATTCCAGGAATTGCAGCACGCGATCGACTATCTCGATCACGCGCCGGCGGGATTCTTCTCGGTCGATGCCGCCGGCGACATTGTCTATCTCAACGCCACGCTCGCCGACTGGCTCGATCATGACCTGGCGCAGGTCGGCGCCGGCTCGCTCAAGCTCAACGATATCGTCGCCGGCGAGGGCGCCGCGCTTTTGACCACGTTCAACGCCGCGCCGGGCGAAGTGAAAACCGAGGTGCTCGACCTCGATCTCAAGACCCGCGGCGGCAAACCGGTGCCGGCGCGCCTGTTCCACAAGGTGGCGTTCGGCGCCGACGGCGCAGCGGGCGCCTCGCGCACGCTGGTGCTCAACCGCGCCAAGGACGCTGGCAGCGATCCGCAGCGCGCGGCCGAAGTGCGCTTCATGCGCTTCTTCCAGAACACGCCGATGGCGATTGCGACCGTCGACAAGACCGGACGCATCGCACGCAGCAACGCCCGCTTTGCCTCGACTTTCGTCGACATGCTTAAAGGTGACGAGCGCTCGATTCTGGCGGTTGTTGCCGAGCGCGACCGGGCGGCGCTGGAGGCGGCAATCCGCAAGGCCGCCGACGGACAGACCGAGATCGCGCCGGTGGAAGCAGCACTTGTCGGCACCGGCGAACGCTGGGCGACGTTCTTCGTCTCGGCGGTCGAGGAGGAGGATCGCGACGGCGAGGCGGCCATTGTTTATGCACTCGAGACCACGGCGCAGCGCACGCTGGAGAACCGAATTTATCAGCAGCAGAAGATGGAGTCGGTCGGCCAACTCGCCGGCGGCATCGCGCACGATTTCAACAACGTGCTCTCCGTCATCATGATGGCGGCCGATTTCCTGCTCAACGCGCACAAGCCGACCGACCCCGGCTTCCAGGACATCATCCAGATTAAGCAGAATGCCAATCGCGGCGCCGCGCTGGTGCGCCAATTGCTCGCCTTCTCGCGCAAGCAGACGCTGCGTCCGCAGGTGCTCGACCTCAACGAGACGCTCAACGACCTCACCATGCTGCTGCGCCGGCTGATCGGCGAGAAGGTCACGTTGACGACCGCCTTCGGCCGCGACCTGTGGCCGGTCAAGGCGGACATCTCGCAATTCGAGCAGGTGATCGTCAATCTCGCCGTCAATGCGCGCGACGCCATGTCTGACGGAGGCAAGCTCACGGTGCGCACCGCCAATGTGCCGGCCTCCGAAAGCGGCGCGCTCGCCTACAAGGGCATGCCGAACGCCGACCACGTCCTTGTCGAGGTAAGCGACACCGGCACCGGCATTCCGCCCGATATCGTCGACAAGATCTTCGAGCCGTTCTTTTCGACCAAGGAAGTCGGCAAGGGCACCGGGCTCGGCCTGTCGACCGTCTACGGCATCGTCAAGCAGACCGGCGGCTTCATTTATGTGAATTCGGTGCCGGGCAATACCTCGTTCCGCATCTTCCTGCCGCGCTACGTCGCCGGCGCCGAGGAGGCGCTGGCGCAGGTCGCCGAGGCTCCGGCGATTGCCAGCGGCGCGCCGGCCGCCGCGGCAAAGGCGGCGAGCGCCGATCTGACCGGGCAGGGTACGATTCTGCTGGTGGAGGACGAAGAGGGCTTGCGTGCGCTCAACGCGCGCGGGCTCGCCTCGCGCGGTTACACCGTGCTGGAAGCGAGCAACGGCGTCGACGCCATCGAGGTGCTGGAACGCGAGGGCGACGTCGACCTCGTGGTGTCGGACGTGGTGATGCCGGAGATGGACGGGCCGACGCTGCTCAAGGAATTGCGCAGGCGCAATCCGAGCGTGAAGGTGATCTTCGTGTCGGGTTACGCCGAGGAGGCCTTCCAGAAGAACCTGCCCGAGCAGGAGCAGTATGAATTTCTCGCCAAGCCATTCACGCTCAAGCAACTGGTCTCGAAAGTCAAAGAGACGATGGCGGAATAACCGCGCCGATCAGGTGACGTTGGCTGGCTCGTCGGCTACAAGCGGCGCAGGCACGGTGTGGTCTTCGGTGTTCGTCTTCATGCTCGCAGCATCGGCGAAGGTGCGCGCAAATTTCACGCCGATCTCATGCGGTTTGCGCCAGATGGCGCGGCAGAAGCGGCGCGGCGCGCCGTTGTTCGATAGCAACAGGCCGAAACAGTCGGGCACGCTTTCGGCGTCATCCACTTGAATGCGGGCGCCGACTTCCGACACGTCGGTGACGAAGCAATCGATGCGCTGGTCGGGCGTCGGCATCACCCATGCAGGATAACGGATACGCTGACGCTTTGCGCGGCGCTTGTTGACGGCCATGGAGTCTCGTTTTCCTCATTACGGCAAGCGAGTCACGATCTGTTAACCAACGCCCACCGATCGCGGCGGATGATTGTGGCGGGCGACGATTACCAATTCATAAAGGGAGTTTGGTGCGGTACGCCGCCTGGGCGGCGGAGGCTTGACCGTTGACCTTGCAGTGATTTTTGTCTATGTCGCCGCCCGCAACATGGTTTTCGGCTTCACCTTGCTGACACGCTCCCGGCTTTGGGCTGCGACTCAAGTGATCTCCCAAAACTCGGTGTGTTGCCGCCAACGCGATGTGCGCTGGCGTTCAACAGAAAGCGTGAAAGGAACTCTGATGCCAGTCGGAACTGTGAAGTTCTTCAACACCCAGAAAGGCTTCGGCTTTATCCAGCCGGAAGACGGCTCCAAGGATGTGTTCGTGCACATCACGGCGGTCGAGCGCGCCGGCATGCGCTCGCTCAACGAGGGCCAGCGGGTGAGCTATGAGATCGTCACCGAGCGCGGCAAGCAGGCGGCCGGCAATTTGCAGCCGGCCTGAGCCGTTCGGCGAAGAACTTCTCTGACGCGAAAGCCCGGCGGTGACGCCGGGCTTTTTGCGTCTGCGGCGCCTTGTGTAACAATGCCGCGACAGCACACGCATAGGAGGACGATCATGGACATCATCGCTTGCGGATCGCGGCCGTCGCGGCGCGGCCCGGCCTCGAGCTTCACCGGTACGGTGTGGCAGAACCCGATCATCCAGGCGCCCGAGCCCGCGCTGCTGCGCGCCGGTTGGGTGCGCTTCGAGCCGGGCGCGCGCACGTTCTGGCATAGCCATCCGCTCGGACAGACGCTGCATATCGTCACCGGCATCGGCCAGGTACAGGCCTGGGGCGGCCCGGTCCGCCAAGTGCGTCCCGGCGACACAATATGGATTCCGCCGGGCGAAAAGCATTGGCACGGCGCAACGCCCGACAACAGCATGGAACATATTGCCATGCAGGAGGCCAAGGACGGCGAGCACGTCACTTGGCTCGAGGCCGTCACCGACGAGCAATACAAGGCGAAGCCGGCAACGTGACCCCGATCAAGCGCGCGTGAAGGCCCGGAATAACGCCGCGGTGCGCGGGTTTTGTCCTGCCATGGCGGGGCGACGGGCTTCGCCTTTGTCGGGAGGATTTCAATGAAAGACTATCGAATAGGCGTGGCATCGGCCGCACTCGCGCTGTTTTGTGCAATGCCGGTTCAGGCACAGCAATCAAAGATGAGCTTCTTCGTCACCAGCGCCGGGCCGGGCAAGGGCGCCGACCTCGGCGGACTTTCCGGCGCCGACAAACATTGTCAGGAACTCGCGACATCGGCCGGGGCGGGCGCCAAGACCTGGCACGCCTATCTGTCGACGCAAGGCGCCGGCGCCGTGAACGCACGCGACCGCATCGGCAAGGGGCCGTGGATGAACGCCAAGGGAGTGGTGATCGCCACCAGCGTCGACGACCTGCACAGCGCTGGCAACAAGCTCACCAAAGAGAACGATCTGTCGGAAAAGGGCGAGATCATCAACGGCCGCGGCGACAAACCGAACCGGCACGACATCCTCACCGGTTCCACGCCGGACGGCAAAGCGTTTCCGGCCGACAAGGACATGACCTGCAAGAACTACACGAGCAGCACGCAAGGCGCGGTGATGCTCGGCCATAACGACCGTCAGGGCTTGCGTGACGACGACGCATCGAAGTCCTGGAACTCGTCTCATCCCTCACGCGGACCGGACGGCGGTTGCTCGCAGAAGGACCTGCAGTCGACCGGTGGTGACGGGCTGTTGTACTGCTTCGCGGTGAACTGAGACATCGCACGAACAAATTCGTCATGGCCGGGCTTGTCCCGGCCATCCACGTCTTGCTTGAATTAAACCGAAGACGTGGATGCCCGGCACATAGGCGTGCGAAAGCACGCCGTCCTTCGGACGGCTATGGCCGGGCATGACGGAGGAGTCCATGCGGTACCAATTGTATTACTGGCCCGAGATCCAGGGACGCGGCGAATTCGTGCGTCTTGCACTGGAGGATGCCGGCGCGGCCTATGACGACGTCGCGCGCGCCAAAGGCGGCATGGACAGAATGATGGCGATGATGAACGGCGGCGGCGACACGCGGCCGCCCTTTGCGCCGCCCTTCCTCAAAGCCGGCCAGCTTGTCATCGCGCAGGTCGCCAATATTCTGTTCTACCTCGGCCCGCGCCTGAAACTGGCGCCGCGCGAGGAGGCGAGCCGGCTCTGGCTGCATCAGCTGCAGCTTACGGTCACCGACTTCGTCAAGGAAATCCACGACACGCATCACCCGCTGGGCGGCGAACTCTACTACGAGGATGCCAAGCCCGAGGCCAAGCGTTTCAGCGATAATTTCCTGGCCGGACGCGCGCCGAAATATCTCGGCTATTTCGACTCTGTCATCAAGAGAAGCGGCGGGCCTCATGCGCTGGGGCGCAAGCTGACCTATGTCGATCTGTCGCTATTCCAGCTCATCGAAGGACTGCGCTACGCCTTTCCAAAGGCGATGAAAGGCATCGAGCGCGACGTGCCGCGCGTGGTCGCCGTGCGCGACAAGGTCGCGCAGCGACCGGCAATCAAGAAATACTTGGCCTCGCCCCGGCGCATCCCGTTCAACGAGAGCGGCGTTTTTCGGCACTATCCGGAATTGGATGATTGATCGTTCTATGCTTCCGCGGGCAGCGATTTCTTGCCGGTCTCGTGCCAGAGCAGGAACAGCCCCGAGCCGACGACGATGGCCGAACCCGCGAGCAGCGGCAGCGTCGGAACGTCGTGCCAGAACACGAAGCCTAAGCCGATCGCCCAGACCAGCGAAAAATAATAGAACGGTCCGACCGCGGCGGGCGGGGCGAGCGACAGCGATCGGGTCCACCAATATTGGCCGAGGCCGTTGAGCAGGCCGTTCACCACCATCGCCGTCAGCGCGAGGCCATTCGGCCAGGTAAAGCCGAAGACCGGCATGGCGACGGCGAAGAACGCCATCAGAAACGCCATCTGATACATGGTCAGGGTTTCCGCCGACTCGGTCGACGTCATGCCGCGCACCGCCGCGGTAACGCTCCCGAACATCACCGCGTTGGCAATGGCGAACAACGCACCATAGCGAAAGCTGTCGGCGCCGGGCGCCGCCACCAGCAGCACGCCGAGGAAGCCGGCGATCAGGGCGCAGGCGCGCGCCGGACCGACTCTTTCCTTGAGCCAGATCGCCGCGAACAGCGTGGCGAACATCGGCGCGGAGAAATTGATGGCGACGGCGCCGCCGAGCGGCATCAGCGAAAAAGCGATCACGATGAAGCTCTGCGCCACCGCCTGCGTGCCGCTGCGGCCGAGGTGGTCGCGCAGGCGCCGCGTCCGGAACACCGTCAACCCCGTGCGGGGCATGATCAATGCCGCGCAGATTGCGAGCGAACCGACGGCGCGGAAAAACAGCACCTCGGCGAACGAATAGCTCGCCACCTGCCATTTCGCGATCGCCATCGACAGCGCGAACAGGACGGTGGCGCCCAGCATATAGGCGATGCCGCGCGGCACGCGGTCGGCGCGCGCGGCAGGCAGGCGCTGGTCGATGCTTTCGCAGGTCACGGGGGTTTGCCGTCTCTGGCGGAAAGGAGGCCCCGCCTAGCACGACCTTCCATGAGCGGGCAGGGGCAAAACGGTATGGCGGCCTTGCGAATCGCCGCGCGCTGCTATGTGCGCCGCCGCCTGGCGCGCGTCCGCGCCGCCTGACGCTTGAGTCGCGCGCGGCGCAGTCGCGCCTTCTTCGCCTTGCGCCTGCGGCACCGGCTGCATTTGCAGTTCGAGCGGCCGATGACGTATTTCAGATAGTCGATGCCGTAGTCGTAGACGATTTCCTCGCCCGGTTTGATTCTGCGCAGCGTGCGGATGAAGACGCGGTGCCGGACGTCGTAGGTTTCCGCGTTGGGATTGCAGGAGTGGTTGAAATAGCGGGCGATATTGCTGCGTGGCGAGCCGTCGATGGTCCAGCGGCTGTTCAGCTCGTAGAGGTAAAGGCTGCCGCGCGCCTCGAGGATCTCGGCTTCCTTGGTCTTGAGCAGCGGGCCTTTATATTCGGCGATCTTCGCCCCTTTGCGAATCTCCCTGGTGGCAAACAGGCCAAAACCCGTAAGCGAGCGGCCGATACGGAACGGTCTTCTGGGCATTGTGCGGAGGTTCTGGAGGCGAACGGAATGGACGTTGCGGATGCCAGATGGCCGCGCGCGCGTCAATGCGAAACCGGGCGATGTTCGCAATAGTTTGACCGCCGTCGATCGGGCCTGCCGGCTTGAACCTTTCACGTTGCCAACGCGACTACCGCCTATCGGGTCGTGCCAATAGGGGGACCGTCCATGGCCGTCGTTCGATCTGTCGTTGCCGCAGCGCTTGCCGCCGGCGTCGTGTCGCTTGCGGGTGCGGCCTTTGGCGATGACGCGCCGGCAGCGCCCGATGCCGATCATGCCAAAAAACCCGCCTGCATCACGGATACCAGCGGCTTCAAGATGCAAGGCAAAACTCCCGTCTACGAGATGACGCTGCAGAACACCTGCGCCGAGCGCGTCAAATGCCGCGTCTACCTCAAGGTCGACACCGCGCGTGGAGCGACGCGCGGCGAGGCGACGCTCATTCTGGACGGCCGCAAGCAGGGCGAGCCGCCGACCAAATCCTATGCGCTGAAAGTGAAAATGCTCAGCGGCATGGCCCAGGGCGCGCGCGAATGCAAAGTGATGTGAGGTCGCAATCGAAAACCCTTCATCCACAGGAGAACCCATGACCAAACCTCGTTGTCTTGTCGCTGTGTTGCTCTCTGCTGCCACGTTTGCCGTTGCGATGCCGGCTTCCGCCGAGACGTTGTTCAAGATCGTCACCGTGAAGGACGAGATCGTGGTCGGCCTCAATGATGCCGAGCTCAAAGAACTCGGC
Organism: Pseudolabrys sp.; assembly: GCA_036273755.1. Classification (GTDB taxonomy): domain Bacteria; phylum Pseudomonadota; class Alphaproteobacteria; order Rhizobiales; family Xanthobacteraceae; genus Pseudolabrys. The sequence continues at coordinate 16,059 of DASUGZ010000102.1, forward strand.
GGCGACGCCGGCGGCATTGCGAAAGCCATTGCCGCCAAGGGCTCGCTGACGCTGTGGCAATACGCCGTCGGCCAGAAGGACGGCGAACGCTTCGTCGGCCCGCGCGGCAAAGTCGGCTTGCTGGCGGCCTCGTCGCTCCGCGTCGAGCCTTACAAGCAGCCGTTCAAGGTGCTGGCGCACGAGTAAACCGAGCATTGCGGCGTGCCGCCGTCCGTTTCATGATGGCGGCATGCCAAATGCCGACCGCTGGCCGCAACTGCCGCTCGCCGCGTGGCGGGACACGCGCGACACCTTGCAGCTGTGGACGCAGGTGGTCGGCAAGATCCGCCTGGCGCGCACGCCGTGGCTCAACCACTCCTGGCATGTCGCGCTCTACGTCACCGCGCGCGGGCTGACCACGTCTCCCATTCCTGATGGCGCCCGCGAATTCCAGATCGATTTCGATTTCATCGACCACGTGCTGTGGCTGCGAACCAGCGACGGACATTTCCGTCAGGTCGAGCTGAAGCCCGTCAGCGTCGCCGAATTCTACGCCGACGTCGGTATCGCGCTCAAAGAGCTCGGCATCGCCGCGCCGATCCGGGCCATGCCGTGCGAGATTCCCGATTGCATTCCCTTCGACCAGGACACGATCCACAAATCCTACGACGCCGACTACGCCAACCGCTTCTGGCGCGTGCTGCTCGCGGCGCACGAAGTTTTCTCGCGCTTCCGCACCGGCTTCCTCGGCAAGGCGAGCCCGGTGCATTTTTTCTGGGGCAGTTTCGATTTGGCGGTGACGCGGTTTTCGGGCCGGCGGGCGCCGCGCCACCCGGGCGGGGTGCCGCATTTGCCCGACGCGGTGGCGCAGGAGGCCTATTCGCATGAGGTGTCGAGCGCGGGCTTCTGGCCGGGCGGCGGCGGTCCGATCGACGATGCCGCATTCTATTCTTATGCCTATCCGGCGCCCGAGGGCTTTGCGGCGGCCAAGGTGAAACCCGCGGCGGCGTTTTTCTCCAAGGACCTCGGCGAATTCATTCTGCCTTACGAGGCCGTGCGCACCGCGCGCGATCCCGACGCGACGCTGATGGAATTTTTGCAGAGCACTTACGAGGCCGCCGCGAATCTCGCGAAGTGGGATCGCGCGGCGCTGGACTGCGCGCTCGGCGCGCCGGGCAGGGTGAGGGCGCTCTAGCGCCGGCGGTGGAGCGGCGACGATGTTGCGCATCCTCAAGGCCATCGTCTTCGTGCTCGTCGTGCTGATCTCCGTCTATGTCGGCACCCTCCTCGGGCCGATGCTGATCGTGGCCTGGCACTCGGTTTTCTAGCGCGGCCGCGCAGACAAGCGTCATCGCCCGTATTCTTTGCGGCCCCGGGGAGGCCGTCTTCCAGTTTCTCCCCTGGGCACAATGCCGAGGGAACGGAGCGCCAAGCGGCGCACCAGTCTTTCCGTAAGCCGCACATCTCATCGATGTGCGGGCGCCTCTCGGCGCTCCGTTGCGGCGTTCTTGTCAGGCTCCCCGGGTCCGTACTTCCGGGCGCGGACAGGCGTTAAGCCACTGATCCAGGCGGCTCTCGCCGCCCTTCGTCCGTGCCCGTCCAGCCATTGAAAGCAGCCGGGCGTAGTGCCGGCGGACGGCAGGCCGGGGCCTCCCGGGTGCGGGGTTACGAGCCCCGCCCGCGGGCGCCGCACCAACCGGAAGCATTTCCGCTTCCGGTCCCTTGAGGTCAGATGCCGCATCTCCGGCACCTTCCCTCAACGTGGCTCCATCATCGAGACGTCTCGCGACGACGCCCTCAGCCGAGCCAGGCGGGACGGAGGATGCAAGGTCAATGTGGCGGAAATATGGAATATAATCCTAGTCGCTCCATCGTTTCTGCGCTACACTCGTCCCGACGAACGGTGAGGACGCCATGAGCCAGAAAGACGAATTCCACAATCTGCAGAAACCCGACGACGGCCTGCTGCGCGAGCTCGCCGCCGGCGTGACGACGCGCATCTTCGCCGGCGAGCACGCCATGCTGTCGGTGGTGACGATTGCGCCCAACGCCGAGGGCGTCATGCATCACCATCCGGAAGAGCAATGGGGCGTGCTGCTCGAAGGCTCCGCGGTGCGTTTCCAGGGCGGCGAGGAGATCCAGGTGAAGAAAGGCGACTTCTGGCGCACGCCCGGCAACGTGCCGCACACCATGCGCGCGGGGCCCGACGGCGCGCGCGTCCTCGACATCTTCTCGCCGCCGCGGCCGGAGTACAAAAAGCCGGGCAAGGGGTTTGGCAGCGCGTAGCAATCCGCCTCATCCCGAGGAGGCGCGAAGCGCCGTCTCGAAGGATGGGCGGCTCATGGTTCGAGACGCGCACTTCGTGTGCTCCTCACCATGAGGTGACGGCGAGAGAGAACTCGCCGCCCGCGCGGGCACGCGGTACATTCAAGAGGGGGTGCGCACGCGAAGAGTGGGGAAACGACAATGACCAAAGGGCAGATAACGTTCGTCTGCTTCGCCTTTCTTGCCGCCGCCGGCCAGGGCCTGACCGTTGAAGCCCGGGCGAGCGCCACCAAACATCACGCCGCCGCAGGGAAATCGCCATATGCCGCGCAGTGCGCGGCGATCTGGCCGCGTTATTTGAGCGTCTCGATTTCCGACGGCAATGAAATGGACGATCCGCTGAGCCCGGCCGATATCAAGAATCTCAAGCAGGCGTTCAAGCTGGTGTGCGGCAGCAAGGGCCCGGACGCGCCGGAAATTCAGACCATGCTGCATTGACGCCGGGGCGAGGTTGCCTTGGCGCGCCGCCATGGCGCGGTACGCCCGCGCGGCGGCGAGAGTTTTTTGCCGGAAATGCCGCCGGTCATAGGAGGCCTGTTCATGGCGGACGACACATTGCCGATCGTGTTCAAGGCCGGACAGCGCGTCGGATTGATTTGTTTTTTCTGCGCTGCGGTGGGCGGCGTCGCCGCTTACGCGAAATTGTCCGCGCAATACCCAAGCTCGGTGAGGTTCGCCCACTTCGTCACGATCGACGGACGCACGGCCGGCTGGCTGTTCGCCGCGCTCACCGTGTTGTTCACCTGCTACGCGGTGTTCGTGGTCGTGCGCGGCTGTCCGCGGCTCGTCCTCGATGAAAGCGGCATCGCCCTCAGCCGCTGCTTCGGCGCGCCCGTGCAGATTCCCTGGAGCCGGTTCGCGGACGTCGAGGTCAAACGCATGGTGGTGCCGAGCCCGCGTCGGAGCGCCGGCGTCGACGTCGTCTATGTGGTGACCGCGGACGGAGGACGGACCAGCATCGGCAATGTCTGGAAGGCCGGCGAGCTCGAAGACACGATCCGCCGCGTCGCCGCGCGGATGAAGGCGGGGGCGCCGGCGCGGGGCCAAAACGCCTAGCGGTAGCGGTGCCGGTAATACGCGTGCGCGATCGGGCGGTCGTCGAAGGGATAATGATAGACGTAGCCGTATTCGGCGTAGAGGCAGTAATAGCCCGCGTAGGCGCAGCGGTCGCGCCAGTCCCAGGCGGTGCGCGAGATAAAGCCGTGGCGGACGTGCGCGCGATGCAGCGGCGGCAGATCCGCCGCGCCCGCCGGCGCCGTGGCGCCGAGAACGGCAGCGCAGAGTGTTGCGGCGAACGTGCGCTTCAAGGTGAGGCGAGAACCGATGCTCATGACAGCCTCCGTCGAAAATCTAAAATTGTCCGCATCCCGTTTCCGCCAAGGGCGCGGAAACCGCAAATCAATCCGGCGGAGTTGGTTAAGTTCCGGAGCCGCGCCGCGGGGTGGCACCTACAGCGCGCCATAGCCAAAGGCGGCGGATGCGGTCCGTTGCCGGTTATCGGCATGTCCCAAAGGGCTGATACACAAAGGTGCGATCGTACTAGAATTCCCCCACCGTTTGGCTTGGTCGTGATGTTTCAGCTAGGCGTGGAAAGCCGACGTGAGGGGGAGCGTCATGTCGTCACCGCTCGATACCGCTGCACAGGAATCCACGGAAGGGAAGAAGCCTATAAGCCAAGGCGAAAGTGTCGTGACCCACTTTCGTCAGATCCTGCTGTGGCCCGTGCAGCTGATGCCGCTCAAGGAAGGCCAGCAGATTCAAAGCCACTGGGAGCTCCTCGAATGCCCCGGTTGTCCTTGGCAGCGGCTGCTCGACGAATTCCTGATCGATCCGCGTGAATTTCAGGAACGCCATTATCGCGAGTTCGTGACATTCCTGCCGCACGTGCAGCGCGTGCTTTACGGCGAAGCCTCGGTCGGCAGCCGGGCCGAGCAGCGCGAGTCGCCGATCCGGGTTTACCGGCGCACGGACATTGCGCGGGTGGAGCTCGCCCTTGAAAAATCGCCGGCGCCGGTCGTTCTCGACGTCGCGCATGTCGATCTCTATTTCTTCTACGACGCGGATCTCGTCATTCTCGCGTTTGAGGTTCTCGGCAACGACCTGCCGTTGGCGGTCGTGCAGGATTTCATGTTCCTGTTTGGCCGCGCCTATCCGCCGGGGTGGACGGAAAACGGCTTGCCGTTTCACTGCAGCAAAGTGACGTGGCTGGCGAAGGATGGCCGCGTGCTGGCGGTCTCCGATTTCGAAAATCGGCAAAAATTTCTTGATTCCGTCTGCCGCCACCGCGCGGCCGCCATCGCCGCGCATTGGGAGTTTCTGCTCGAGCCGATGGTGCCGCATCATTCCGGCCGCGCCGGCGCGCTCAGATACCGCCAGCTCGAGTACTATCGGATGCCGGTCATGGCCTATCTGGCGCTGGACGATCCCGGCAAACTGACCCGGGCCGACTATGCGCGCCTGGCTTTCGCCACCGCCCGCGGCGACGGCAAGGCGCTGCCGTTCTCCACGCGCTTTTTGCAGCAGTTTGAAACGGAATACTGCTACGACCGCTATTTCGAAGACGCGCATCAGGTGGGATGGTCCACGCGCATGATGTGCTGCGGCCACGCTTTCGTCATGACGGGAGATGCGCGCTCCGCGTTCTTCACCGATCCCGAACGCGGCCTGCTCGGTCAGTTCCGCCATCAGTACTTCGTGCTCGGTCTTCTGGCGCACTTCCACAAGGCCGCCCTGCTGATGATGTCGGACAGGCTGGTGAGCGCCATCAAGAAACTCGATATCGACGAGCCGGCGTCAGTGCGCCAGTTCCGCCGCGACATCCGCCAGACGCTCGAGATCTTTCTCCGCTTCACGCACCGTTATTGGCATCACGACATCTCCGATCAGGCCCAACTCCGCGACGTGTTCCAGATGTGGGCCCGTCATCTCGGTTCCGAGCAGACCTACCGTGAGCTTCGCGAAGAACTTCACGACATGGGTCAATATCTCGACAGCGACCTGTTGCGCCGGCAATCGACCACGGTGGTTCGTCTCACCGTGGTCACGATTGCAGGCCTGATCGGAACAACGGTAACAGGTTTCCTGGGCATGAACCTGCTGGCTTGGTCGGATGCGCCGCTGCTCGACCGCACGCTTTTGTTTTTTGCCGTTCTCATTACGACAGTCGCGCTGACAATCTTTACCGTCGTCCGGTCGCAGCGGCTGGCGGAATTCCTGGACAAACTGTCCGACGGACGGCTGAAAATCGGAGAAAAGTGGACGTCATTCAACAAGATCTGGCATTCGCCGCCGTGAGCCTTATGCGCCGCTCGGATTACCAACCGAACCGAATGCCGGTGAACACGCCGTCATAGGTGGCGTCGGCCCGCGCGATCGTGGCCGTGCCGGTCAAGATGTTCGCGCTTTGGAAGTTTTCCGGCGCGAGCGCCAGTCCCTGAAGTTTCAGGTAGCGGTAGCCCACATAGACGCTGGCGTTCGGTGCAAGGCGGTAACCGATGGTCGCATCGAGTTCGAGCGCCGTCGTGCGGGCGCTGTCGCTGGCGGCGATGAACGGAACGGCCCCGCCAATGCCGACCGAGGTCGTGGTCAGGGCAGCGGCATTGTCGTAGCGGCCGATGCGCCCGGTCACGTCGCCGAAAAGGCCGGCGATGGCAGGCGACACATCCGCGCCGTCGAGAACGCGCAGCGCGATACCGGCCTGAACGCCGGACAGCCGGTTCTGTGTCGCCACCGTAAAATTCGCGATGCCGCCAATGTCCAGCGCAAGCGCCTCGGCGACGCTGAAACGGCGATAGCCGCCGAAGACGCGGATGCGTGGATGGGCTTGCCAGAAGGCATTGATCTCGTACGACGAAAAGTCCGACTCATATTGCCCCGTGACGGACCGCGGGGCGAAGTTGATCTGCGGGTTGCTGAAGACCGCCGTCACCGGACCGGTGGTGCGCTGGTCGTTCCAGTCGAAGTTCCCCAGGTAGCGGCCTTCGACGCCGAAGCCTCTGAACGCCGCGGCGATGCGAAGGTCCCCGCCCGCCTGGCGGCCCAGATTGAAGTCGCCCGTTCCGAGCCCGTCCGCGATCGGGACGTTGGCGCCCTTGCGGCGCGCGAGGCTGATGACGTCGAAGCTTGCCTGGATGCTCCAGCCGGATGCGGGCGCTGCCACCGGCAAAGGCTGATCGGCGGCGTGGCCGCTCGCAACGCCGGCAAGAAGCAACGCCAACGCCCATGAGACGGTTTTCATCGCGCGCTCCCCGAATCAGCGCGGTATCGTAGGATGGGGTAGGCGGAAGCGAAACCGAATCATTGCCGCAGCCGAGGCGATGGGTTTTGCTTCGGTCAACCCAGCCTAGGGGCTCCTCTCCCCGTCGTCCTCGGCGATCTCGCGCAGGCGCGATGCCTCGCGGATGGTGACCCGCTGCCGGCGGCTTTCGATGATGCCGGCCGCCTCCCAGGCGCTCATGATCCGGCTCACGGTGTGCAGAGTCGTCGCCGTCATTTCTGCGATGTCCTGCCGGCTGAGGGGAAAATCGATGAGCACGCCGTCGGCCGAGAGATGGCCGGCCTCGCTTGCCAGTTTCAGCACCGCGTGTGCTACGCGGTGCTCGACGTCCTCGGTCGATATCTCGCGCAGCCGCTCGTGCGCCTCCTGGAGCCGGCTGCCGATCATGCGCATCGCATTGTTGGCAAGCTGCGGATAGCGGCCGACCAATTCCGGCCAGACCGCCGACGGCCACGCGAGGATGAGGCTGTCCACGATTGCGGTCGCCGTTCCGGGATAGGTATCGCGGCCGATGGCCAGCGCTACGCCGAACAGATCGCCCGGGCTGACGAAACGCACCACGATCTGCTCGCCGTGCGGCGTTACCTGCGTCACGCGCAGCCGCCCGTGCAGCATGAGAAAAAACGAATGCGCGTCCTCGTTCTGCGAAAACACCACCGTGCCCTTGGTGCAGTGCCGCGCATGCGCGCCCGCCAGGATGTCGTCGAGCACATCGGGCGCGATCCCCGCGAACAGGGGCAGATCGGCAATCAAGGAATGGTCGAGCCGCAGCGTCACGCCGTATCCCGGTCGGTCCGATAATGAGGCGAGGGTGCGCATTATTGCGGACGCTTGGCAAGGCATGACGCCGGCCTTGGGCAGAAGGCCGGCGTCACGAAACCCGACGATCGGGAGATCAATGCGACATCGATTTTGCCGATTTGTCCGGTTCGTAGTCCTTGTAGATGTCGGGATTGTTGGGGCCGGTCACTTCGAGCACTCCGGCCAACCCGCGCTCGACACGGCTCAGCGCGTGGTCGACGAGCATGAATTTGCCGGGGACCTCGAGCTTGACCTCGACCACGGTCGCTCCGCCCGGCGGCACGGTCGTGGTCTGCACGTCGCGCAGCGGCGCCGAGGTGAGCGAGCCGAGATTGTAGACCCGGTCGAACACTTCGCCGATCATGTGGAAGGACGAGGTAAAGTTTGGGCCGCCAACGCCGAAAAAGATGCGCACGGTTTCTCCGGTCTTGGCCTTGAGCGGATTTTTGGCGAGCGCCATCGACGCACCGTTGAACACGAAATATTCCGGGTGCTCGTCGAGCAGCTTGTCATAGCTTTCGGTCAGCTCGCCTTTGCTGCCGAGCTTCTGCTCGGTGTAGATCTCGCCCTGCATGACGTAGAACTCGCGGTCGACCTTCGGCAGCCCGCCTTCGGGCTCGACCAGGATCATGCCGTACATGCCGTTCGAGATGTGCTGCGCCGCCATCGGCACCGCGCAGTGATAGACGAAGAGGCCGGGATTGATCGCGGTGAACTCGAAGCCGCGCGATTCTCCCGGTGCCGCCTCGGTCGCCTTGGCGCCGCCGCCCGGAGCGGTGACGGCGTGGAAGTCGACATTGTGCATCATGGTGCTGTCGTCGTGGTTCTTCAGATGCACTTCGACGGTGTCGCCGACGCGCACGCGGATGAACGGACCCGGTACCTTCTGATTGAAGGTCCAGTAGCGGTAGGTTGCGCCGTCGGCAAGGTTGCCGGTCACCTCGATCGTTTCGAGGTCGACGCGGACCCGTCGCGGGCCGCGGGCACCGATCGGCTTCGGCAGGTCGGTCGGCTCGCGCACGATGGAAATCGGTCCGTCACTCTTGACGATGCGGCTCGGATTCTGCGCCGGCATCACCGGCCCGTTGACCGGCTGCGCATGCCACACATGCGTCGGTGGCTCGGCGGCGGACGCGCTGCCGCCGAACAGGCGTACCGCCGAGCAGATCTCAGAAAATTGCGGATCGGTGATCGCGGACGTCAGAAGGATGGCGACTACGGCGCCGGCAAGCACTGATCCCGTGCCAACCATCACGCGGTCGTTTCGGTCTTTGGGAAGTCTCATGGCTGCACCCCGTTCGCTCAGTTCTTTTTCGGGGGCACGATAGGAGGACGGCGCACACGATCTTTGCGCTGCAACAAATATAGCGCAGATTGGCCTAAGCGATTGTAGAATAGGCAAAAAAGACGCGGATGGCCTGGACAGGTCCGGCCATGACGCGACGAGGAAGGCGCGCTAATAATGGTAGAAACCTAACCGAGAGCGCTGCCATGAACGCCCCCGTCGCCACGCCCATCCCGCCGTACCACCACACCCCGCTGTTTCCGCTCGGGCCGGACACGACCACATACCGCAAGCTCGACGTTGCCGGCGCCGCCAAGGGCGGCGTGCGCGTCGAGAAGGTGATGGGCCGCGACATGCTGGTGATCGAGCGCGAGGCGATCCGCGCGCTGGCCGAAGCCGCCTTCGTCGACATCAATC
>DASUGZ010000103.1:0-18844 GCA_036273755.1 Pseudolabrys sp.
GTGATCGCCCGAGGTGAGCACGTCCGGGATCGGCTCGCCCTCGAACACCGGCGGCCGGGTGTACTGCGGGTATTCAAGAAGCCCGTCGGCGAAGCTCTCCTCGGCGATCGAAGCTTCCTTGCCCAGCACGCCCGGCAACAACCGCACGCAGGCATCGAGCAAAGCCATCGCCGCCGGCTCGCCGCCGGACAGCACGAAGTCGCCGATGGAAATTTCCTTAAGGTTGCGCGCTTCGATCAGCCGCTCGTCGACGCCCTCGAAACGACCGCACAAAATCACCGCGCCGGGCCCGGCGGCGAGTTCGGCGGCGCGGCTTTGCGTGAGCGGCTTGCCGCGCGGGCTCATCAGCAGGCGCGGGCGGTGGTCGTGCGGCACCGTGTCGAGCGCGCGCGCCAACACGTCGGCCTTCATCACCATGCCCGGGCCGCCGCCGGCCGGCGTGTCGTCGACGGTGCGGTGCTTGTCGGTCGCTGCGTTGCGGATGTCGTGGGTGTCGAGCGACCAGATGCCTGACGCCAGCGCCTTGCCGGCGAGGCTGACGCCGAGCGGGCCGGGAAACATCTCCGGGAAAATGGTCAATACGCTCGCGCGCCACATGGCTATTCGTCCCGCGCTTCGGTCTCGACGGGGCGAACAACAACGATGCGCCCCGCTTCAAGGTCCACCGTCGGTACCGTCGTCTCGTTGAACGGCAGCAACAGGGCCTCGCCGTCGGCCGCCGTCGCGATTTCAATCAGATCGCCGGCGCCGAAATTATGGATCGCCGTGACCGTTCCGAGTGCCGTGCCGTCCTCACTCACCGCGGCAAGGCCGACGAGGTCGGCGTGATAGAACGTGTCGGCCTCTTCGATCGGCGGCAGGCGGTCGCGCGACACGAACAAGTCGGTGTTGCGCAACGTCTCGGCCGCGTTGCGGTCATCGATACCGACGAGGTGAGCGACGAGATGATCATTGGCCTCGCGCGCCGCTTCAATCTCGAAGCGGCGCTTGCCGTCCTCGGTTTCCAGCGGGCCGTATTGCGTGACGGCCAAAGGGTCCTCGGTGAACGACCACAGCTTTACGTCGCCGCGAATGCCGTGCGCGGCACCGATGCGGGCGACGCGGATGCGGTCGGCCATGGCGCGTTAAGCGTCAGCTCGCCGCCGGCGCGGGTTCTGCCGCCGCAGGCGCTGCTGCCGCGGGCTTCGCCCCAGCGGCCGCTTCCTTGGCCTTGGCGGCTTCTTCGGCCTTGGCCTTGCGCTCCTTGCGCGGCACGGCCTTTTCCGGATTGTTGCGCTTCTCGCGCTTGGCGATGCCGGCGGCATCGAGGAAGCGCATCACGCGATCGGACGGTTGCGCGCCCTTCTTCATCCACGCCTTCACTTTGTCGAGGTCGAGCTTGAGCCGCTCGGTCTTGTCCTTGGGCAGCAGCGGATTGAAGAAGCCGAGCCGCTCGATGAAGCGGCCGTCGCGCGGCGAGCGCGAGTCGGCGACAACGATGTGGTAGACCGGCCGTTTCTTGGTTCCGGCGCGGGCCATACGGATGACGAGAGACATTTCAGTTTTCCTTTCTGACTAATTGGTTCACTTCTTTTTTCCGAGGCCGGGCAAGTTCGGTAAATTGCTCGGCAATCCAGGAAACTTTCCGCTGCCGAGTCCGGGGAGACCCGGAATATTCGGCGGCAAATTCGGCATCGCCGGCGGCATTGAACCGCCCGGCATTCCCGGCGGCAGCGCGCCGCCCGGCATCTTCTTAGCGAGCTCCGCCATCTGTTCGGGCGAGGGTACGCCGCCCGAGCCGAAACCCATCATCTGGCCGAGGCCGGCGAGCGGGCCGCGCTTGCCCGAGCCCATCGCCTTCATCATGTCGGCCATGCCGCGATGCATTTTCAAAAGCTTATTGATGTATTCCGGCGTGGTGCCGGAGCCGGCGGCGATGCGCTTCTTGCGGCTGACCTTGAGGATGTCCGGGTTGCGGCGCTCCTGCGGCGTCATCGAATCGATGATCGCCATCTGGCGTTTAAGCAGTTTGTCGTCGAGGCCGGCGGCGGCGATCTGGTTCTTCATCTTGGCGACGCCGGGCATCATGCCGAGCAACCCGCCCATGCCGCCCATCGCCTGCATCTGCTGCAGCTGTTCGCGCAAGTCGCCGAGATCGAACTTGCCCTTGCGCATCTTTTCGGCGGCGCGCATCGCCTTTTCGGCGTCGATATTGGCGGCGGCCTTCTCGACCAGCGCGACGATATCGCCCATGCCGAGGATGCGGCCGGCGACGCGCGCGGGATCGAACTCCTCCAGCGCGTCGAGTTTTTCGCCCGTGCCGATCAGCTTGATCGGCTTGTTGGTCACCGCGCGCATCGACAGCGCCGCGCCGCCGCGGCCGTCGCCGTCGACGCGGGTGAGCACGATGCCGGTGAGGCCGACACGGCTGTCGAAATTGCGCGCGAGGTTGACGGCATCCTGGCCGGTGAGCGCGTCGGCGACCAGCAATACCTCGTGCGGATCGACAGCGCGTTTGACCTCGGCCGCCTCGTTCATCATCTCGTCGTCGAGCGTGGTACGGCCGGCGGTGTCGAGCAGCACCACGTCGTAGCCGCCAAGCTTGGCAGCCTGGATGGCGCGAAGCGCAATTTGCGGCGGCTGCTGGCCGGCAACGACCGGCAGCGTATCGATCTGTGCTTCACGGCCAAGCACGGCCAGTTGCTCCATCGCCGCTGGCCGGCGCACGTCGAGCGAGGCCATCAGCACTTTTTTCTTCTGCCGGTCGGCGAGACGGCGGGCGACTTTCGCGGTCGTGGTGGTTTTGCCGGAGCCCTGCAGGCCGACCATCATGACAGCGACCGGCGGCGCGGCGTTGAGATCGATACCCTGGCTGTCGGCGCCGAGCGTCTGCACCAGTTGGTCGTGCACGATCTTGACCACCATCTGGCCCGGCGTGACCGACTTCATCACCTCGACGCCGACCGCTTGCTTCTTCACGCCGTCGGTGAAGGCGCGCGCCACGTCGAGCGCGACGTCGGCCTCGAGCAGCGCGCGGCGCACCTCGCGCAACGCGGCGTCGACGTCGGCTTCGCTGAGCGCGCCGCGGCGGGTGAGGCGGTCGAGAATGCCGCCGAGTTTTTCCGACAACGTGTCGAACACGTTATTACCTTCCAACAGCGGCTCATCGCGCGATGAGCCTATGCTCAAAACACCTTTACGCCCGAGGGCGCATTGCGCTGTCGGGCGGTGGCCTCCGGCCTCTCAAGGACCAGGCGGCGGAACTGGACTTTCAAGTCTCGCGTAAAAGCGGCCGGAACCTAGGGTTGGTGTGTGGCCGAGTCAAGACACTGAATCATGAGGTTAATTCGAAGCTGATCGTGACGACTGCGCGCAGCATCTGCTCGCCTGGGGCGATGGGAGCCGCCGCGCCGGCGCGGAGAGCTTGATACGGCCGGGGCTGCGGCGCGGCGCCTTCTTCCGAGATCGCCATGACGCGGCCGACTTTCATGCCGGCAGCCGTGGCGTAAAGTTCCGCCTTACGGCGGGCCTCGGCGATCGCGTCGGTGCGCGCCTTGTCGAGGAGCTTGGCCTGCTCCGAGACGACGAATTCGATGCCGGACATTTCGTTGGCGCCGGCCGCGATGGCGCGGTCGAGCACCGATGGCAGGTTGGCGATATCACGGATCTTGACCGTGACCTGATTGTTGGCTTGAAAGCCAATCAGCCGCGCGGCGCCCGGCTTGTTTTGTTCGTACTGCGGCTGCAGCGACAGTGAGGTGGTCTGGATATCGCGGTCGGCGACGCCGGTTTCCTTGATCGCCGCCAGCACGCCCGTCATCTCCTTGGCGTTGGCATCGCTCGCCGCCCGCGCTGTCTTGCCCTGGCTGGAGACGCCGAGGCGGATCACCGCGCTATCGGGCACCGCAGCCGCCGTTCCCTCGCCGGTGACCGTAATCAGCTTCTCCACGCGCTCGGTGGGTTGCGCCGAGACGGGCGCAACGACGACGGCGGCCGCAAATATGCAGAACAGCAAACGCGAAACAGGCATTGTTATCTCACTATCATTTCACAGGTACAAACACGTTGACCACGAGATGTTCCGCGTTGGTCTTCACCGGATCGGTGACATATTCCTCGATAAACAGACCTTGCGCCTCGAGATGCTTGTCATCGAGGAAATTCGTGATCGCCTCGTAAGTCGAATCCATGGCGTCGTAGGAACCGCGATGGACGAATTTGAGCGCCTTGCCGGTCGGCGCCGGGCCGACGGCGATGTCGCCTTTCGGCGGGTCCTTTGGCGCAGCGGCGATCGGGTAGGCCGCCTCGAATGAAAAGCCCGCGTCGTCGGTCTCGGTATAGATGGTCATGGCTGAGCCGGCCGGCTTGATGCCCTGCTTGTCGAGATATTCGTTGAGCGACTTGAAGGCGTCGACCAGGCTATCGAAGGCGGCGTCCCACTTGCTCTGGCCTTTGATGTAAATGATCGTGCGCTCGGGGAGCGTCACGCTCTCGCCGAAGGCGTCGCCCGGTTGCAGCGGCGCCGGCGCGTCGATACTGCCCGGCGGCGCGGCGCGTTGTGCCGCAACAGGCCCGGCGGCGAGTATGAGCGTCACGGCGAGCAGGCTTGCGCCCGCAATGCGCATGGGTCCCATCATGCGTCTCCATATGGATGCGGCGATCCCAGCATTCCGCTAATCTAGCACGACCCTTGGCCAATCGGCGTTTATTCGCCATATAAACCCGGCGAAAGCCCGGCAAAAGCCGTGGCTTCGATAAGTTTAAAGGCAATCATTTGGGCGCGCTCGCCAACCAGTCCTTCGTCAAGATGAACGGTATCGGCAACGAAATCGTCGTCGTCGATCTGCGCGGCGCTGCGAGCAAGATCGAACCCGACGAGGCGCGCGCAGCGGCGGGCCCGCAAGGCGCGTCTTACGACCAACTGATGGCGCTCTATCCGCCGCGCACGGCGGGCACCGACGCGTTCATCCGCATCTACAACAACGACGGTTCGGAAGCCGGCGCCTGCGGCAACGGCATGCGCTGCGTCGCCGATCTGGTGGCGAAGCAAAGCGGCAAGACCGCGCTCACCTTCGAGACATCGGCCGGCATCCTCAATTGCTGGAAGGGCGCCGACGGCCTCTTCACCGTCGACATGGGCCCACCGCGTTTCAAGTGGAACGAAATTCCGCTCGCCGAGGAATTCCGCGACACCCGCGCCATCGAATTGCAGATCGGGCCGATCGACAGACCGGTGCTGCATTCGCCGTCGGCGGTGAACATGGGCAATCCGCATGCGGTGTTCTGGGTCGACGACGTCGATGCCTATGATCTCCATCGCTTCGGTCCACTATTGGAAAACCATCCGATCTTTCCCGAGCGCGCCAACATCACGCTGGCGCACATCGTCACCCGCGATCATATTGTCATCCGCACCTGGGAGCGCGGCGCCGGGATGACCAAAGCCTGCGGCTCGGCGGCCTGCGCCGCCGCGGTCGCCGCCGCTCGGCTCAAGCGCACCAATCGCAAGGTGCAGGTGACGCTGCCCGGCGGTGAATTGACCATCGATTGGCGCGAGCGCGACGATCACGTGCTGATGACCGGACCGGTCGAGTTTGAATTTGCCGGTAAGTTCGACCCCGCAATTTTCGCCAAGGCGCCCGCACCATGAGTCTCGACGTCGTCACGTTCGGTTGCCGGCTCAACATCGCCGAGTCGGAAGCGATCCACCGTGCCGCCGCCGGCATCGACGAGACGGTCGTGGTGAACACCTGCGCGGTGACGGCGGAAGCGGTGCGTCAGGCGCGGCAGAGTATCCGCCGCCTCAAGCGCGAACGGCCCGGCGCGCGCATCGTGGCGACCGGCTGCGCGGCGCAAGTCGAGCCGCAGACCTTCGCGGCGATGCCCGAGGTGGCGCGCGTGCTCGGCAATACGGAAAAGCTCGATCCGCGCGCTTGGGCCGATGATCGCCGCGTCGCAGTCGGGGACATCATGGCGGCGACGCTCCATACGGCGCCTGCTGTCGATCATCTCGAAGGCCACACCCGCGCATTCCTGCAAGTGCAGAACGGCTGCGATCATCGCTGCACGTTCTGCATCATCCCGTTCGGCCGCGGCAATTCGCGCTCCCTGCCGGTGGACGAGGCAGTGGCGCGAGCCCGCCGCCTGGTCGCGGGCGGCCATCGCGAACTGGTGCTGACCGGCGTCGATATCACCAGCTACGCGAGCGGCGGCCTGCGGCTAGGTGCGCTGGTCAAACGCATTCTCAAGGACATTCCGGAGCTCGCGCGCCTGCGGTTGTCGTCGATCGATTCGATCGAGGCCGACAGCGATCTTCTCGACACTTTGGCCAACGAACCTCGCCTGATGCCGCACCTGCACCTGTCGCTGCAATCGGGCGACGATCTCATCCTCAAGCGCATGAAGCGGCGGCATACGCGCACTGGCGCGATCGCGTTCTGCGATCAGGTCCGCCGCTTGCGGCCCGATGTCGCCTTCGGTGCCGACATTATCGCCGGCTTCCCGACCGAGAGCGACGATATGTTCACTCGCTCGCTCGCGCTCGTCGATGAATGCGGCTTGACGCAACTGCACGTCTTTCCGTTTTCGCCGCGGCCCAGCACGCCGGCTGCGCGCATGCCGCAGCTCGCCCGCGCGGTCGTCAAAGAACGGGCCCGCGTATTGCGTAAAAAAGGCGAAGTAGCGCTTCGTGCGCATCTTGAGGCGCAGGTCGGCACACGGCGGCTCGTGCTGACAGAGCGCGGCGGCGTCGGCCACACCGAGCAATTCACGTGCGTCAAGCTTGCGGCGCCGGTCGCGCCGGGTACACTTCTCGACCTGACGATGACGGGGCACGACGGCCGGCAGCTTCTGGCCGCATAAGGGGAACGGCAACATGGCCGCGAGCGATCATCTGATACGAACCGAAGAGCAACTCCAGGCGCTCTATGGCGCGAAAAATCCGAACTCCATCACCAAAGAGATCGACCATATCAACGGCGGCTACCGTAAATTGATCGAGGCGGCGCCGTTTGTCGCGGTGGCGACGTGCGGACCCGAGGGTCTCGACTGCTCGCCCAAGGGCGACCCCGCGGGTTTCGTGCGCATCCTCGACGACAAAACGATCGCCATTCCCGACCGCCCCGGCAACAACCGGCTCGACGGCTTCCGCAACGTTGTGCGCGACCCGCGCGTCGCGCTGCTGTTCCTGATTCCAGGGGTCGGCGAAACCTTGCGCATCAACGGGCGCGCCGATATCTCCATCGATCCCGAGCTGATGCAGAGCTTCGCCATCAACGGCAAGTTGCCGCGCTGCGTGTTGATTGTGCACATCGAGAGCATCTACTTCCACTGCTCGAAGGCGATCGTGCGCTCCAAACTGTGGGACGAGGCGACCAAGATCGATCGCAAGAGCCTGCCCTCGACCGGCACCATCGTCGCCGAGTTGAGCGGCGGAAAGGCGGGCGGCGAGGAATACGACCGCGCGGCGCCAGAGCGCATCAAGGCGCAGCTTTATTAGCTTCGTCTTTCCATCCACATGACGCCAGTGCGTCGCCCATGTGCGGCGGTACCGGTGCTGTGACGATAACCGCCGCTTTATTTTTGGAAATCGGCACCGCGATCTCGCGCGAATGCAGATGCAAAGGCAGCCCGCCGACGCGCGGTGCGCGGCCGTAAATGTTGTCGCCAAGGATCGGCCAGCCCATCTCCGCGCAATGCACGCGCAGCTGATGCGTCCGTCCGGTCAAGGGCTCGAGCGCGAGCCAGGTGAGAGCGCCGCCGCGCCCCATCACCTTCCACGTGGTTGCCGCCGGCGCGCCCTGCGGGTCGGGCTTCATCCACCAGCCGCGCGTCTCGTCGAGCTTGCCGAGCGGAATATCGATGCGGCCTTCTTCGCCTTCGGGCGAGCCTTCGACAATGGCCCAATAGATCTTGCCGACCTTGCCCTGCTTGAACAATTTGCCGAGCAGCGCCAGCGCTTTGCGGTGGCGGCCGAGCACCAGGCAGCCGGACGTGTCCTTGTCGAGCCGGTGCGCCAATGCCGGGTTGCGTGGCAGGCCGAAGCGCAGCGCGTCGAAATAATCTTCCAGGCTTTCGCCGCCCTTCGGGCCGCGGTGCACGGCAAAACCTGCCGGCTTATCGATCACCAGCATCAGCCCGTCGCGGTAGAGCAGGCGGGAAAGCATGTCTTCCGGTGTCATGCCGAAACGGCTATCACGGGCGCAACATGAGCGACAGCACCCAGACGAGCTGGTGGAAGCGGCTGAGCGGCGGGTTGAAGCGCACGTCGTCGTCGCTCGGCGGCGCCATCGCCAGCCTCGTCACCCAGCGCAAGCTCGACGCTGACACCGTCGAGGAGCTGGAGCACGAGTTGATCCGCGCCGACCTCGGGCCGGAATTTGCCGCGCGCATCGCGTCGGCCTTCGCCGAAGGTCGCTTTGACAAGGCGATCGCGCCCGACGACGTGAAAGCGCTGCTCGCGGGCGAAATCGAGAAGGTGCTGGCGCCCGTGGCCAAGCCGCTGCAGGTGACGGGCAGGCCCTTTATCGTCCTGGTCGCCGGCGTCAACGGCTCCGGCAAGACCACGACCATCGGCAAGCTCGCGGCGAAATTTCGCGGCGAAGGCAAGACGGTGATGCTGGTTGCGGGCGACACTTTTCGTGCGGCTGCGATCGACCAGCTCAAGATCTGGGGCGAGCGCACCGGTGCGAGCGTCATTGCGCGCGATCCCGGCGCCGACGCCGCCGGTCTGGCCTTCGACGCGCTCGGCGCCGCCAAGACGCAAGGCATCGATGTCGTCCTGGTCGATACCGCCGGCCGCCTTCAGAACCGCGCCGAACTGATGAGCGAATTGGAAAAAATGGTGCGCGTGATGCGCAAGGTCGAACCCTTGGCTCCTCACGCGGTGCTGCTGGTCCTCGATGCGACCGTCGGCCAGAACGCGCTCAGCCAGGTCGACATTTTCGGCAAGACCGCGGGTGTGACGGGCCTGGTGATGACGAAGCTCGACGGCACCGCGCGCGGCGGCATTCTGGTGGCGATCGCCGCAAGGTTCGGCCTGCCGGTGCATTTTATCGGCGTCGGCGAGGGCGTCGAGGATCTGCAGCCGTTCACCGCGCGTGATTTCGCCCGCGCCATAGTTGGGTTGGAGGATTAATCCGTCATGCCCGGCCTTGTGCCGGGCATCCACGCCTTTAAATGCTGCAACAAGTAAGACGTGGATGGCCGGGACAAGCCCGGCCATGACGATGAAGGAAATTCATGTCCGCAAAGAAACAACTCAATCCGATCCTGAAACTCGTGCTCGACATCGGGCCGCTGGTGCTGTTCTTCGCCGCCAATTCGAAATTCGGCATCTTCGCGGCGACCGGCACATTCATGGTGGCGGCGCTGGCCGCGCTGGCGGTCGGTTACGCCATGACGCGGCGCATCGAGGTAATGACGGTCGTGACCGCGGTCATCGTCGTGATCTTCGGTTCCTTGACGCTGGTGCTGCACGACGACACCTTCATCAAGCTCAAGCCGACCATCATCTATCTTTTGTTCGGCGGCACGCTGCTGGGCGGCCTCCTGCTCGGCAAGTCGCTGCTCGGCGCGCTGTTCGATCAGATGTTCCAACTGACCGCCGAAGGCTGGCGCAAGCTGACCTGGCGCTGGACTTTGTTCTTTTTCGCGCTGGCGGTGCTGAACGAAGTCGTGTGGCGCACGCAGACCACCGATTTCTGGGTCAGCTTCAAATTGTTCGGTGTGGTGCCGCTGACGTTTTTGTTCGGCGCTTTGCAGATGCCGCTGATCAAGAAGTACAGCGTTGAGCAGAAGCCCTAGGGCGTGGCCTTCGCCGCCTTGGTGATTTCCGGATTGAGCGCGCCGTCGAGGTTCTCGGCGGTGACCGGGCCGACCAGCTTGTAGACAATGATGCCGTCGCGCCCGATCAGATAGGTCTCCGGCACGCCGTAGACGCCCCAGTCGATCGAGGCGCGGCCGCTGGCGTCGACGCCGACGGCGGCGAACGGGTTGCCGTAGCGGTTGAGGAAGCGCCGCGCGTTGTCGGTCGGGTCCTTGTAATTGATTCCGACCAGTTTGATGCGCTTGTCATGCGACAGCTTCTCCAGGAACGGCACCTCGTCGGCACAGGGGATGCACCATGACGCCCACACGTTCACCAGCGTCAGTTCGCCCGGAAACGCCGCGTTGGACAGGCCAGGGATGGATTTACCGTCGCGCGTTGTCAGACCGGCGAGCGGTGGCAGGTCGGTCTTGGGCGCCGGATGGCCGATCAACGCGGAGGGCAGCCGCGACGGATCGCCGCTCCACAGCCGCACCAGGAACAGCACCGCAAGCGCCGCAAAGACGATGAGCGGCATCAGCACCAGGATGTTGGCCCGCCTCTTGCCGGAGCCTTCGGTAGAGACCGGGCTCATTGACCGCCCTTGCGCTGCGCACGCCGCGTTATGCCGCGCTCTTCCAGATCGCCGAGGATGCGCCGCTGCGCCGCGTAGTCGAGCACCACCCATGCGACCAGGCCCGCCACCACGAAAACCGTCACCGCATAGGCGGCAACGATGAAGTCGGCATGCGGCCCCAAGTTCATGCGCGGGCCTCCTGTGCCTGCATGATGCGCATGCTGCGCACGCGCCGGCGCAAGATTTCATTGCGCATGGCGCCGAGGTGCAAGGTGAAGAACAGAAGCGTGAAGGCCGCCGCCATGATCAACAGCGGCCACAGGATGGACGGATCGATGGCGTTGCCGCCCATGCGCAGGATCGAGGCCGGCTGATGCAATGTATTCCACCAATCGACGGAAAACTTGATGATCGGGATGTTGACCGCGCCCACCAGCGTCAGCACCGCCGCGGCGCGCGAGCCGCGGCCCGGATCTTCCGCAGTCCAATAGAGCGCGAGCACGCCGAGATAGAGCAGGAACATCACCAGCACCGAGGTGAGCCGTGCGTCCCACACCCAGTAGGTGCCCCAGGTCGGACGGCCCCACAGCGAGCCGGTGACGAGGCAGATGAATGTGAAGGCCGCACCCACCGGCGCCGCAGCCTTACCGGCGACGTCGGCAAGCGGATGCCGCCAGACCAGCGTGCCCAAAGCGGCTACGCTCATCACGCCCCAACCCATCATGCTCAGCCACGCGGCCGGCACATGGATGAACATGATCTTGACGGTCGCGCCTTGTTGATAGTCGTCGGGCGCGTGCAGCGTACGCACAAGTCCGATCGCGAATAAGGCAATTGTAATGGCGGCAAGCCAAGGCAGCACGCGATTCACTAGCGTCAGGAAACGCGAGGGATTGGCAAGATAGATGGCAGCCATGGGCGTACTCTTACATCACTCCAGGCCGAAACGCAGGGCCGCCGCAGCGGCAAACGGCCCCAGCACCAGGCTCGCCAGAGACAGCGCGCAAAGAATGGTGAAAGGTGGACCAAACGGCGCAGGTCCGACGATCGCCGCATTGGCCGCCGCCACGCCGAAAATCAGCACCGGAACCGTGAGCGGCAGCACCAAGACGGCGAGCAGCAGGCCGCCGCGCCGCAGCGCCACGGACAACGCCGCACCAATAAGTCCGATAAATGTCAGCGCCGGAGTTCCGGCGAGCAGCGTCAGCGCCACCATGCCAATGGCGCGCAGTTCGACATTGAGCATCAGGCCGAGCACTGGGCTCACCACCACCAGCGGCAGGGCGGTGGTCAGCCAATGCGCGATGGCCTTGGCCGCCACCGCCAGTTCCAATGGCGTGCCGCCCATCATCAGGAGATCGAGCGAGCCGTCGTCATGATCGGCGGCAAACAGCCGGTCGAGCGCCAGCAATGTTGCGAGCAAGGCGCCGAGCCACAGGATCGCTGGGCCGATGCGCGCCAGCAGATTGAGGTCGGGACCGAGCGCGAAGGGCATCATGGTCACGACGATAAGGAAGAACAGCGCGCCCATCAGGGCGCCGCCGCCGACGCGAACGCTCAGTCTTATGTCGCGGAGGAGGAGAGCCACAAACGCGTTCATAGCGGCCCTATCTGCAATTCGCGTGCGCGCTCAAGGCCGATCGGCCCGTGCGCGGCGGCGACAATCATGCCCCCGCCGGTAAGATGGCTGCGCATGAGCTCGGCCAGCCGGTTTTGCGACGGCACGTCGAGCGCTGACGTGGGCTCATCCAAAAGCCAGAGCGGTCGGGGCACGGCGACGACCCGCGCGATCGACAGCCGCCGCCGCTGCCCCGCAGACAGATAGGCGGCCGGCAGGTTGATCAGCGGGGCGAGGTCGACCGCCTCCAGCGCGGGATCGATCGGCACGTCGGCGCCGCCGAGGTAGCGCGCCCAAAATTGCAGGTTTTCGCCGACCGTGAGCGACGGCTTCACCGCGTCCTGATGGCCGACGTAATGCGTCTGCTCGGCGATGGTGATGCCCGGCTCACCGCCGTCGAATTCCAATTTGCCAGCGGCCAGGTGCACCAGCCCGGCAATCGCGCGCAACAGCGAGGACTTCCCGGCGCCGTTGCGTCCGGTTACCACCAGCGCTTCGCCGTCCTGCAGGCTGAAATTGAGGCCGGCAAAGACCTCGCGCCCGCCCCTGCTGCAGGTGAGATTGTTGGCCCTAAGCTGCATCAGGCGCGCTTTCGCCCGCCATCGGCCGGTGCGAAAGCCGTTGCGGCCGCGAAATATCGAGGTACTCCGCCCATTTTGTCGGGTGTTCCATCGTTAATATGGCGTCCGGCGCAAAAAGCCCTTATAAGCCCGACCGTTATGGCGCTCGCTTCGTAGACTTCGGGCCCCAAGTTCCCCCGGCAAGAAAAGCTTTGTCTTGCGAGGAGCTTAGACCGATCCAGCGCCATTGTCCCGTTCGGGAATGGAAAGCTCCGACATGACTTCGCTCGACAGTTTTAGATGCTGCAAGACCCTCCAGGTTGGTAGCAAATCCTACGCCTATTTTAGCCTTCCCACCGCCGAGAGAAACGGACTTAAGGGAATTTCCCGCCTGCCGTTCTCGATGAAGGTGCTGCTGGAAAACCTGCTGCGCAACGAAGACGGGCGCACGGTGACCAAGGACGACATCAAGGCCTTCGCCGAATGGCTGAAGACCAAGACGTCGGATCACGAATTCGCTTTCCGCCCGGCGCGCGTGCTGATGCAGGATTTCACCGGCGTGCCCGCGGTGGTCGATCTCGCCGCCATGCGCGACGCCATGAAGGAACTCGGCGGCGATCCCAAGAAGATCAATCCGCAAGTGCCGGTCGATCTGGTCATCGACCATTCGGTCGCGGTCACCTTCTTCGGCAACAACCAGGCATTCAAGAAGAACGTCGAAGAGGAATACCGGCAAAATCAGGAACGCTACAAATTCCTCAAATGGGCGCAGCGCTCGTTCGACAATTTCAGCGTGGTGCCGCCCGGCACCGGCATCTGCCACCAAGTCAACCTCGAGTATCTGTCGCGCGTGGTCTTCAGCAAGAAGGACAAGATCAAGGTCAATGGCAAAGAGTTGACCATGGACGTGGCCTATCCGGACACGGTGGTCGGCACCGACTCCCATACCACTATGGTCAACGGCCTCTCGGTACTCGGCTGGGGCGTCGGCGGCATCGAGGCGGAAGCAGCTATGCTCGGCCAGCCGCTGTCGATGGTGCTGCCCGAGGTGATCGGCTTCAAGCTGTCTGGCCGACTCAAGGAAGGGCTAACCGCCACCGATCTGGTGCTCACCGTCACCGAAATGCTGCGCAAGCGCGGCGTGGTCGGAAAGTTCGTCGAGTTCTTCGGCCCCGGCCTCACGCATCTGACGATCGCCGACCGTGCCACCCTCGGCAACATGGCGCCGGAATACGGAGCCACCTGCGGCTTCTCGCCGATCGACGACGACACCATCAAGTACCTCAAGGACACCAGTCGTTCGGCCGACACGATCAAGCTGGTCGAGGCCTACGCCAAAGCGCAGGGCATGTACCGCGTCAAGACCACGCCCGATCCGATGTTCACCGACGTCTTGAAGCTCGATCTCTCCACCGTCGAACCGTCGCTCTCCGGGCCTAAACGTCCGCAGGATCGCATCGCGCTGCGCGACGTGAAATCCGGCTTCACCGGCTCGATGGAGAAGGAATACAACAAGGCCAATGAGCTCAAGAAGCGCGTGCCGGTTAGCCAGAAAAACTACGACCTCGGCAACGGCGACGTGGTGATCGCGGCCATTACGTCCTGCACCAACACTTCGAATCCCAGCGTGATGATCGGCGCCGGGCTGCTGGCCCGCAAGGCGGCGGCCAAGGGGCTGACCGCGAAACCGTGGGTGAAGACCTCGCTCGCGCCGGGTTCGCAGGTCGTCGCCGAATATCTCGAGAAAGCCGGCTTGCAAAAGGATCTCGATAAGATCGGGTTCAATCTGATCGGCTTCGGCTGCACCACCTGCATCGGCAATTCCGGTCCGCTGCCGGAGGAGATTTCCGAGGCGGTCAACGAAAACGATCTGGTGGCGGCCGCGGTGCTCTCGGGCAATCGCAATTTCGAGGGCCGCGTCAACGCCGACGTGCGCGCCAACTATCTCGCTTCACCGCCGCTCGTCGTCTCCTACGCCATCGCCGGTTCGATGTACGTCGATCTCGCCAAGGATCCGCTCGGCACCGATCAGAAGGGCAAGAAAGTCTATCTCAAAGACATCTGGCCCTCGAACAAGGAGATCGGCGAGTTCATTTCCAAGAACGTCACCAAGCAGATCTTCGCCAAAAAATATGCCGACGTGTTCAAGGGCGACGCCAATTGGCGCAAAATCGCAGTCAAAGGCGGCTTGACCTATGCGTGGGACGACCGTTCCACCTACGTGCAGAATCCGCCGTATTTCGAAGGCATGGAAAAACGCCAACGCCCGATCGACGACATCGTCGATGCCCGCGTGCTCGGCCTGTTCCTCGACTCGATCACCACCGACCACATCTCGCCGGCGGGGTCGATCAAGGAATCGAGCCCCGCCGGCGAATATCTGCGCGACCACCAGGTGCGGCCGAAGGATTTCAACCAATACGGCACCCGCCGCGGCAATCATCAGGTGATGATGCGCGGCACGTTCGCCAACATCCGTATCAAGAACCAGATGGTGCCGGGCGTCGAAGGCGGCGTCACCATCCATTACCCGTCGAAACAGCGCATGACGATGTACGACGCGGCGATGAAGTACAAAGCCGACAACGTCCCGCTTGTCATCTTCGCCGGCAAGGAATACGGCACCGGCTCCTCGCGCGACTGGGCCGCTAAAGGCACCGTGCTGCTCGGCGTGCGCGCCGTTATCACCCAGTCTTTCGAGCGCATTCACCGCTCCAACCTGATCGGCATGGGCGTGATGCCGCTGGTATTCGAAGAGGGCACGTCCTGGCAGTCGCTCGGATTGAAGGGCGACGAGCAGGTCACCATCCGCGGCCTGCACGGCGATCTCAAGCCGCGTCAGCGGCTGATCGCCGAGATCGTCGCCGGCAACGGCACCCTCAAGCGCGTGCCGCTGATCTGCCGCATCGATACGCTGGACGAACTGGATTACTTCAAGAACGGGGGAATTCTGCAGTACGTGCTGCGCCATCTGGCCACCTGAGGCTGCCGCCTTTGAGGTGGGCAGCGTCCCCGTAGTTCCTGTAGCTCGCTCACTGCGAAGTGAGTGGCGGGTGATCGGCGAGGCGTCTTATATGATCGGCGTCGGATGGGGGGATTGTGGGTACGGCATGAACTATCGCCACATCGCCTTCGCGACCGTGTTGATTTGCACCGCTTCGGCTCTGCCGCCGGCCGCTAGCGCGGCTGAGCCCCGCGCGGTCATCGAACTCTTCACCAGTCAGGGCTGTTCGTCCTGTCCGGCCGCGGACAAGCTCCTCGCCGAGCTGTCGCGCGACTCGACGCTGGTGACGTTAAGCCTCGCCGTCGACTATTGGGATTATCTCGGCTGGAAGGATACGCTGGCGCTGCACGGCCATTCTAACCGCGAGCGCGCCTATGCCGATGCGCGCGGCGACCGCGAGGTCTACACACCGCAAGTCGTCGTCAATGGCTTGGTCCCGGTGTTGGGCAGTGACGAGGCGGCGATCGAGCATGCGATCGCGCAAACGCGGCAAAGCGCCAGGCCGCTGACGTTGCCGGTAACCCTGACGGTCGCCGACGGCAAGGTTTCGGTGAACGTTCCGGCCGCAAAGGACGAGCAGGGCAGCGCCCAATCCAGCGCCGAAGTCTGGCTCTGCCCCGTGACCAGCAAGGCGCAGGTGGCCATCGAGCGCGGCGAGAACCGCGGCCACACGCTGACCTATACCAACGTGGTACGGCGCTGGGTGAAGCTCGGCGTGTGGACCGGCAAGGCGGAAACCTTCAGCGTGCCGGTGGCCAGTCTGCCCGACGCCGAATTTTCGCTGCAGGACATCGACCGCGTCGCCGTGGTCGTGCAGAGCGGCGTCGCCGCCAAGCCGGGCGCGATGCTCGGCGCCGCCATGGCGGACTTGCACTAAGATCTTTCCATTATTCGGGGATGGTTCGCACGCTCTTGCGTGCGCGTCGGCATGGCCGACAAAAAAATCGGGCCGGCTGAAGGCCGGCCCGAAGGATTAGGGGATTGAACCGTACGCGGAACTCAACTTGGCCCGGTCGGCTGAGCCCCGGGGGGCTGGGGGGCTGAGGAATCCGGCGCTCGAACCGGACCGGGCCTTTGAGGCAACGCTCACCTTTTCCCAAGCCACGGTGACCGGCGATTGACGGAAATAGGGCGTTATTGTGGGGGCTTTTAACGAGTTCGTGATCGGCAAACGCTGCTTGGTTCGGCGTTTTGAGCCGTTTTCAAAGGAAACGAGGCTCTTGCCGCCGGCACCGCCCGGCGCGATCATTAGCGCAGACAAAAGGAGGCGCCGCATGACGTTCGGTCCCGGCGAAATCGACCCGAGCCAGTTCCTCGGGGGCGGCAACCCGCAGCGCAGCGCTTCCGCCCCCGTCAGCCAAGTGGCTTTGAGCCAGGTCACGTTCAGCCACCGCGAGCTCAAACGCATCCTCGATCTCTACGGCCGCAAGGTCGCCGCCGGCGAATGGCGCGATTACGCCATCGACTTCCTGAAAGACCGCGCGGTGTTCTCGGTCTTCCGCCGCACCTCGGAAGTCCCGCTTTACCGCATCGAGAAAAATCCCAAGCTGGCGCGCCGCCAGGGCGCCTACAGCGTGATTTCGGCGACCGGCCTGATCGTGCGCCGCGGCCACGAACTCGACCGCGTGCTGCGCGCCATCGACCCGCTGGCGCTGGTGGCGAACTAGGCTCAGTGCAGATTGTCTTTCAGCGCGCCGCGCTGCGCCGATGCGCGATCCGTCGGGGCGGTCTGCGCGCCCTCGCCGAGCGGAAGGTGCATCAGCACAGTGTCGAGCCAACGCCCGAACTTGTAGCCGATATTCGGGATCATGCCCGCGTGGGTGAATCCGCAGGCTTCGTGCACGCCGATCGAGGCGACTTGCCTGGAATCGCCGATCACCGCGACCATCAGCCGGAAGCCCCGCGTGGTGCACTCCTCAATCAGCTTTTCCAGCAGAACCTTGCCGATGCCGCGGCGATGCATCTCGGGTGCGACATAAACCGAGTTCTCGACGGTGAAGCGGTAAGCGGGCCGGGTCCGGTAAAGCGACGCATAGGCGTAGCCCGCGACCGTGCCGTCCAGCTCGGCGATAATGTAGGGGAAGTTGCCGTCAAGAATCGCCTTCATGCGCCGCGTCATTTCGGATTCGTCCGGCGGTTCGAGCTCGAACGACGCGGTGCCGTGCTGCACCGCGTGCGCGTAGATGCGGGTGATGGCCGGAATGTCGGTTGGCCGGGCAGGCCGCAGCGAAACGCTCGACATGGGATCCTCGTCGTTCAAAGCCCGGCAGCAAGATCATAGCCAAAACAAAACGCCCCGGCACTAGGCCGGGGCGCTTGTCTCTTATGCGTTTGTTGTTAGCGCCGATCGCCCAATCGCGCTTTAGCGCCGGTCGCCCATAAAGCGCAGCAGGAACAGGAACAGGTTGATGAAGTCGAGGTAGAGCGTCAGCGCGCCCATCACCGCCTTGCGGCCAGCGACTGTGCCGTCATCATTGACGCTGTACATCTCCTTGATGCGCTGGGTGTCCCAGGCGGTCAGGCCGGCAAAGATCAGCACGCCGATCGCCGAGATGGCAAATTCCAACCCGGGACTCTTCAGCCACCACTGCACCACCATCGCGATGATCAGACCGAACAGACCCATCACCAGGAACGACCCGATCGGCGACAGATCGCGCTGCGTGGTGTAGCCGTACAGACTCAACGCGCCAAACGACGCCGCCGAGATGAAGAAGGTGCGGGCAATGGAGGCCTGCGTATAAACCACGAAGATCGACGTCAGCGCGAGGCCCAGAAGCCCTGCATAGAGCAGGAACAGCCCAAGCGCAGTGCTTGGCTGCAATGTGCTGATGCGGAAGTTGATAAAGAACACGAGTCCTAGCGCTACCAGCATTAACAGGATCGGCGTGAAGCCGCCGAGGATGGCCTGCCCAAAGGGCGTGCCGCCGGTGATGCCGCCGGCCGTTATGTGGATGGCGTCACCACCCGCAAGCTGAAATGCAATCAACGAAACGACGCCGGTCAGAGCGACGCCGGAAGCCATGTAATTGTAGACGCGGATCATGTAGGCGCGCAGGCCTACGTCGATCTCGGCAGCGCGCGCGGTACCGACGCCGCGGGCGGCTACGTTACGGTCGAAGTCCGACATCGAAGTTTCCCTCTGTTGATCCCGGCTCGTTGCCGGGCCCCCGCGCCGGCGGAAGCCGTCGCGTTGTTGTCTTCAATTTAGTGCGGACTAAGCCTCTACGCCAGATATGGCCCGATCATGGCCCGGCTTTATTGCCGATCGTTAACAAGGCCGGCCCGTTCTAGGTGAAAA
>DASUGZ010000104.1:0-6081 GCA_036273755.1 Pseudolabrys sp.
TCAGCGCCCGTCTGGGGTTCGCACGCCTGCCCAGCTGTCGCGCACCTGCTGGTAGTGGACGGTGGCGTCGTAGGCAGGAACCCGTAAGCCCAGCACCTGCGGCGACAGCCGGCCGACCGCCGACAGCAGGGCATAGGAGGCCACCACCCGGTCGTGCTGGGCGGTCACCAGGGCGACCCGCGCGTTCACCAGTGTCTGCTGCGCGGTCAACACGTCGAAGGTGGTGCGCTGGCCGACGCGGGCCTCCTCGCGCACGCCGTTGAGCGCGATCTCGGCCGCCTGCACCTGGGCCTGCGTCGCGTCGATATTGGCTTTGGCCGCGTCGAGTTGTCCCCAGGCCTGCACCACGGCCTGGCGCACGGTGTCGCGCGCGGTATCGAGGTCGAGCCGCTTCTGCCCCAGCGTTTCCTTGGCCTGGCGGATCAGGGAGTATTCCGCGCCGCCCTGGTAGATCGGCACGCTCACCGTGCCCAGCACCGAGGCGTTGTAGCTGTTCATCACACTCAGGCTCTGCGAGCTCAGCCAGTTCTGCGTGAAGCTGCCCTGCACCGACACGGTCGGATAAAGCGCGCCCTCCGCCACTTTCACCGCCTGCAGCGCCACGTC
This sequence comes from Pseudolabrys sp., assembly GCA_036273755.1. Taxonomy (GTDB): domain Bacteria; phylum Pseudomonadota; class Alphaproteobacteria; order Rhizobiales; family Xanthobacteraceae; genus Pseudolabrys. The sequence goes on from DASUGZ010000104.1 coordinate 607, forward strand.
GACATTGTATTCCGCGGTGGTCACCGCCGGATTGGTCGCGGTGCCCATGGCCACCGCGCCCTGGACGTTGCGCGGCGAGAAGCGGTCAACCGGCGAAGCCGCCGCGAGCTTGCCGGGCGCAACCCCGATCACCTGCCGGTAGGTCGCCTGCGAGGCGGTATAATTGGCTTCCGCCAAAAGAACCTGCGAGCGCCCGGCGGCCAGACTCGATTCCGACTGCGCCACGTCGGTGCGCGTCACCTCGCCGACGTTGAAGCGGTCGCGCGTCTGGCGCAACTGCTCCTGCAGCACCTCGACGTTGCGCCGCTGCAGATCGAGGATGGCGCCGTCGCGCAACAGGTTCATGTAGGCCGTCGCCGCGTTGAGCAGCACGGTCTGTTCGGTGGTGCGCAGCGTCGCGCGCGCCGCCAGCACCGCGCTCTCGGCCTGCCGCGTCCTGTTGGCGGTCTGGAAGCCGTTGTAGAGCGTCTGCGTGATGGTGCCGCCGAGTTGCGCCGGCGAGTTGTAGCCGGCAAGCGTATTGTACGTGCCGACGCCGGCCGCCACCGTCTTGGTCGTCGTCGAGGACGTCTGCTCGCCGGCGACCCCCGTCACCGTGACCTTCGGCCGGTACCCGGACAAAGCCTGCGGCACCCCTTCGTCCACCGCCCGCGTCGCCGCGCGCTGCGAATTGAGCGAGGGGTTGTTGCTGTAGGCCTGCATCAGAGCCGATTCGAGCGTGTCCGCAAACGAGGGCGAATCGGCGAGTGGCAACAAAGCACAGCCGGCAACCGCCGCGGCCAGCCCGTTTCGCCAGGAATTTCTAGGCTTTTTCAACATCCCAACCCGACTTGAAGATAGCGGGGGCGTGGCATCCGTCAGCCCCGACCCCGTTGAATGGGGAACCTTATTCGTCCCTGCGGCACGTTAAAACCCCCTGACCGCAACCGCCCACGCAAAAGGCAACGGCTGGGGTATTTTGGCCACGTTCGGAACCGGCATGCGCCTTAGAAAGCGAAAACCGGCGTTTTCGCAAAACCCGGAAGGAGCGCCGCCGGCGCATCGAAGATCGCCCGGCCGGCAGCCTCGCCACTGCTGCGCATATAAAACATCGCCTTCGAGCCGGGACCGTCGCCGAGCACGCAGACCAGCCGGCCGCCGCTCTTGAGCTGTTGGCACAGTGCGTTGGGCGCCACCTCGGTGGCGCCCTCGACGACCACGACATCGTAGGGCCCGCCCTGCGCCCAGCCATCGGCCAGCGGACCCCGGACCACCTTCACATTTCGCTGTGGGGCCAGCGAATCGCTGGCGGTATTGGCGAGGCCTGCATCCTGTTCAAGCGCGATGACGTTGCCGGCGATGTGGCCGAGCACGGCGGCGCAGTAACCGCTAGCGCTGCCGACGTCGAGCACGCGGTCGGTCGGCTTGATGTCGGCCGCCTGGATCAGCTTGGCGAGCACCATCGGTCGCAACAGGCGCCGGCCACCGCCGACCGGCACGTCGAGATCGAGATAGGCCAGCGAAACCGAGGCCGGCGGCATGAACCGCTCGCGCGGAACCTCGAGCAGGGCGGAAATCAACCGCAGATCGGTGACGTCGGTGGTACGGATCTGACCGTCCACCATATGGCGGCGCGCGGCTGCAAAGTCGGTCATGAGAATCCTCGGCGGCCGGAGGAGAATGCGCGGCTTTTCTGCGGCAAGCTTTGATAAAAGGCAAGCGAGGCGGCGTTGTCGTTGGACCCAAGCTCCTATATAGGCTTGCGTTCTGCGGTATTGCGCGGCCTGCACTTATGAGGCTGCGTCTGCCGACGGCCACGTGGCGGAGTGGTTACGCAGCGGACTGCAAATCCGTGCACGCCGGTTCGATTCCGGCCGTGGCCTCCAACCTTCGCGCCTTCGGCGCTTCGGTTGGCAAGCCAGCCCCAATTCGCGAAGGTTGCCCGCCGAAGCCTTGGCGAAGGCGGGCATTGTTGACCCATTCACGCTTTGCAAAGAAGTTTGGCTTTGTTATAGGGCCGTTGCGCCGAAACCGGCCTGTTCCTCGGTAGCTCAGCGGTAGAGCGTTCGACTGTTAATCGAAATGTCGCTGGTTCGATCCCAGCCCGAGGAGCCAATTTCTTCCCAACCGCGGTCGTGACCTAGGCGCCAGCACCCTGCCGCGCCTGCGCGCGAACGTCCGAGGGCGCCAAGCCAAAATGGCGGCGGAAGACGCGGTTGAAATAGGACACGTCGCCGAAGCCGGCGTCGAAGGCGACCGCGCTTATTTTTTCGCCGTCGCAGCGCGGGTCGATGAGCCGGCGGTGGGCGAGCGTCAGCCGCTGCGCCAGCACATAATCGGTAAAGGTCGTCCCTTCCATCTCGAACAGCCGCTGCACGACGCGCGGCGTGCAGCCATGGCGGCCGGCGATCGTTGCAACCGACAACTCGGGGCGATCGATGTTTCTCGCGATGTCGTCCTTGATCGCTTGCAGGCGTGCCGCGCGCAGCCCGCCCATCTCGGCAGAAGCTCGCGCGTCGCGCGTCGCGCCGACGACGACTGCCATCAAATCGCAGACGTGACTGACGACGAGGTACTGCAGGTCGCGGCCGACGACCGTATTGTCGTCGCGCGACATCGCCACGTAGTTGGACAGCAACCTCAATCCGGGCGTCGCCGCCGGGATGCGGCGGAACAGACAATCGTCGACGGCGGCGTTGAGCAACGGCCCAAGCCGCATGCGCGGCACGCGCAAAGCGAGAATGTCGCCGGGCGCGCGGTGGGTGTAACTGCACACCTCGGCCATCGACATGAACACCGCTTCGCCGTCGCCGAGCACCAGCTCGTCATCGCCCAAGGTCACGCGATGTTCGCCGTGCATATTCATCACCATGCCGACGTCGTCGCAGTTTTCGAGCGCGACCAGCTCGCGGGTGCGCATGTTGCGCGAGCCGTGCGAGAGCCCCGACATCATCATCAGGCCGGGCATCATCTGCAGCATGACGTCGATTTCAAACTTGGGTTCGTCGCGCATGCGTTCGATGTCGTATTTGATCACCCCGCGGCCGAAGAACTCGCGCGTCAAAAACGCCTTCTCGCTCTCGGCGACGCCGTCGAGCGAGAAGCGAAACGCCCCGCTCGCGCCCGGCGGCGGCGCGTTGGCGAGCATTTCGGGCGTCAGCGACGGCAGCTTGGTTCGATCGAGCATGGTGTCCTGCTTTGTCGAAATCTGCGTCGCACTGCGCATCGTCGGTCCCCCGTCCGGATGTCCTCGACCCGCGGGCTCGATGCGCGGCGCGGGTCTTAGAGCCTCGTCAGCACTCCCGCAAGCGCGGCAGTTACAGTTTTCGGCGGCTTCGCGCGGTTCGTCGCGCCAGTCCCACTCATTGTCGCGCCAGTCCAAGAACGAAAGGGCCGTCGCAGTTAGTCACGTCCACTGCCGCCGCGGTTCAGCGAAAAATCGTGCCGTGCGGCTTTCGAGGGCCTGGAAACACCCTCGGTCAAAGGCTGCAGCTGGCGTTGCCGGCGTTTGCCACCAAGGAGCGACGTTGTGCCTCCGATCGATCCCCTGTCATTTCTCATCGTCAGTGCGGCCACTTTCGCCGGCGCGGTGGTCTCCGGGCTCGCCGGATTCGCCTTTTCGGCCGTCGCCGGCGCGATCCTGCTCCACGTTCTGCCGCCGGCCGAGGCGGTGCCGCTGATGATGGCCTGCAGCATCGTGACCCAGGCGGTGTCGCTGGTATCGCTGCGCGGTACTGTCAAATGGCACGTCGAGCCGACGATGATCGCCGGCGGCGCGGTGGGCCTGCTGCCGGCGCTTTACCTGTTGCACAATATCGACGCGCATGTGTTCCGAATTGGCTTCGGCATCTTCCTGGTCGCCTATGCCGCATACATGCTGATGCGCCGCGCGACCGCCGACAAGGCGTGCATGCCCAGCCGCTTGCGCCACGCGATGATCGGCTTCGGCGGCGGCCTCATCGGCGGCCTCACCGCAATGCCGGGCGCCATGATGGCGGTCTGGTGCGACCTGCGCGGTCTGCCGAAGGCTCAAAAGCGGGCGCTATCGCAGCCTTACGTCCTGGCGATGCAAGTCATCGCGCTGGCGCTTATGATCGCGCAACATACGTTCTCCAGCCACACTCTGGTCAGCCTGACCTACAGTCTGCCCGCGTTGTTTGCCGGGGCCGCGCGCGGCGTTCTCATGTTTCGCCGAGTGAATGACGCGCACTTCCGCAGCGCGGTGCTGGGGCTGCTGCTGTTCGGCGGCGTCGGCCTGGTGATGTAGCGGCCGCGACCGGCGTTGGTCAGGCGAACAACGTCCGCTATAACGCCGCCATGACGAGCAGCGCCCTCACCACCGACCTCTACGAACTCAACATGATCCAGGCCTACCTGGATCGCGGCGAAGACAAGGAAGCCGTATTCGAGTTCTTCGTGCGCCGGCTGCCGCCGCGCCGCGGATTTTTGCTCGCCGCCGGGCTTGAGGACGCGCTCGGTTATCTGGAGACTCTCGCCTTCTCCGCCGCCGAAATCGACTGGCTCAAAAGCACCGGCCGCTTTCGTGACAATCTGCTCGACTATCTCAAAGCGTTCCGCTTCAGCGGCGACGTGCATGCAATCCCCGAGGGCAGCGCCTGCTTCCCCAACGAGCCGCTGATCCGCATCACCGCGCCGCTGCCGCAGGCGCAACTCGTCGAATCCCGGCTCATCAACATTCTGCACTACCAGACGCTGATCGCTTCGAAGGCCGCGCGCATGGTGCTCGCCGCGCCCGGCAAGATACTTTCCGATTTCGGCTTGCGCACGGCGCACGGCGCCGAAGCCGGGCTTTATTCGGCGCGCGCCAGCTACCTCGCCGGCTTTGCCAGCGCCGCCAATGTGCTCGCCGGCGAGCGCTACGGCGTGCCGATCGTCGGCACCATGGCGCATTCCTACGTGCAGGTGCACGGCGACGAGATGACCGCGTTCGAGACTTTCGCCCGCGCCCGGCCGCAGGGGGTCATCCTCTTGATCGACACTTACGACACCGAGCAAGGCGCGCGCAAAGTGGTCGAGCTCGCGCCCCGGCTCAAAGCCGACGGCATCGCCATTCGCGGCGTGCGCATCGATTCCGGCGACTTGACCGCAATGGCGCGGAAGGTACGCGCGATCCTCGATGACGGCGGCCTCAAGGACGTCATCATTCTGGTCAGCGGCGGCATCAACGAGGACGTCCTGCAGGGCATGATGAACGAGAAGGCGCCGATCGACGGCTTCGGCATCGGCGTCAATCTTGCCGCGTCCGTCGATGTGCCGGCGCTCGACTGCGCCTATAAGCTGCAGGAATACGCCGGCATACCGAAACGCAAATTATCCGAAGGCAAGGCGACCTGGCCGGGCCGCAAGCAGGTCTGGCGCGCCTACGACGCCGACGGCTGCATGCGCGGCGATATTCTGTCGCTCGAAACCGATAAACAGCCGGGCGAAGCGCTGATCGTGCCGGTGATGCGCGGCGGCAAGCGCGTCGCGGCGGCG
>DASUGZ010000105.1:0-9634 GCA_036273755.1 Pseudolabrys sp.
GCTATCACATGCAGGAAGCGGGCGCGACGCTCGACCTCGAGCTCGCCTACACGCTCGCCGACGGCGTCGAATATGTCCGTGCTGGTGTCAAGGCCGGCCTCGGCGTCGATCAGTTTGTGCCGCGCATCTCCTTCTTCTGGAACGCCGGCATGAACTATTTCATGGAGATCGCCAAGCAGCGCGCCGCGCGAATGCTATGGGCGAAACTGATCAAAGCGTTCAACCCGAAGAACGATAAATCGCTGGCGCTGCCGACCGATTTCTCGGCCCGCATCGCGCGCAACACGCAAATTGTCTTGCAGCAGGAAGCCGGCGCCACCCGCATCGTCGATCCCTGGGGCGGCTCGTACTATGTCGAGCGGCTCACCTACGAACTGGCGCGCAAGGCCTGGGGTCATATCGAGGAGGTCGAAGCGCTCGGCGGCATGGCGAAGGCGATCGAGGCCGGCATTCCCAAGCTGCGCATCGAGGAAGCCGCCGCCAAGACGCAGGCGCGCATCGATTCCGGCCACCAATCGGTGATCGGCGTCAACAAATTCCCGCCGGCCGCCGAGGCGCCGATCGATGTGCTCAAGGTCGACAATTCCGCCGTCATGCAGATGCAGCTCGACAAGCTCGCCCGGCTCAAAGCCGAGCGCGATCCGGCGGCGCTGAAGGAGGCGCTCGACGCGCTGACCCGCGCCGCCGACCGCGGCAACGGCAATCTGCTGGCGCTCGCGGTTGACGCGGCGCGCGCCAAGGCCACCGTCGGCGAGATTTCCTCGGCGCTCGAGAAAGTGTACGGACGGCACGTGGCCTCGATCAAAGCCATCACCGGCGTCTATAAGCGGGAGGTTGGCAAGGGGGATAAAATGACCGGCGCGGTCGAACGCGTGCGTGCCCTGGTCGAGGGCTTCGAAACAGCGGAAGGGCGCAGGCCGCGGCTGCTGGTCGCCAAGATCGGCCAGGACGGCCACGACCGCGGACAGAAGGTGATCGCTTCGGCGTTTGCCGATCTCGGTTTCGACGTCGACATCGGGCCGCTGTTCGCGACGCCCGCCGAGGCCGCGCGCCAGGCGGTCGAGAACGACGTGCATATTCTTGGCGTCTCATCGCTCGCCGCCGCGCATCTCACGCTGGTGCCGGAGTTGAAGAAAGAACTGGCCGCGCAGGGCCGCGACGACATCATGATCGTGGTCGGCGGCGTGGTGCCGCCGCAGGATTACGACGCGCTGATGCAGGCCGGCTGCGAGGCGATCTTCCCGCCCGGCACGGTGATCGCCGAAGCCGCCGAGAAGTTGCTCAAGACGTTGACTAAGCGGTCCGCGGATTGACAATTGACACCGATGGCGATCCGCAACGCAGCCCCCCGGATGTTCGCAGTGGCCCTCGGCGCCGCTTTGCTCGCCGGCTGCGTCGATTCGAAGGAGCCGATCCTTGCCGATGCGCAGCCAATGCTAGGCAAACAAGCCCACCTCCAACTCTACGGCTTGCGCGACGGCCACGCGGTCGATCCCGAACGCGTACACTTCACATGGGACGGCAAGCGTTATGTGCGCGCCGGCGGCGGCGGCTTGAAGGATATCGCAAGCTTCACGCTGCATGCGTTCGACGGCGGCGACGCCATCGTACAGTCGGTGTCCACGCGGCACCCGGAGCACGTCGAATATGCGCTGCTGCATATCCTTACCGACGGCGTCTATCGCGTCGACGTCATCGACGAGGACGATGCCGACCTGGCTACCCGTGACGCGCAATGCAAACATCCGGGCGGCGTTGCCTGCCGCATCGAGACGCGCGAGCAACTCTTCACGTTTGCACGCGCCACGGCGGCCAAAAAGAAGACGAACGGCGGTCTCGCCATCCGGCTCGGCGACAAGCGCCGCTAGCGAGATGGCCGCACGCAACGTCAAACCATCGGCCCTCGCCACCGGCATCAAGGCCGGCGACCGCGCGACGCTCGCCCGCGCCATCACGCTGATTGAAAGCAAGCGCGCCGATCACCGCAAGCAAGCGCATCTGCTCGTCCAGGAACTGCTGCCGCTGACCGGCAAAGCGGTGCGGCTTGGCATCACCGGCGCGCCGGGCTCCGGCAAATCCACCACCATCGATGCTCTCGGCACGTTCCTCACCGCGCAAGGCCACAAAGTGGCGGTGCTGGCGGTCGATCCGTCCTCGACGCGGACCGGCGGCTCCATCCTCGGCGACAAGACGCGCATGGCGCGGCTCGCCGTCGACCCGAACGCCTTCGTGCGGCCTTCGCCCTCCTCCGGCACGCTCGGCGGCGTCGCCGCCAAGACGCGCGAGACCATGCTGCTGTGCGAGGCGGCCGGCTACGACGTCGTGATCGTGGAGACCGTCGGCATCGGCCAGTCCGAGACGACCGTCGCCGACATGACGGATTTCTTCCTGGTGCTGATGATCGCGGGCGCCGGCGACGAATTGCAGGGCCTCAAGAAAGGCATTGTCGAACTCGCCGACATGGTCGCGGTCAACAAGGCCGACGGCGACAACGTCGCGCGCGCCAAGGTGGCGGCGGCGGACTATCGCGCAGCGCTCAATATTCTCGCGCCCCGGTCGGAAACCTGGTCGCCGCCGGTGCTGACTTATTCGGCGCTCACGGGCGACGGCATTACGCTCGTGTGGGAGCAGATCGTCGCGCACGAGAAGAAGATGACGGCCTCGGGCGAACTGAGCCAACGTCGGCGCGAGCAGCAGGTCAAATGGATGTGGTCGATGCTGGAGGAACGCCTGACCGCGCGGCTGCGCAGCGACCCGGCGGTGCGCGGCAAGCTTAAGGCAGCCGAAGCCGCGGTCGCCGCCGGAAAATTGGCGCCGACGCTGGCGGCGGAGCAGATCGCGGAATTGCTCGAGGTGTGATGCCCACCATCCTCGTCACCGGTTTCGGGCCGTTTCCGGGCGCGCCGTTCAATCCGACCGGGCCGCTGGTCGAACGGCTGGCGCGGATGCGGCGGCCGGCGCTGGCGGACGTAAAAATTGTCGGACACGTTTTCCCGACCAGCTACGCCGCGGTCGACCGCGACCTGCCCAGGCTCATTGCCAAGCATAGGCCGGACGCGATCCTGATGTTCGGACTGGCGCCGCGGGCAAAGACAATTCGCATCGAAACGCGCGCGCAACACAGTGACGCTGTTGCCGGACGCCGGCGGTGCGGCGCGCGGCGTGAAAATTGCGCCAGGCGATCCGTTCGCAATCGCATTGCCGGCACCGACCGCGCAGTTACTCGCCGCAGCGCGTGCCGCGCGCGTCCCGGTCATGCGTTCGCACGATGCCGGACGTTATCTGTGCAACTACCTGTGCTGGCGCGCGACCGGGGCTGCCCGTGGAAAAGACGGCCCGCGCTTCGCCGCATTCGTCCATGTTCCGAACGTGCGTCGCTTTGCGCGGCGGCGAGGCAAGCGGCGGGCGACGACGTTTGCCGATCTGAGCCGCGCTGGCGCCGCATTGCTCGCCGCGGCGGCCCGCGTCCGCCACGTTTAGGCCGGAAACGATGCCTATCTAGCCACCATGCCGGCCACCCGCTCCCGCCGAAAGCTCATCATGCTTGCGATCCTTGCCCTGTTCTTTGTGCCTCTCCTCGCCCGCGCGGCGCTCTATGCCGCCGGCAGCGAACCGCGCTCCTGGCGCGACGCCGACTGGTCGTCGACCGGCCTACTGCCGCCCGCCCGCGACTTCGAGCCGGCGCGCGTCATCGTCTTCACCGGCAAGGCCGGAGCCTGGAAGGGCATTTTCGCGGTGCATAGCTGGATCGTCATCAAGCCGGCGGGCGGGCGCGAGTGGACGCGCTTCGACGTGGTCGGCTGGGGCAACCCCGTGCGCACCAACGGCTGGCCCCCGGACGGACTCTGGTACGGCAATCGGCCGGTGGCGATTGCCGATATCTCCGGGCCCGAGGCGGAAAAGTTGATCCCGCGCATCGAGGCGACGGTCAAGGCCTACAACTACCGGCACGCCGGCGACTACCGCGTCTGGCCCGGGCCGAACAGCAACAGCTTCACCGCCGCGGTCCTGCGCGCGATGCCCGAACTCGGCGTCACGCTGCCGCCGAATGCGGTCGGCCGCGATTTCCGCAGCCGGCCCTATGTCGGCCTGACCGACAGCGGCACCGGCATCGAGATCAATTTGTTCGGCGTCGCAGCGCTTAAAGCCGGCTGGGTCGAGGGCATTGAACTCGACCTGCTTGGCCTGGTCGCCGGGCTCGACTTGCGCCATCCTGGCATCAAGCTGCCGGGCTTTGGCCGCATCGGCGTCGAGGCGCCCGTCGCCACCGCGCTGGCGCGTTAGCTTCACGCTTTTCTCACAAGCTTTTGTCTGGCGGCGGCCTCTCACGGGGTGACGCGGCCACGCGGCGCGTGGCAAGTTGGCGGCGACATCGAGGATTGCCATGCGCGATACGCTGCCGCTGCTCGACAAGGTGCCCTTCCCCGCGATCCACCGGGCGAAGCTCGACACATTGCAAGTCAATGTCGGCTATCGCTGCAACCAGTCCTGCTTCCATTGCCACGTCAACGCCGGGCCGACGCGAACCGAGGAGATGTCAGTCGAGGTTGCCGATACGGTGCTCGAATTTCTCAAACGGCGGCGCACCGGTACGCTCGACATCACCGGCGGCGCGCCCGAGCTCAACGCCAATTTCCGTCGCCTGGTGCGGCAAGCGCGCGCTCTCGGCGTCAAGGTGATGGACCGTTGCAACCTCACGATCCTGGAGCAGCCGGGCCAGGAAGACCTCGCCGAGTTTCTTGCCGCCAACCGTGTCGAGGTCGTCGCGTCGATGCCCTGCTATCTGCAGGACAATGTCGAGCGCCAACGCGGCAAGGGTGTGTTCGATGGCTCGATTCGCGGACTGAAACAACTCAACGCCGCCGGCTACGGCCGGGATCCGGCGTTGACTCTCAACCTCGTCTACAATCCGCAAGGCCCGTCGCTGCCGCCGCCGCAGGCCGCGCTCGAAGCCGACTACAAGCGCGTGCTCGGTGACAACTACGGAATCGTTTTCAACAAATTGTTCGTGCTCGCCAACATGCCGATCCAGCGCTTCGGCACCGCGCTGATCAACAAAGGTGAGTTCGAAGGCTATCTGCAATTGCTGCAGGACGCGCATCTCGACGCCAATCTCGACGGCGTGATGTGCCGCAACCTGATTTCGGTCGACTGGCGCGGTTTCGTCTACGACTGCGACTTCAACCAGATGCTCGATCTGCCGCTTGTGCGCGGCGCCCGCGCGCGCGTGCATCTGTCGGACTTGCTCGGCGACGATCTGACTGACAATCCGATCCGCGTCGCCGGCCACTGCTACGGCTGCACCGCGGGCCAGGGCTCGAGCTGCGGCGGCGCGTTGAAGGAGGCTGCCGAGTGAGCGCGGTCGAGCCGCTTGAACTGGCGCAGGCGGGCCGCGTCTGTCCGGCCGACTATGTCTATTCACCCAAGGTCTTTGCGCGGTTGCCCGATTTCGAAGCCGAGACGATCTATGTCGTCGGTGGGCTGTACGGCAATCTGGCGGCCCTGGAAGCGGTCGAGCAACTGGCCGCGCAGGAAATGGCGCCGGTCTCTATTGTGTTTAACGGCGACTTCCACTGGTTCGACGCCGATGTGGACTGGTTTGTGGACATCGAGCGTGGCGTCTCCCGCCATCGCGCGTTGCGCGGCAATGTGGAGACCGAGGCCGCACGATCCAACGATATCGGCGCGGGCTGTGGTTGCGCTTATCCCGAAAGCGTAGCGGCCGATGTCGTCACGCGATCGAACGAAGTTTTGACTCTATTGCGAGACACCGTGCCCCACCGAGTGCGCCCGCGGCTGCGCGACCTGCCGATGCATCTGGTGGTCGAGGTCGCGGGCCTGCGCGTCGGCATCGTCCACGGCGATGCCACCGCTTTGGCCGGCTGGAAATTCGGACAGGACGAACTCGACGATGCGAGCCGAAGGCCGTGGCTCGATGATATCCGTGCCACGTCCCACATCGACGTCTTCGCCAGCACGCATACGTGTCTGGCGGCGTTGCGCGATTTCGTTCTTCCCGCCGGACAGATGACGGTGATCAACAATGGTGCGGCCGGTATGCCGAATTTCGGCGGTTCGCGCTATGGCCTGATTTCGCGCGTCGCCGCAACGCCCTCGCCGCACAGGCCGCTTTATGGCCTGCGACGCGACGATGTGCATATCGACGCGATCCCGCTCAAATATGATCACGCGGCGTTTCTCGATCGCTTTCTGGCGCGCTGGCCGGCGGGATCGCCCGCCTACGAATCCTATTACCAGCGCATCGCCGACGGGCCAAACTATTCGATCGCGCAGGCGGCGGGCCGGTGAAGCTCTCCATTGTCATGCCGGTGCTCGACGAGGCGGCGGCTATTGAAGCAGCCTTGCGCGCGCTCGCGCCTTATCGCGCACGCGGCGTCGAGGTGATCGTCGTCGATGGCGGCAGCCGCGATGGTACGCCCACCCTCGCCGCTCCGCTGGCCGACGGCGTCATAGGCGCGCCGCGCGGACGCAGCCTGCAGATGAACGCCGGCGCGGCCGCGGCGAAAGGCGACACGCTGCTGTTCCTGCACGCCGACACGCAGCTGCCGGAGCCTGCCGACGAGCTGGCGCTCGACGGCCTGAAGCGGTCCGGAAGCGTCTGGGGCCGTTTCGATGTGCGCTTCGACGGCGAAGAACTGGCGCTGATCGCGTTCATGATGAACCTGCGATCGCGCCTCACCGGTATCGCTACCGGCGATCAGGCGATGTTCGTCACGCGCGCGGCGTTTGACGCAGCCGGCGGCTTTCCGCCGATCGCGTTGATGGAGGACGTGGCGCTGTCGGCGCGGCTCAAACGCATCGGCCGGCCTTTGTGTTTGCGCGAGCGCGTCACCACCTCGGGCCGGCGCTGGCATACGCACGGCGTGCTGCGCACCATTGTGCTGATGTGGAAGCTGCGCCTCGCCTATTTCTTCGGCGCCGATCCGGTCCGTCTCGCCAAGGCTTACGGCTATGCCGCCGAGCGCTAGCGTCGCCATCGCCGTCCTGTCGAAAGCGCCCATCCCCGGCTTCGCCAAGACGCGGCTGATTCCTTCGATCGGCGCGCATGCGGCGGCGGTGCTGCAGGAGCGGCTGACCGAACGTGCCGTTACAACGGCCTGCGCCGCCGACACCGGCCCGGTGACGCTGTGGTGCGCCCCAAGCCTCGACCAGGCCTCGTTCCAGGACCTGGCGCGGCGCTTTCCGATCGCGCTCAGGCGCCAGCCCGATGGCGACCTCGGCAACCGCATGCTCGGCGCCATCGCCGCGCATAGCGGACCGACGCTGGTGATCGGCGCCGACTGCCCCGCGCTCACGGCCGAGCATCTGCGCGCGGCGGCCCGGGCGCTTGACGACGCCGATGTCGTGCTCGTCCCTGCCGAAGACGGCGGCTATGTGCTGATCGGTGCGCGCGCCGTGCATATCGAGCTATTTTCCAACATCGCCTGGGGCACGCCGGCCGTGCTTGACGAAACGCGGGCGCGTATTCGCACGCTCAAGCTCACAGCCACCGAACTGCCGGCACTCTGGGACGTCGATACAGAGGCAGACCTCGCGCTCTGCGAAAAACTATTTCCGGAAATAGCGCTCTAGCTACTGGAGCCGGAGCAGAATGAGCCCGCACAGGATCAGCAGCGCGGCGCCGATGCGGGTTGCGCGCAGCGGCTCTCTCAAGACGACCACCGCAATGACCGCGCCGAACAGCACGCTGGTTTCGCGCAAGGCAACGACAATGGCGATGGGCGCGACCGTCATCGCCCAGACCGCGACGCCATAAGAAAATGTCTGGAGCGCGCCGCCGGCGAGCCCACGCAGCCAAAATCCGCGCATCGCACTGACCATGCCCTGCCGGTCGCGCCACAGCGCGTATGGCGGCAGCACAATGGCGATACCGACGAATAGCCACAGCACGTAGCTGGGCGCGTTGAGCGATGCCCGCGCACCAACGCCGTCGATGACGTAGTAGACGCAGATGGCGAGCGCGGTAAGCAGCGCGAAGCCGACTGCGCGCTTGTCGACATGCGCGAACTCCCGCCCGCCACGCACCGACAGGAGCAACACCCCGCAAGCCAAAATCGCGATGCCGATCCAGCTCCATGCGTTCAGCCGCTCACCGACGAAGACGAGGCTCGCCACCGCGGTCATCAGCGGCGCGGAGCCGCGCGCGATCGGATAGACCTGCCCGAGGTCGCCAGTTCGATAGCTCTCGGCCAGCGCGGCGAAATAGAACAGGTGAACGATGGCCGAAGCGACGATCCAGGGCCATGCGGCAGGCGCGGGCATGCCAACAAAAGGCAGGACGACAAGCGCGACGACGCCGGAGCCGAGCGAAATCAGCGCCGTAGTCGACAACGGGTCGAGGCCGGCCTTGATGAGCGCGTTCCAGCCGGCGTGACACAGCGCGGCAAAGAGGACAGCGAGGAAGACGAGGTTGGTCACTTACTTCGCCGCCGGCGCCCACAGCTTCGGGCCGGCGCGGGCGTATTGCACCGGCCGCGCCACGTCGGCGCCGAGCGCCTTGGCGGCGTGCCAGCCCCAATGCGGATCGTCGAGAAAACAGCGCGCCATCGACACCATGTCGGCCTCGCCTTTGACGACGATCTCCTCGGCATGCTCGGGCTTGACGATGAGGCCGACGCAGCGCGTCGGGATGCCCGCCTCTTTGCGTACGCGCGCGGCGATCGGCACATTGTAGCCGGGCGTCGTCGGATTACGGGTGTCGGCGGTGACGCCGCCCGACGAAATGCAAATGAAATCGAGACCTTCGGCCTTGAGCCCCTTGGCGATCGCCACCGCATCGTCCGGCGTCAGCCCGCCCTCGCGCCAGTCCGAGCCGGTGATGCGGGCGCCGAGCGGCACGCCCTTGGGCACCACGGCGCGCACCGCGCGCGCGATCGACAGCGGAAAGCGCATCCGGTTCTCGAACGAGCCGCCATATTGGTCGGTGCGCCTATTCGAGATCGGCGACATGAAGCCGTGCGCCAGATAGCCATGCGCGAAATGCAGCTCGATCTCGTCGAAACCGATGCGCAGCGAACGTTTGGCGGCGGAGACGAAGGCCTCGCGCACGCGCTCCATGTCGGCTTCGGTGACTTCGCGCGGCCTATGCCAGCCCTCGCCCCAAGGCAGCGGCGAAGCGGCAATCGTCGGCCACGGATCCTGGTCGGGGCCGAGCGGCCCGGCGCCGTCCCACGGCTTTTGCGCCGAAGCTTTGCGGCCGGCATGCGCGATCTGGATGCCGAACCTGGCGGTGCCGGCGCGCCGCGCCGAATGCATGACGCGGGCGAGCGCGGCCTCGTTGTCATCGTTGTAGAGGCCGAGGCAGCCGTGGGTGATGCGGCCGTGGCGCTCGACATGCGTCGCTTCGACGATCACCAGCGACGCGCCGGAATTCGCCAGCATGCCAAGATGCATCAGATGCCAATCGTTGGCGCAGCCGTCGTCGGCGGAATACTGGCACATCGGCGAGACGACGATGCGGTTGGCAAGCTTAAGGCCGGCCAGATCGTAAGGCGAAAAAAGCGCACTGCTCATGGGATCGGAGACTCAAAGGTGGGGTTCAATGCCGCCCGAATGGACGTCAGATTGGCGATGATGGCACCGGCATCGTCGGCGTCAAACTGGAATTCCGGCA
>DASUGZ010000106.1:0-28676 GCA_036273755.1 Pseudolabrys sp.
CGAGACGCAACTCGCCATCGCGCTCCGACAGGCGGGCGACAGCGACAAGGCGCTGACCTGGCTCAAACGCGCGGTGAAACGTACCCCGCCATTCGCGCCCGCCTTCCACGAACTCGGCTTCGTGCTGCATTCGCTCGACCGCTCCGCCGAGGCGATCGATGTGCTCAGGCAAGGCATCGCGGTGGCGCCGATGATGACGGAAATGGCAATCCAGCTTGGCTTCGTCTGCTACGCCGTCAACGATCGCGCCAATGCGGGTGCTGCCTTCGCCCACGCGCTGGCCGTCAATCCGGCGCATCCGGAAGCCGTTCAGGGCCTTGGCACGGTGCTGATGGATCAAGGCAATTTCGCGCAGGCCGCCGAATTATTCCGCGGCGCGCTATCGGGCAATGCCGACGATACGTTGGCGCGCATTGCGCTCGGCAAGTGTCTGCTCGAACTTGGCGACACCGAAGGCGGGCTCGCCTGCATGCGCGCCGCGAGCGCGCGCGGCGGCGAGTCCTATGGCAAAGTGATCGCCGCGCTGTTGTCGTCCGGCCACGGCCGCTTCTGGCTGCATGCGAGCGGCGCGGCGAAGTTTCTCAAGGGCGGATGACCCTTGCTAGCGCTTCGGCGCGCGGAAGTCGCGCCGGTAGACGCCGAATTCATTGGCGATGCTCATCGCCGTTTCGGTGAGCCGCGCCGTTGCTTCGTTCGACAATATCTCAAAACGCGCCGACCACTTCTCGCGCTTGACCGGGATGCATTGGGCGATGGGCGTTCCCTTGGGCAGCACGCCGCTGAACGCTGTGTCGTGCCAACGCGCCGGGAAATTGACCAGGTTGTCGACATAGGTGTCGGTATCGACCAGCCCGGTGATGGTGGTGAAGGGCAGATCGCTGCGGTTGAGCGGATGTGTGAACAGCAGCGAATAGCCCGGCGGTGTTTCGATGGTCCAGAAATTGTTGAACTTGATGATGAAGCGGTCGTCGTCGAAGAACGGCGAACCGGCGACTTGCACGCTGTCGTGATAGTCGATCGGCGAATGGCTGAGGCTGGTGATGCCGCCGCCCGGCACGTCGCGATCCCAGGAAAATTCGCCATTCTCGACCTTGAGGTCACTGACCAGCGGCAGTAGGAAGCCGTACGCCATGGCGTCGATCACCGGCGGGCATTTCTTTATGGTCAGCAGATCCTTTTGATTGATCTCGCTGTAGGCCTTTTGCGGCATCGCCTTGAACCAGTTGGGCATGCCCTCGACCGCGGGAATCGGCCGCGGCAGGAGCGGCTCAAGTTCCGGCGGTGCGCGGAACGTCACCGTCATTTGGCTGATTTGATCCATTGTCCCATGGCCTCCAGCGACTTTGCGGCGTGGCGGCAATCTATCGCGCGGGCGGGGAGGCGAACAAGGCGCAAACAAGTTGACCGCGAGCCGGCGAGCGGCTTAGCTGCTGCCGTCCGCGCCAGAATCCTTAAACGTTATATCTCGTCCGCATGGTTTTCATGGAAGTCGTCTATTTTCTGTTGGGCTTGGCACACGTCGCAATTTTGTTCGCGTCGGCGCTTGCGCTCGCCATCTTCATCGTCAAACGCCTGGCGATATGGATTTTCCGGCTCGCCACTGCCAAGCCGGAAGCGCCGAAACCGGCGGCCCCGCGCCAGCGACTCTACACAGGGCCGCTTACCGGTGCGGCCACGGTTCGCCTGCCACAGCATTTCAAGTGAAGCTCAAAACCAGCCGCCGCCGTCCTGCGCGCGGTTGGCCACACTCGCCTCTTCGAGATCGAGCTCGTACTCGATGCGCCGGCGCGCCTCGTCGGTGATCTTGCCGTCGCGCAAAAGTCGATAAATGAACTGACGTTCCGTCTTGATAAGCTCGGCCTTGATCTTTGCGGTTTCACGCATGTGATCGAGACCATCCGCCAGATTCTCCGGTAGCACCTGCAGCCGGCTTTGGTTGCGCGTGCGCAAATGAGCGATCGCTTCTTGCGGCAGGCCACAATTCTCTATGACCGTCTCAAGTCGTTCGGTGACTTCCTTAAGCGCGGCCTGGCGCGCGGCAAGCTCGGCCTTGATCTCGCTGACACGCTCCTTGCTGGCGAGTCGGTTCAGACCGAGCCAGCGCACCACGCTCGGCAGCATGGCGCCCTGGATGATCAGCGTAATGATGATGACGCCGAAGGTGACGAACAGGATCAGATCGCGATGCGGAAACGGCGCCCCGCCGACGACTGCATAAGGGATCGCCAGCGCTACCGCGAGAGAGTCGACGCCCCGGATGCCGGTGAAGGCAAGAAAGAATACGCTCTTCCACGGTGGCGGCGGGTCGCGCTTGGCAAGCGACGTGCTCGCCCAGCGCGGAATGTAGGTTGCCGGAAACACCCAGACAAAACGCGCGACGATGGCGATCAGCGTCGACAATGCCGTAGCGATCAGCAATTCGCGGATGGAAAAGGCATGCGTCTGCTCAATTAGGGTGCGCGCCTGCAGGCCGGTGACCAGGAACACAAAGCCCTCAATCAAATAGACGATCAGATCCCAAAAGAAGATGCCCTGTAGCCGCGTAGCGAAGGCGATCAGCCGCGGTCCGACCCAGCTCACGTATAGCCCGCAGGCGACGGTCGCCAACACGCCGGAGCCGCCGAGATGCGCCGGCACCCAGAACGCGATGTAAGGGGTCATCAGCGACAGCGTGATCTCGACGCGCGGGTCGTGCGCCCATGCCCTCAAGCGCAGGCTGAGCCAGCCGACCGCGAGCCCGTAAGCGATTTCGCCGATCACGATGGCCACGAACGTCATCGATGCATGTCCGAACGAGAACGTGCCGGTGCTGACCGCGACTACGGCAAACCGGTACAGCACCAGTGCGGTGGCATCGTTGGCGAGACCCTCGCCCTCGAGCACTACGACGATGCGGCGCGGGATACCGAGTTTGCGGGCGATAGCGAGCGGCGCCACCACGTCGGTCGGCGAGATGATGGCGCCAAGCAAAAAGCCGACCGACCAGTCAAATCCCAACACATAGTGCGCCGCCGCGGCGACCGCGCAGGTGGTGAACAATACGCAGCCGAAAGCGAGCAGCGCGATCGGCCGCAGGTTGAATTTGAAATCGCGCCAGCTCATGGAAACGCCGGCCGAATAGATCAGTGGCGGCAGAATCAGCAGCAGCACGACTTCCGGTGCCAGCGTCACCTTCGGCAGGCCGGGAACGAGCGCCATGCCGATTCCGGCGACGACCAGCAGGATCGAGGGCGCAATATTGAGCCGCTTGGCGGCGACCGCGACCGCGGCCAACACCGCCACCATGAACATCACGGTCTGTACGATCGCGGTCACAGGAGATTCGAGATCATGTTCACAGTCAGCGCCAGCACGGTGAGATTGAAGAAGAACGACAAGACGCCATGCAGCGCCGCGACGCGGCGTATAGAGCGGCTGGCGATGGCGACGTCGGAGACCTGCGAGGTCATGCCGATGACCAGCGAGAAATACAGGAAGTCGAGATAGTCCGGCTCGTTCTCGCCGGGAAAATTGAGCCCGCCGAGTTTCTGGTCGCGGCGTTCGCCGTAATATTCGTGCGCGTAGTGCAGCGAGAAGATCGTGTGCATGAAGACCCACGACAGCACGGTGGTCGCCATGGCCAAAAGTACGTGGGCGACCGTGCCGGTACTGCCCGCCTGCTTGGTGCCGCCGAGCTCGAACACGATGGCGACGAGGCTCGCCAGCGTCGCCACCATCGACAACAGCAGGATGCCGAAGGCGCCTTCGTCCTGCTCCTTGGCGCGCTGGCGCAGCCGCGCCACGTCGCAGCGCCAGATCACGCTATGGACGAGAATCAGGTAAAGCCCGATGCCGGCGGTCCAGCCAACGAGCAGCCGGGTCGACAGCCACCAATCTCCCGGCAGCAGGACGACCGCCGCCACGCCGACGAGCACGGAGCCGAACAGACGCGCGTGCAGCTTGGCCATGCGGATCGGCAGCGGGCGCAGCTTCGGCAACGGCATGGATTTCTTGGCGGCCATGCCGCCACGTTAACCGCCGCGCGCGGAATGGGCTAGTCTTGGCCGCATGCGGTGGTTCTCACTCAAACGGCCCTTGCGGCTTCTTATCCTCTTGCTGCTTTTGCTGCTGCTGCCCTACCTGCTGGTGCCGCTCTATTCCTTCGGCAGGCCCATTTCCACCGTGATGCTGTGGCGGATGGCGACCGGCCAGCGCGTGCAGCGAAACTATGTGCCACTGGCGCGCATCGCGCCGGCACTCGCCTTGGCTGTAATCGTTGCCGAGGATGGGCGCTTCTGCATCCATCACGGCGTCGACCTCACCGAGATCCGCGAAGCGATCAACGACGCCGACGATCTCTCCGGGGCGCGTGGCGGCTCGACCATCACCCAGCAGGTGGCGAAGAACCTGTTTTTGTGGCCGGGGCGTAGCTGGCTGCGCAAGGCGCTCGAGTTCCCGCTGGCGCTGTGGATCGACCTGGTGCTGTCCAAGCGGCGCATCCTGGAGATCTACCTCAACGTCGCCGAATGGGGCCCGAACGGCGAGTTCGGCGTCGAGGCAGGCAGCCGCTACGCCTTCGGCAAATCGGCGCGCGACCTTTCGCGCTACCAGGCGGCGCTGCTTGCCTCGGTGTTGCCAAACCCGGTCACCCGCAACGCCCATGCCCCTGGCCCCGGGTTGCGCCGCTTGGCCGGCCTCTATGTCGGCCGCTCGGCACGGGCTTCCGGCGCGGCAAGCTGCCTGCGCCAGCGTTAAAGCGGCGTCCGCTGGCGTCCGCACGACCCCCTAGCCTTGGCGGGGGCCATCCTCTATAAGCCCGGCTTCAAACCGACATTTCTTGGCTTTCAGGAGCTCGTTTCCCATGGCTGTGCCGAAAAGAAAAACTTCGCCGTCGCGCCGCGGCATGCGCCGCTCGGCCGACGCGCTCAAGCAGCCGACCTATGTCGAGGACAAGGATTCCGGCGAATTGCGCCGTCCGCACCACATCGACCTGAAGACCGGCATGTACAAAGGCCGCCAGGTGTTGAAGGTGAAGACCGAGGCCTAAGCGCCATAGGAAGGTCGCGATGTTCCTCATCGGCTTTCCTCTTCTTCTCGTTCCCTTCGCCATCTACAACATCGTCGCCTTCCTGATGCCGGGGGTGAGCTGGACCGGCACGCTCGCGACCGTACACATGAAGTCCGGTCATGAATGGGCGCTGTCGGGCGGCGATCTGCTGGTCGTCCTGGCGCTTTTGCTGCTCTTCGTGGAGATGGCGAAGGTGGTCCGCCATGGCCGCCGCTCGATCGTCGATCACGGCCTGGCGTTCATCGTATTCGGCGGCATGCTGGCCGAATTCGTGCTGGTGGCGCAGGCGGCAAGCGCGGTGTTCTTCCTGCTGGTGGTGATGAGCTTTTTCGACCTGCTCGGCGGCTTCGCGCTGCGCGTGCGCTACCCCCGGCGCGAGCCCGCGGTCGACCACGTCGAACCCGCGCCTGCCTTCGTTGATCCCCCGCATAGCGAGCCGGCGCCTGTCGAGCCTGCGCCCAAGGCCGTCGCGCCGGCGAGCGAACACACCCCGTCCTGACCCACGACATTGGAAAGACCATGAGCCGAGACTTCCAGCTCCCCGGCCGCTCGCCCGTGATCGCCTGCGACGGCATGGCGGCGACCTCGCATCCGCTGGCGTCGCTGGCCGCGATCGACACGCTGCGCGCCGGCGGCAACGCGGTCGATGCCGCGGTCGCCGCGGTGGCGACGCTCTGCGTGGTCGAGCCGCACATGACCGGCATCGGCGGCGACTGCTTCTGCCTCGTCGCGCAACCCGGCAAGCCGGTCTGGGGCTATAACGGCTGCGGCCGCGCCGGCGCCAAGGCTTCCGCCGAGGCGTTGCGGGCGCAAGGGCTCGACGAGGTCGGCAACTCCATCCACTGCGTGACGGTGCCCGGCGCGGTGGAGGCCTGGGAGCAGATCCTCAAAGCGCACGGCCGCTTCGGGCTCGATCGCGCGCTCGCGCCGGCGATCAAATACGCCGAGGGCGGCTTTCCGGTGGCGGCGCGAGTTGCCTGGGACTGGGGCCACGACACTGGTTACCTCTCGCGTTCCGCAGGCGCCACCCGGCACTATCTGTTCGATGGCAAGGCGCCCAAGGAAGGCGACGTCATCCGCTTTCCGGCGCTCGCCGCGACGCTCAAGACCATCGCCGCCAAAGGCGCGCGCGCCTTCTATGAGGGCGACATCGCCGCCGACATGGTGGCGACCATTGCCGCCGAGGGCTCGTTCCTGACAATGGAGGATTTCGCCGCGCATCGCGGCGAGGCGGTGATGCCGATCTCGACCAATTACCGCGGGCTCGATCTGCTCGAGATCCCGCCGAACGCGCAAGGGCTCACCGCGCTGGCGATGCTCAACATCCTGGAGAACTTCGATCTCGCCGCGCTCGATCCCTTGGGGCCCGAGCGCTACCATCTGGTGCTGGAGGCAG
This sequence comes from Pseudolabrys sp., assembly GCA_036273755.1. Taxonomy (GTDB): domain Bacteria; phylum Pseudomonadota; class Alphaproteobacteria; order Rhizobiales; family Xanthobacteraceae; genus Pseudolabrys. The sequence continues at coordinate 6,444 of DASUGZ010000106.1, forward strand.
CCCGCCTCGGCTTCGCGATTCGCGACAGCCATATCGCCGAACCGTCATTCATGCGTGTTGCGGTGCCCGACCTGCTCGACAAGGGCTTTGCCAAAAAGCTCGCCTCGCTCATCGACATGGACAAGCGCAGCAAGCTGCCGAGCACACCGACGCCAGGCACCGACACGGTCTATCTCACCGTGGTCGACCGCGACCGCATGGCGGTGTCGTTCATCAATACGCTCTACTCGCATTTTGGCTCCGGCGTCTGCACCGAGAAAACCGGGATCGTGCTGACCAACCGTGGCGAATGCTTCACGCTTGAAGCCGGCCACCCCAACGAGTTCGGCGCCGGCAAACGGCCGCTGCACACCATCATCCCGGCGCTCGCCATGAAGAACGGCCGTTGCGACATGAGCTTCGGCGTCATGGGCGCGGACTACCAGCCCATGGGTCATGTGCAGATTGTCACCAACATGGTCGACTACGGCATGGACGTGCAGCAGGCGATCGATAGCCCGCGCTTCTTCTTCCGCGGCGACATCAGCGATGTCGAAACCGGCACGCCGGCCGCCACCATCGAGGGGCTGAAGGCACGCGGCCACACGGTGCTCACGGCGCCGACACCCTGGGGCGGCGCGCAGACCATCAAGATCGATTGGGATCGCGGCGTGCTGATCGCCGGCTCCGACCCGCGCAAGGACGGCTGCGCGCTCGGTTACTAGTGCCAGGACTCGTAAAACGGCAGGCAATGACTTGCCGGCGCCGAATGTAAACCGGAAGTGCCGATCATCGTGTGAAACGCTCATTGTCGAGTCAGTTTTGGCTATTGTCCTTAACGGCGGGGAGGTAAGAATCGGGAAAGCGCAATGGATTCCGCCCGAGTGCCCCACAATGTCCCAACAAATCAAACTTGGCTTACCCGGCGGAATTGAGATTTCTCCGCCCGATTGGCCCAATGATCAAAAGCAAAGGGACATATGGCCCGGCGATCTATCGCAATTCGCCGCAAACAAAGGCCCGCGCCGGACCGACCTCTCGCAATTCCACCCGTTTCGTTTCGACCCTAAAATCAACGCCGGCGGAGGGCTGATCTACTTCGACGAGTACGCTGGCCTCAGTGAGCTGAAAGCCTCACTCCATCTCATGGGCGTACTCACGGATATGACAGAATACGCGGCATTTGCGGCTTCTTCCGCAAATCCAGTAGAGGACGACTTCCTCGATCAATTGCGTTTAATTTCTCATTATACCTTGGAGAACGGCTATTTCGCCAAGACCAAGAACCTGCGTCCGCAGTCACTTTCCCTCTGGCAGGCGATCGAGGCGTTCATCGTTGGCCAACGCCGCAAGTGGCAATCGACGAGTGACCTGTCGCTTGTCGGCACGAGAGGCGGCGATAACGATAGCGCGAAAGAGACGCTTGGTTTTGGTTTCATGGTCGAGGATACGGAATGGTCGATATACCGGATATGGAGCCGTTCATGGCTCGTCACAAAATAAGAGCCGAGACAAGGAAATTAGTTCGCCAGCGCAAAAAAGTTTGCTTGGAGATGAAGAATGACCGAACCCTATACGGCTGAATTATTCCGGCAAGACGGCGATCCATTCCGCTCTGTCCGCCTCACCGTTAATGATGACGGCTCGGTCAAATTGGATACCCAGGACATGGGTAAGACGGTCAAGGAAATGTGGGGCGACGACGACTATGAATTCTGGGTCGATGTTCCCGCCGCAGCACTCCATAAACTGCTATTCACTCTGCTCCGCGAAAAATACTCCGGCCGGAGCGACGCCGTCGATGAGTTTCGCGAATTCTGCAAGAAAGAAGAGATCGAACACAGTTGGGATAACTGGACTTAGGCCAAATGAGTTCTGCGCTCAGTGCGAACACTGGTAGGCCTGCATCACGCAAGTACTGCCGCCGCCGTCCTCACATTTCTTTGTCGCTTCAGCGCGCGCCTGGCCTTCGTTATTGCCAAGACCCCAAAAGGCGGTGCCGCCGTTGCCCGAAGTAACCGCACCGCATTTGCGATCGAACCACACCATCACTTCGCAGTCCTTGCCGTGCTCGCCGCATTTCTTCATGGCCTCGAGTTCCGCTCGCGCGCGGTTACCCCAATTATGCGAAACGCCCCAGGCGTGGCTGCCGCGGTCGTAGGCGATAGCGCCATAGCTGGCAGTGCTTCTGGCCCCGCCGCCGGGCGACGGTCGATCCGGCACGTCGCTTCGGTAGGAGACGCAGCGGCCTTCGATGTATTGCATGCACGTCAGTGCCTGCGCCGGCATGCTCACGATCAGCGCGAGCAATCCGCCAAGGGCGGCTGCTTGCATCTTGTGCAACGGAGTGATGCCGTGCCTCGGTCGCAGCTTGGCGGAGTTGGGGCCTTGGCAATGACCGCCTCGAATGACCGCTGGTATCGTTCCGCGTGAACTTGACGTCATGGCTTGCCCTCCGCCTCGGTTATTTGGTGCAGGTTTGTCCGCTCACGGACGCGGGCGGCCTTGCGATCCCTTCAACAGCCAGAACTGGCCCGAAAAATTTCCGCAGGGTCGCAACTCAGGCTGATTGTCGCTGGGGCCACCATTGAAAATATCAAGGCACATGCCGTCGCCGCGGAATTTTGTGGTGAGGCGGACCCAGTCTCCGTCGCTCCGGACGTTCCAGAACTGTCCTGAGAAATTTCCGCAGGGACGCAGTTGCGGCTGATTGTTTTCGGGGCCGTCGTTGACGATATCGAGGCACATGCCTGGCCCGCGGTCCATCGTCGTGAGCCGATAGGAACCGTCGCCGGTCGGCACGAACTTCCAATACTGGCCCGAATAATCTCCAGATTGTTGTAAGCGCGTCAGGTTATTTTTAGGCCCGTCTTCAATAAGATTGAGGGACATTTCCCGTCCGCGAAACTGCGTGCTTAGCCGATAATAGAAATTTGCATTTGCTGTCCAGGACGCTTGACGCGATGGCTGGGCTGGGGCGCTCGCGCCGCAACAGAGAAGCAGCAATGTAGCAGTGGCGACGAGAGACCCCGAACTGGATCGCGCGGCATGCGTGGTCCTACCAATGATTGCCATTATTATCCCCCTGGCAATAACAATTATCAGTAGGGCGCTGTAGGTTGTCAATTTGCGTCGAAGAAAACCCTGACGCCGCTCCTTCTGACCCAAAGCACGCGTACTGACGGACTGCAGAATATCCGTATCTGATCTCCAGGCTGTATCGCCGCCTTCAACAATTCCCACTCGCTGCCCTTGTCAGGACGCTCCACGTCATCGTCGGATACGCTGATCTGGTCAACAAGCCGGTCAGTCAGGAACTTTACCGGTCCTCCGAGGCTTGCGCCTCTCCGCTTCGCGGGTTCGGGCGCGTCGTTCGTCCCAGTAGTTGCGGCCGAACTCAGCCCGGGCAATTGCCGCCGCAAATCGCGCGCGGTGCTTCTTTTCATCGCCTATCGGTCTCTCCACAATAACCGGCTCGGTCGTGTTTTTTTTCCTTTCGGCTCGCCACTCTTCCCGCCATATCAGAGCAAAGCGATAAGCCGCATTACACTCCTCCGGCCGCAGTTGAGGGCTCGCGCGGCGCCGACCGCGCGACCAACGACCATTCTGAAAGTCCATGGAGTTTCTCCCTTGCCGGTATCGACCGCCGGACGCGTGATTGCGTCCGCCGCGAGCGGACGTGCGTCGTCTGGCTCACGGTGCAAGGGAGAAAAATCAGGTTTGCCGGAGGGGCATGGCGCCGTGATCCTATGTGAGGGTGGCAAAATTGTGACTTGGTGGTGCTCGGCCCATGGGATTGCAGAACCTTGTTCGGCGTTGCGCTTGCGGCACTGTTTATCGCCGTGCCCCATGCGAACGGACCGCAATGTCCGGCAAGGCGCTCGCTGGCTCGTTGGAATGTCCGCTATTGGCCGATAGCGATCACGTCAGCCGCACTGACGGATGTCTGCTTTTGGGAGTAAAGCGGTCATTGACCAACCGCTACCCAACAATTTCGATTTATGAGCAAGCGGCCTAGTCGCTAGCGGAACTGCGTCAGCGCCGCCGTGCTGCGATAGGCCGCGATTGCAACGTCGGGCGTCGCCTTCCGGCGCTCGCGCGTTTGCGGATGCTGGTCGCGCATCGCCAGCAATTGGGCGAGGAACGGCGCCTGCCGGTAGACGTTGGGCGTCTCGTTGCCGTCGGCGGCGGGCGCGACCGGGATCAGGGCATGACCGGATGCAGGTTTTTCAGCAACCTCGGGCGCAGCTTCGCGCGGCGTGAAACCCGCCGGCCGGGTCGCCACTCGCTTGATCTCGCCGAGCCGCATAGACTGTCTCGATTCGGGACAAAAGGTTCGCCTTCACCTTTGTCGTCGCAAGCGTCGTGCCGTCTACAAACACCGCGCTCAGCCCGAGTAATCGCCGCGTTTTGTCGAATTGTTTAAATTTTACGCATAACTTGTACATGAATCCAACCCGCGGATAACGCCTGGCGCAACGAGGCGTTCCAAAAAGGGGCGAGCGTGACCCAATTCAAGCAACCCGATGCCGGCGAGATTCTTAACGCGGTCGGCGACGCCGGTTACGAATGGCGGCTCGACACCGATGCGCTGAGCTGGAGCGGCAATGCCGCGTCTGTGCTTGGCATCGCCGACGCCGCCGGGGTCGCCAGCGGACGCGCTTTTGCGCAGCACGTCGAGGCCCAGGACGGGCAGAGCCGGCTCGATGCGGTGACCCGTTCGGGCAACAAGGATTCCGGCGGCGGCGTCGCCTATCAGGTCGAATACGGTTTCCGCCGCGGCGATGGCGAGACAATCTGGTTGGAGGATACCGGCCGGTGGTTTGCCGGCAGCGACGGCGCGCCGCAGCGGGCCATCGGCGTGGTGCGCGTCATCACCGAACGGCGCGCGCGCGAGCACGCGCTCACCCAACTCGCCAAATTCGACGCGCTGACCGGGGAAATGAATCGCGTGCACCTGACCGAGGTACTCGGCACCCAGCTCGAGGAGGCGCTACGCTTCCGCGGCTCGCTCGGCTTTATGCTGGTCTCCATCGACTACCTCGCGCATCTCAACGAAGCCTACGGCTATGACGCGGCCGAAGAGGTGATTGCGCAGGTCGCCAAGCGGATCCGGGCGCGGCTGCGCGGCAAGGATTTTCTCGGCCGCTTCTCCGGCAACAAATTCGGCGTCATCCTGACGAGTTGCACGGCCGAGGAACTCGAAGTCGCCGCCGAGCGGCTCCTCACCGGTGTGCGCGACGAGACCGTTGCGACCGCGGCCGGCCCGGTGGCGGTGACGGTGACCATCGGCGGCCTGACCGCGCCGCGGCATGCCCGCACCGTGCCGGAAGTCCTGAGCCGCACGCTCGACGCGATGCACGCCGCGCGGCACAAGCGGCACGGCTCGTTCGCCCCCTATCGGCCGAGCGTGGAGCGCGACGCGATGCGCCGCGACAGCCTGCGCGCCACCGACGAGATCGTCGCGGCTCTCAACGAGCGGCGCATTGCGCTCGCCTTCGAGCCGGTGGTCGAAACGCAAAGCCGCAAGATCGCCTTCTACGAGTGCCTGATGCGCGTGCAACGGCCCGACGGCCGCCTCGCCCATGCGCACGAGATCATCCCGGTGGCCGAGCGCGTCGGGCTGATGCGCATGCTCGACCACCGTGTGCTCGAACTGGTGGTTGCCGAACTCTCCGCCGCTCCGGACCTCAGCGCCAGCGTCAACGTGTCGCCTGCCTCCGCGGTCGATCCCGACTGGTGGTTGGGACTCGGCGCCATGCTGCGCGCCAATATCGGTGCCGCCGAACGGCTGATCATCGAAATCACCGAAACGGCGGCGATCCAGGACCTGCACGACGCGCGGGGCTTCGTCGCCCGCGTCAAGGATCTCGGCTGCCGCATCGCCATCGACGATTTCGGCGCCGGCCATACTTCGTTCCGCAATATGCGCAAACTCGGCGTCGATATTGTGAAGATCGATGGCGCCTTCGTGCAGAACATCGTCAAATCGGACGACGACCGTGCCTTCGTGCACACGCTGATCGATCTCGGACGCCGGCTCGGCCTAAAGACCGTCGCCGAATGGGTGCAGGATGAGGAAGCCGCCAAGCTCCTGGCAGAGTGGCACTGCGACTATTTGCAAGGCGCGTTGTGCGGGCTTGCCAGCGACGAGCGGCCCTGGCTCAAGCCGCGGGCGGCGAGCGCGTAACGTTCGTCCGGGCGGCCGACCGCTATTCCTTGCTGCCGAGTTTATCGATCCGCTTCTGCAACTCGTCGAGCTGGCGCTTGAGCTCGTCCATATCGCCGCTCGAACCTTGCGGCTTTTCCTCCGCCTTGCTGCCTTGGCCGCGCGCGAAGGGCGCAAACATGGCGAAGGTCTTCTCGAACATCTCCATATTCCGCCGCACCTGGTCTTCCATGGCGCCGAAACCGACGCCGCCGAAGGCCTGGGCCATCTGCTCGCGGAATTTGCCCTGCTGGTTGGTGAGCGAGGACATCGATTGTTCGAGGAAGCGTGGCACCAGCATCTGCATGCTGTCGCCGTAGAAGCGGATCAGCTGCCGCAGGAAGGCGATCGGCAACAGGCTTTGGCCTTCCTTGTTCTCTTGTTCGAAGATGATCTGCGCCAGCACCGAGCGGGTGATGTCCTCGCTGGATTTGGCGTCGAAGACCACGAAGTTCTCGCCGTCCTTGACCATGGTGGCGAGGTCTTCGAGCGTCACATAGGCGCTCGTCCCGGTATTATAGAGCCGCCGGTTGGCGTATTTTTTTATTGTGATCGGTTCTTTTTCGTCTGTCATGGTGGTCGCGCTGCCCCTGCCCAGACCTTGAGCATAGCCGGTTTATGCTTGTGCGGGCCACCGTTTTTGTGGCATCGCGGCAGGATCGTTGGGCGGTGCGGCAGGTCTTGAGAACGGTCAAGAAACCACCATTTCTGGCTGATAACTTGCGCCCGCCCGTTGTTGACAGGGGTTCCCGCCCGGCCAAGGATGCGGCAACGCCATAAGGCCGCTTTGCCTCCTGACCGCTTGCCAAAAGGAGTTTCGGATGAAGGACGATATCGTCATTGTCAGCGCCGCCCGTACCCCCGTCGGTGCATTTAATGGGGCGTTCGCGAACCTGCCGGCGCATGAACTCGGCAAGACGGCGATCCAGGCGGCGGTGCAGCGGGCCGGCGTCGAAGCCGGCCGTGTCAACGAGGTAATCATGGGCCAGATCCTGACCGCGGGTCAGGGTCAGAACCCGGCGCGGCAGGCCTCCATCGCCGCCGGCATTCCGGTCGAAAGCCCGGCCTGGGGCGTGAACCAGCTCTGCGGGTCCGGCTTGAGGTCGGTGGCGCTTGGTTTCCAGCAGATCGCCAACGGCGACGCCGAGATCGTGGTGGCCGGCGGCCAGGAGTCGATGAGCATGGCGCCGCACTGTCAGCATCTGCGCGCCGGCGTGAAGATGGGCGCGTTCGAAATGATCGACACCATGATCAAGGACGGGCTGTGGGACGCCTTCAACGGCTACCACATGGGCAACACCGCCGAGAACGTCGCCAAGCAGTGGCAGATCACGCGCCAGATGCAGGACGAGTTCGCGGTCGCTTCGCAGAACAAAGCGGAAGCGGCGATGGCGGCGGGCAAGTTCAAGGACGAGATCGTTCCGGTCACCATCAAGTCGCGCAAGGGCGACATCGTTGTCGACAGCGACGAATATCCGAAGAAGGGCGTGACGCTCGATTCGATTTCCAAGTTGCGCCCGGCTTTCGACAAGGAAGGCACGGTGACGGCGGGGAGCGCGTCGGGCATCAATGACGGCGCCGCGGCGGTGGTGCTGATGAAGGCGTCCGAAGCCGCCAAGCTCGGCAAGACGCCGCTCGCGCGCATCGTGTCGTGGGCGCAAGCCGGCGTCGATCCCTCCATCATGGGCACCGGGCCGATCCCGGCCTCGCGCGCCGCGCTGAAGAAAGCCGGCTGGAAGAAAGAAGACCTCGACCTGATCGAGGCCAACGAAGCTTTCGCGGCGCAGGCTTGCGCGGTCAACAAGGACCTCGGCTGGGATACGTCCAAGGTCAACGTCAATGGCGGCGCCATCGCCATCGGCCATCCGATCGGCGCCTCGGGCACGCGCGTGCTCACCACGTTGCTGTTCGAAATGCAGAAGCGCAACGCCAAGAAGGGCCTCGCCACGCTGTGCATCGGCGGCGGCATGGGCATCGCCATGTGCGTGGAGCGGTAGCGAAGACGCCCCGGGAATATGTGCGTGGAGCGTTAGAGCAGTACGACACCGCGGCAAAGCGGAGGGGACGACATGTCACGCGTTGCGTTGGTTACCGGCGGCACCCGGGGAATCGGGGCGGCCATCTCGAAGGCGTTGCAGGCGGCCGGCTACAAGGTTGCCGCCAACTACGGCGGCAACGACGAGGCGGCGCAGAAATTCAAGGCGGAAACTGGAATCCCGGTCTTCAAATGGGACGTCTCGTCTTTCGAAGCCTGCGCCGAAGGCATAAAAAAGGTTGAAGCCGAAGTCGGTCCGATCGAGGTGCTGGTCAACAATGCCGGCATCACGCGCGACGCCACGCTGCACCGCATGAAGCCGGAGCAGTGGAAACAGGTGATCGACACCAACCTCGGCTCGCTGTTCAACATGTGCCGCAACGTCATCGAGGGCATGCGTGCGCGCAAGTTCGGCCGCATCGTCAATATTTCCTCGATCAACGGCCAGAAGGGCCAGGTGGGCCAGTGCAACTACTCCGCCGCCAAGGCCGGCGAGATCGGCTTCACCAAGGCATTGGCGCAGGAAAGCGCGCGCTCCGGCATCACGATCAACGCGATCGCGCCGGGCTACATCAACACCGAGATGGTGCAGGCGGTGCCGAAAGACGTGCTGGAGAAGTCGATCCTGCCGCTGATCCCGATCGGCCGTCTCGGCGAGCCGGAGGAAATCGCGCGCTGCGTGGTGTTCCTGGCCGCCGACGGTTCCGGCCTCATCACCGGCGCGACACTGACGGCGAACGGCGGGCAGTATTTCGCCTGAGCCCGCGCTCGGATAAAAAAGTGCGGGCTCGCAGCTGTGAGCCAGTTAGAACTTGTTCTTTCTCGCCCTGATTTCGGTAAATACCTGCGTTGCCGGCTTGCCGGCCATGCCGATGGCTGCGGCGACCTCGGCGACATCCGCGCGCAAGAACGGGTTGGCCAGCTTCTCGTCGCCGATGGTGACGGGAATGGTCGGCTCGCCTTGCGCGATCTGCTGCTTGGCCTGCGCCTCTCGCGCCGCCAGCACCGCATTGTCCGGCTCGATGGTGCGCGCGAAACGGATATTGGCCGCGGTATATTCGTGGCCGCAATAGATCTCGGTGTCGTTTGGCAGATCGCGCAGCTTGACGAGGGAGCGCCACATCATCTCCGGCGTGCCTTCGATGACGCGGCCGCAGCCGATGGAAAACAGCGTGTCGCCGACGAAGGCGAGCTTGTCGGCGTGAAACCAATAGGCGATGTGGCCATTGGTGTGGCCCGGCGTCTCGATCACGCTGCCGGTGAGCTTACCGACCGTGACCTTGTCGCCTTCGCGGACGGTTTCGTCGACCGCGGGAATTGCGGACGCCTCCGCCGCCGGCGCCACCACGCGGCATCGGTATTTCTCCTTCAGCGCGACGATGCCGCCGGTGTGATCGCCGTGGTGATGGGTGACCAGGATGTCGGTGAGTTTCCAGCCGGTCGCTTTCAGCGCGGCTTCGACCGGCGCCGCTTCCGGCGCATCGATTGAGGCGGTCGCCCCGCTCTCGGGGTCGTGGAGCAGCACGCCGTAGTTGTCTTTCAGGCAAAGAAACAGGCGGGTTTCCGCGCGCATGTACGCCCCTTTTTCGACCGGGCATGACCGTACCACGCCTTCCGGCGGCTTCGCATCTTTGCTTAACGCATTCTCGCGTAAGCGTGAATTAAAGGTTGCCGCTTCTCCTCCGGCTTTCGCCGCGGCGCCCGGAACGTGGTAGTTTCTGCGTATGTCGATTGACGTTGTGGACCTTCGCAATTTTTACGCGCAGCGCTTGGGCGTGGTCGCGCGCCGCTTCGTTGGCCGCGGCATTCGCGGACTGTGGGGCGACACGCGCGCGTTGCGTGTCATCGGCGTCGGCTATGTGACGCCTTATCTCGGCCTGTTTCGGGAGGAGGCCGAGCGCTGCCTCGCTTTCATGCCGGCGGGGCAGGGCGTCGTGAAATGGCCGACGGCGCGGCCGGCGCTCACCGCACTGGTCGACGAAAACGAATTGCCGCTGCCCGACAATGCGGTCGATCGCGTACTGCTGGTGCACGCGCTGGAAATGACCAACGACCCGGGTGCGCTGTTGCGCGAGGCTTGGCGCGTGCTCGCCTCGGGCGGGCGGCTGTTGGTGGTGGTGCCGAACCGGCGCGGCCTGTGGGCGCGCATGGACACGACGCCGTTCGGTCACGGCCGTCCCTACTCGCGTTCGCAGATCAACCAGCTTTTGCGCGAAACCTGGTTCACGCCGACCGGCTGGAGCGAAGCACTCTACGTGCCGCCGATCGCGCGCGGCTGGTTTTTGCGTTCGGCGGTCGCCTGGGAACGCACCGGCGCGACGCTGTCGGCGCCATTTGCCGGCGTGCACATGGTGGAGGCGACCAAGCAGGTCTATCGCGCGATCCCGGCACGCCGCGTCAAGCGCGCTTTGGTGCCGGCGCTCGAGCCGGCGCTGGCGCCGTCGCCCGGCGGGTAATCTTTATTCCGGCTGCCGCGGCTCGTCGCCGCCTTCGGGCATCGACGGCCCGCCTTGCGGCGCGGCGTTGCCGAAATTCTCCGGACGATCCGGCCGGTAGCCGCCGCCGCGATGACGGCGGCGCCGGCGATGGCCGAAGCGGTCCTGACGGTCGCCCTGGTTTTGGTTGCTTTGGTCGTGGCCGTTTTGCCCATAGCCCGGAGCGGGGTTGCCAGCCGGCTGCGGCTGGCCGCCGGTGATGAACGCCGGCAGTGCGTTCGGGTCGGCCGGCGGCTGCACCGGCTGCTGCGCGTATTGCTGCGGGCGCGGCTGCTGCTGATCGCGCGGCGGGAACGGTTGCGCGTCGCGCGGCAGATATGGCTGCGGCGCTTGCGCCTGCGGTTGCGGCGCGTAGCTCGGCTCGTTCTGCCCCATGAAAGGCTGACCGTCGTCGCCATCGTCGTCAAAGTTGTCGTCGGCCGCGCCCTGCGGCGCGCCTTGGCCTTGCTGCTGCTGATTGTAATAAGGGTTCTGCTGGCGGAACTGCTCCTGCGCAGCGGCAATCAGGCGAAAATAATGCTCGGCGTGCTGATAGTAATTTTCCGCCGCCACCGGATCGCCCGAGCTCTGCGAATCGCGCGCGAGCTGGATATACTTTTCCGCGATGTGCGAGGCGGTGCCCCGGATTTTCACATCGGGTCCGTTCGACTCATAGACGCGAGTGAGCGGATTCTGACTTTTGCGGTGTTGATTGTTGCGTCCCCGCATGCGCTTTTGACCGTTTCTCATCTTTTGCCTTTTCGCAGACCTTTCGCCTTCGCTTGTGACACACGCCGCAATTCGCTCACAGAACCCACACGCCTAGATCACGTCCGTGCAGCGCGCGGCCAAAAGCCGGCGCCGGTCGTTCCACAAGTGCTTGAACATTTGCGATCTTTAATCGCTCTAGCCGCAGCAACCCCATAGCCACGATATCGTCGCGGCGGTGCCAAACTCTTATTACGCGCATCGTTCAGGCTTTAAAATTTGATGCGCCTAGCGGTGAAGCATCCAAACCCGTATCTGGCGATTTCGTCAGCCGTCTTCTCTCAGCCGGCGTGTCGTCATCGATCTTGCACCGCCGCCACACAAAGCCTTTTGACTTCGGGGTTTCAGGCGGAGCAACCCTCACGGGTCGATTCCGTTGCCGGGAAGCTAGTCGTTTCCGCGCCATATTCCAAGCGATATTTTTGCACTCACAACGGTGGTCTGCGCTTTTCGCAGGATCGAAATCCGCCTGATTCACGGGCCCAAAGTCGCGCTGAGCGCGCGGGGGATGCCGGCAAGGTCGTTATACGCCGGCGCCACGGTTAATCCGGCCTTGGTAAACAGCGCGCGAACGGCGCCCTCCTGGCCGATGCCCAATTCCACGACGATGGTGCCGGCCGGCGCGAGCAGGCCGGGTGCCTGCGCGGCGATCGCGCGGTAAGCGTTCAGACCGTCGTCGCCGCCATCGAGCGCGATCGCCGGGTCGTAATCGCGCACGTCCGGCGCGAGCCTTGCGATGTCGCTATGAGCGATATAAGGCGGGTTCGATACGATGAGGTCGAACGGGCCTTTAAGGCCGACGGCAATATCGCAGGCAATGAAAACACAACGGCCGGCGAGATTGTTCCGGCCCGCGTTGTGCCGGGCGACGGACAGGGCGGCCGTGCTGATATCGGTGCCGGTACCCACCGCGTTGGGCAACTCGCAGAGCAGCGCCAGCAGCAGCGCTCCCGATCCGGTGCCGATATCGAGGATGCGTAGCCTCTCCATCTGCATGGCGTCATGCACAACGGCGTCGAGCGCGGCCTCGACCACGGTCTCTGTTTCCGGCCGCGGCACCAGCACGGCGGGGGTCACGGCGAGGGTAAGATTCCAGAACTCCTTGCGTCCGAAGATGCGCGCCACCGGCTCGTGCTTGAGCCGGCGCGCTGCCAGCGCAGAGGCTGCGTCGACCTCGCGCGCGTCGAGGATGCGGTCGTCCTGCGAAATGAGCTGCGTGCGGTCAAGCCGCAGAGCGTGGCCCAGCAACAGCCGCGCGTCTGGCTCAGGCGTATCGATGCCGGCGGCGCGGAATATCTGGATCATCAAACGGAGCGCATCGGCGACGCTGGCACCGGCTTTGAGGCCGGGAACGATCCTCACGTTGCGCCTTCGGCCGCCAGCAATTCGGCCTGATGCTCGGTGATCAGCGCGTCAACGACCTCGTGCAGCGCTTCGCCTTCCATCACCTGCGGCAACTTATAGAGCGTGAGGTTGATGCGGTGGTCGGTAACGCGGCCTTGCGGAAAGTTATAGGTGCGGATGCGCTCGGAGCGGTCGCCCGAACCGATCTGCCCGCGCCGTTCGGCGGCGCGCTCGGCATCGAGCTTTGAGCGCTGCTGGTCGTAGAGCTTGGCCCGCAGCATGGTCATCGCCTTCGCCTTGTTCTTGTGCTGCGAGCGCTCCTCCTGCACGAAGACGACGATGCCGCTCGGCAGATGGGTGATGCGGATCGCCGACTCCGTCTTGTTGACGTGCTGGCCGCCCGCGCCCTGCGCGCGCATGGTGTCGATCTTGAGATCGTTCTCATTGATGTCGACGTCGACGTCTTCGACCTCCGGCAGCACCGCGACGGTTGCGGCCGAGGTATGGATACGGCCGGACGCCTCGGTATCGGGTACGCGCTGCACGCGGTGCACGCCGGATTCGAATTTGAGCTTGGCAAAGACGCCGCGGCCGCGGACTTCGGCCACGATTTCCTTGAAACCGCCTTTGGTACCTTCGCTGATCGACAGAATTTCCGTCTTCCAGCCCAGCTTGGCGGCGTAGCGCTCGTACATGCGGAACAGGTCGCCGGCAAACAGCGCCGCCTCATCGCCGCCGGTGCCGGCGCGGATTTCCAGAATCGCGTTGTGGTCGTCCATCGCGTCCTTAGGGATGAGCGCGAGTTGGATCTGCTTCTCGAGCGCCTCCTTGCGGGCGAGCAGCGCGGGACGTTCGGCCTCGGCCAGCTTGCGCATCTCCGGATCGGTTGCCGCATCTCCGGCGAGCTCGTCGAGATCGCCAATCTCGGCATTGACCGCGCGGTAGGCCTTGATGGTCTCGATGACCGGCGACAGCTCGGCGAATTCGCGCGACAGCTTGACGAAGTCGTCGCGGCCGAGATTGGTCGCGAGTTCGCGCTCCACCAGGTCGTGGCGGGCGAGCAGGGCGTCGAGCTTGTGTTGCGGCAGCGTAATCAAAGCTGCAGCCCTTCCGCCGCGGCGAAGCCCTCGAGCTTATGGCGGATCGATACGCTGCCGACCGGCTGCTCGAGGGACGGCAGAATGGCGGCTTCGCCCTTGCGGCAATCAAGATCGAGCAGCAGGGCCTTGACCGGGCCGACCGCCGACGGCGTCAGCGACATGGCGCGGTAGCCGAGGATCGCCAGCGCCAGCGCGCCGATCGGCTGCGAGGCGAGCTCGCCGCACAACGCCACTGGCTTGCCATGCGCGCGAGCCTTATCGGCAATGTCCTTGAGCGCGCGCAGCACCGGCGCCGACAGCGGATCGAAACGGTCGGACACGCGCTTGTTGCCGCGGTCGGCGGCGTAGAGGAACTGCATCAGGTCGTTGGAACCGACCGAAAGAAAATCGACGCGCGCCAAGAGCTCGTCGAGCTGGAACAGCAACGCTGGCACTTCCAGCATGGCGCCGATGTGCACGCGATCCGGCAGCCCATGGCCGTGACGGCGCAAATGCGTGAGCTCGATCTCGACCAGCGCCTTGGCCTTGTCGAATTCCTCGACCATGGCGATCATCGGGAACATCAGCCGCAATTCGCGCCCAGCGGCCGCGCGCAGCAGCGCGCGCACTTGGCTGCGCAGCAGTCCCGGCCGGTCGAGGCCGAGCCGGATCGCGCGCCAGCCGAGCGCCGGGTTTTCTTCCTCGACGTTGCGCATATAGGGCAGCACCTTGTCGCCGCCGATGTCGAGGGTGCGGAAGGTGACCGGCCGCTTGCCGGCGGCGTCGAGCACGCTCCGGTAGAGCCCGAGCTGCTCGCCCGTGCGCGGCAGCGTATCGGCGACCATGAACTGAAGTTCCGTGCGAAAAAGACCAATTCCGGCGGCGCCGGTGTCGTCGAGATGCGGCAGGTCGATGGTCAGCCCTGCGTTGATCATCAGAGCGACCTTGTGGCCGTCCTTGGTGATGCAGGGGACGTCGCGCAGCGCGCGGTATTGTGCCTGCCGCCGCGCCCGCAATTTGACCCGCTCGCCGTAGGCGGTTTCGATGTCGGACGGCGGGCGCATGTGCACGACGCCGCTGGTGCCATCGACGATGATGGCGTCGCCCGGCTCGACCAGTCCGGTCGCATTGTCGATCTCGCCGACCGTCGGGATGCCGAGCGCGCGCGCCACGATCGAGACGTGCGAGGTTGGGCCGCCTTCCTCCAACACCAGGCCGCGCAGCCGTTTCCGGTCGTAGTCGAGCAGCGCCGCCGGGCCCATCGAGCGGGCGACCAGAATGGCGTTTTCCGGCAATTGCTCGCGCGACGGGGCGTGATCCTGCCCCATCAGCACGCGCATCAGCCTGTTGGCGAGATCGTCGAGATCGTGCAGGCGGTCGCGCAAATAGGGATCGGAGGCGCGCAACATGCGCGCGCGGGTGTCCGACTGCACGCGCTCGACGCCGGCTTCGGCGGTCAGGCCGGTCATCACCGCCTCGCGCATCTTGTGCAACCAGCCCTGGTCGTAACCGAACATGCGGTAGGCCTCGAGCACCTCGCGGTGCTCGCCGCCGTCGGCGACGTCGCCGTGTTCGAGCAGGCGATCGAGGTCGGCGCGGAAGGTGGAGATCGCCGCATCGAGCCGCTTGAGCTCCCTCGGCACGTCATCGGCAATGACATTGGTGATGACCACGCGAGGCTCATGCAACACAACGTGCCCGAGCGCGACGCCGTCGGCGAGCGCCGTGCCGGAGACGTTGAGCGAATGGCGCGCGACCGGCTCGGCGCCGGGCCGGGCGATCGAGGACAGTTCGCCCGAGGCGATCATCTCGGCGAGCACCATCGCCGTGGTCTGCAGCGCCTCTTCTTCCTCCTCGGTGTAGGTACGCCGCGCGCGGTTCTGCACCACCAGCACGCCGAGCGTATTGCCGGCGCGCAGCACCGGCACGCCGAGGAACGAGTGGTAGATTTCTTCGCCGGTTTCGGGGCGGAACGAGAAGGCCGGGTGCGCCTGCGCGTCCGACAGGTTGATCGGGTTTGCTTCGCTGGCGACAAGACCGACCAGGCCTTCGTCCGCCTTGAGCACGGTCTCGTGCACGGCTTCGCGCTTCAAGCCTTCGGTGGCGTATAGCTCGAGCGTTCCGTCTACGCGCAGGACGTAGACAGAGCAGACTTCCGCCACCATGTTGGCGGCGATCAGCACCACCACCTTGTCGAGGCGATCCTGCGCGCTGACCGGCTCCGCCATGACCTCGCGAAGCCGGCGTAACAGCACGCGCGGTCCGCCCAGCGCGCCACGCATTGTCGATATCCTTCAGCGGCGGCTTGAGACCGCAGCCTCGTTTACGGTCCAATCATGTACGAAAGGCGACGGCGGGCCCGGAAACCCGCGTCGACTCTGCTCAGGCTATAGCCAATGGGCCATGCAAGGGGCAAGCCAAACTGGCGGCCGCAGTTTATGAGCCGATAACGCTGCAGTGCAGCGATGGCGGCGCTTCAAGCCAAAGGGCTCTAGCTGGTTGGGGGCGGTCCGCGCAGCGCGCTGAACAGGCCCTCGGCGCGCTCCGTTACCTTCGCATTGATATTGTCCGCGGTCAGTTCGCCGTCATCGAAAGCGGAGTTCGGGAATACGAAAAAGAGCACGTCCTGCTCGACGCTCGAATCGCGCGCTTTCAGGCAATTGCCGCTGGCGTCACGGCGTGTGCAAGGGTCGGGGCAGGCGTGGCCATCCGACAGCGCCATGTGCACGGCAATGGACGCTTCGCCGATCTTGTTGAACGGCCCCGCGTCGCCGCAAACGGCTGCGGTTTTCTTGCCCTTGAAGATGACGATGGCAACGTCGCCGATCGCGACCGCCGGATCGAACATTTGCGCCGAGCCGTGGGCAAGCTGGGGGAGCACGACATACGGGATTATTTCCGATGCTAGGCCGTCGCCGCCGAAGGGCTTGAACGAGGTTTGGTTGCTTGCGTCCCCGGGGTTGGCGTCAAGCTGTTTGCCCGACGGCCGCCCCAGTCCGGCGCTCGGGCCGTCGGTATCGATCGCCATTTTCGAGCTCCAGAACACGGCGCCGCCGGTGCCGGGAAATTTCAGCAACGCCTTGCACAGACTTGGATCGCGGTTTCCGGGTTCGCGATCCTTGGCGTCGAAGCGTTGCTTGGCGGCGGCGGCAAAATCGGTCGCGGTTGAGAAATCGATGCCTTGAAGCTGCTGCGCGGATGCGGACGGCGGAATGAATGGCATGGCCTTCCCCCGGGGCTGGTGCTTATTGCAACCTCATTATAGCCAATACAATCTAGGCGTCATGTATCGGTTCAACCTGCTCGTTGGTTCCGGGCACGTGCGCCCCAAAGCCGGCCGCGCCATCCCAGCCCGACCAGTGCCGCACATGCCGCCAGCCAACTGAGCTCAAAGACGACTTCGAACAAATGCTCGGCTGCTGAACAAGCGCCAGATTTCAGGCAGGAGCCGGAAAGTGCATTGACCAAGATAACTCCACCGAAAATTGCCCACACAATCAAATATCCGACAGTCACGACGATCCGCCGGATGCCCGAAGGTACGTCTTAAGACAAAGGCGCGCGTGCTTGTGCAAAGTGGTGTGGTTCAGCGTTCGCGGCATCTCTGATCTGGACCGTGGACCGGGTCATGATGTCGTGCAGCGCTTGATGGCGTGACGTCGCCGCCATTGAGATGAAAGAAATCCAGCCGAGCAGCGTCTTGATGATCACGCGGATGACGGCCTTGCCGAAGCTGATATTGCCGCCGGCGTCGTCGACAACGCGCAGATTGCTGCGCCAATGGCCGATCGTGCCGCCGGTCATGGACACCAGAACCGGCTCGTATAAAAGCCACGTCGCGACAACGACGAATCCGAGAATGCGCGCGATATTGTCGGAGCCGAGCGACGTCGCAGCAATCAGCGTGCCGGCCAGGATGAGCATGAAGACGATTGAATCGATCATGACCGCCCGCAGCCGTCGTGTGAAGCGGGCATAGGCGTGGGTGTCCACCGGAATTGCGGTCGTGCTCATGGCCGTACCCCCGGAGCAGAATAGTCCTCCGGTAAGACGAGGTCACCCCGCTAAAGGTTCAATGCTATTTGTCGAGGCGGCGCTCACGCCTTGATCTTCAGCAGCGCGTCGGCATTGCCGTGGCAGAGCTTGGCCATATCGGCCGGCGGCAAGGCGATGCGGTCGAGGAAGCGGCGGCCGGCCGCATTCGGTGCGTAGGGGTAGTCGACCGAGAACATGATGCGGTCGATGCCGAAGGTCAGCAGCGCGGCGAGGAACGGCGGCTCGGTGAAGATGCCGCTGGTCGTGATCCAAACCTGGTCGATAATGGTCTTGCTGATCGGCCGCTGCAGATGGTCGACGTCCAGCGCCGACACCGCGTCGGCGCGCGCGAGCATCATGGGCAGCATCTCACCCATATGGCCGATGATGATCTTCAGCTTCGGATGCTTGTCGAGCGTGCCGGCGAGCACCATGCGCAGCACGTGGACGGCGGTCTCCGAGTGCCACCCCCAGGCGGCGGTCGCCAGCACGCGGCCGACACCCGGCTCGAAGCCGGAATAGTAAGCTTCGCGCACCGCCGCCGGCGGAATGTGCGGATGGATGTAGATCGGCACGTCGAGTTCGACCGCGGCCGCGAGCAAGCCGTCATAGCTCGGGTGGTCAAGGAAGCGGCCGTCGGTGGTGCCGTTGATCAACGCGCCGAGGAAGCCAAGCTCTTTGACGCAGCGCCTGAGTTCATCGGCGCAGGCCTCGGGACTCAGCATCGGCAGGGTGGCGAAGCCGGCGAAGCGCTTGGGATGACGCGCCACCGCTGCGGCGAGATGGTCGTTGATCTCGCGCGCCATGGCGACGCCGCCCGCTCCGGGCACAAGGTCGGGCCCGGCGCCCGTGGGCGAGAGCACCTGCAGCGTGATGCCGGTCTCGTCCATTGACTTGAGACGGATGTCGCCGATCTCGGGTGCGAGCTCCATCGGATTCGGCTTGCCGGGCGCTGTCTTGCGCGTCACGAAGCCGCGCGCCTTCACGACGGCGGGATCGATGCGCTTGGCCAGGGCCGGTACGGTGAAGTGTTCTTCGAGCGCAACGATACGCATGGACTTTCCTCTCTGATGTGTTGTCGATTTATGGCCCCGCGCCCGGCGCGGCTACGCCTTGTCGAGGCCGTACAGTGAATGCAGCGTGCGCACCGCGAGATCGGTCTGCGCGGCGTTGATCAGCACCGAGAATTTGATCTCCGAGGTGGTGATGGCGAGGATGTTGATCTTCTGCCCTGACAGCGCCTTGAACGCGCTTGCCGCAACGCCGGCATGGCTTCTCATGCCGATGCCGATCACAGATACCTTGGCGACGTCGGTCGCCCCGTCGAGTCGCTCATAGCCGATCGCTTTCTTGGCCTTGTCGATCGTGACCCGCGCCCGCTCGTAGTCGGCCGAGGGCACGGTGAAGGTCAGGTCGGTGGTGGCGCCGTCGGACGAGACGTTCTGTACGATCATGTCGACGTTGATGTTGGCATCGGCGAGCGGGCCGAAGATCGCGGCGGCGACTCCGGGCTTGTCCTGCACGCGGCGGATGGAAATCTGCGCCTCGTCCTTGGAGAAGGCGATGCCGGTGACGACTTGCTGTTCCATGATTTCACTCTCGTCGCAAATGAGCGTGCCCGGAGGCGTCTGCTTGGGGTCGATATCTTCCGGCTTGACGAAGCTCGAGCGCACGAAGATGCGCACCTTGTGCAGCATGCCGAGCTCGATCGAGCGCACCTGCATGACCTTCGCGCCGAGCGAGGCCATTTCGAGCATTTCCTCGAAGGCGATCTTGTCGAGGCGGCGCGCCTTCGGCACGACGCGCGGGTCGGTGGTGTAGACGCCGTCGACGTCGGTATAGATGTCGCAGCGCTCGGCGCCGATCGCGGCGGCGATCGCCACCGCCGAGGTGTCGGAGCCGCCGCGGCCGAGCGTGGTGATGCGGTTCGTGTCCTTGTGCACGCCCTGGAAGCCGGCGATCACTGCGACCTGCCCGCGCTCCTTGAAGCGGCGCAGCAGCTCGTCGCCGTTGATGCCGGCGATCCGCGCCGAGGCGTGCGCGTGGTCGGTGTAGAGCGGGAGCTGCCAGCCCTGCCACGAGCGCGCGTCCATGCCCATGTTCTGGAGCACGATCGACAGGAGCCCGGCGGTGACCTGCTCGCCGGTCGCGACCACGGCGTCGTATTCGCGCGCGTCGTGGAGCGGCGCGGCGTCCTTGCACCAGGCGACCAGCTGATTGGTGACGCCGGACATGGCGGACACGATCACGGCGACGTCGTAACCGGCATCGACCTCGCGCTTCACATGCCGCGCGACGTTGCGGATGCGGTCGAGGTCGGCGACGGAGGTGCCGCCGAATTTCATCACCAAACGAGGCATCGAGGTTCCCGGACCCAGCAAAAACGGCTAACAAGCGGCCGGCGGCGGGATCGGTCCCGGAGCGCCGGCCGGAAAAGGCGCGTATACATAACGGCGCGGCTGCGGCACTGCAACAATCGGAACCGTAGCGGGCGACCGGGACCGGCCCGGATGCCGGGTGTAAGGTAAATCGCATGATGGTCGGGACGGCGCAGAGCTCGGTTGACCCGCGCGAGGTCGAGCGGTTCGCCCGCATGGCGGCGAACTGGTGGGACCTTCGCGGGCCGATGGCGCCGCTGCACAAGCTCAATCCGGTGCGCGTCGGCTACATCCGCGACCAGGCCTGCGAGCGCTTCGGCCGTGACGCGAAGCGCCTCGGCTGCCTCAAGGGACTGCGCATCCTCGAGATTGGCTGCGGCGCCGGCATCCTGTCGGAGCCGCTGGCGCGGCTCGGGGCCGAGATGATCGGCATCGATCCGGCCGGCGAGAACATCGAGGCCGCGCGACTGCACGCGGCAGAGAGCGGCGTTGCGGTCGATTATCGCGCCACGACGGCCGAGGTGCTCGCGGAAGGCGGCGAGCGCTTTGATGTCGTGCTGGCGATGGAAGTGGTCGAACACGTCGTCGACGTGCCGGCCTTCGTCGCCACCTGCGCGTCGATGGTGAAGCCGGGCGGGCTGCTCGTCATGGCGACGCTCAACCGCACCATGAAGAGCTTCGCGCTCGCCATCGTCGGCGCCGAATACATCCTGCGTTGGCTGCCGCGCGGCACGCATCAATGGGACAAGTTCGTCAGGCCGGAAGAACTCGAGGCGGCAATCGAGGACAGCGGCCTCAACGTCATCGGCGAGCGCGGCGTCATCTACAATCCGCTCGCCGATCGCTGGCAGTTGTCGTCGGACATGGACGTCAACTACATGCTGGCTGCGGCAAGAGAGGGGGCCATCACATGATCCTGGAGCTGGTCGAGTTCAATTCGCCGAAAGGGCAGAGTCGGGCGCAGGTCGCCGAGGACGCGCGCAAGGTCATTCCGCGCTGGCAAAACGAGAAGGAATTGCTGCGCAAGCATTTCCTGCTGGAGCTGAACGGCAAGACCGGCGCCGGGGTCTATGTCTGGCCCTCGCTCGCGGCGGCGCAGCGCGCCCATGACGAGGCGTGGAAGCAGTCGATCATCAAGCGCACCGGCGCTGCGCCGACCATCCGCTATTTCGACTTGTTCCTGCTCATCGACAACGAGCACGGCAAGGTCACCGAGTTTCCGGAGGCCGCCGAGATCAAGGCGACCGCGGCATAACAGTTGTGCCGCCGGCGGGGCTTGTCCCGGCCGGTCAATTGTAGACACTGCGGCAATGCCCGGCAGTCCGCCGGGCATCGCTTTGTCGGGACCCGCACATGCTCTGGGCCGTCTTCACGCTGATCGCCGCGGCGGCGCAGACCGCGCGCAACGCCATGCAGCGCGAGCTGACGACGACGCTCGGCACCGTCGGCGCCACGCATGTCCGTTTTCTGTTCGGTTTTCCGTTTGCGCTGTTCGTGTTCCTGCCCGGCGTGATGGTCTTCGCCGGCTATTCTCTGCCGCATCCGCCGGCAATCTTCTGGCCCTGGGTCGTGGCCGGCGCGGTGATGCAGATCGCCGCCACCGCCACCATGCTCTCGGTGATGGGCGAGCGCTCCTTCGTCGTCGCTTATGCCTATATCAAGACCGAGCCGGTGCAGGTCGCGCTGTTCGGCCTGATCTTCCTGCACGACAAGGTGACGCCGCTCACCGCGGCGGCGATCGTCATCGCGACGATTGGCGTCATCGTGATCTCGCTGAAGCCGGGCGCCAGCAAGGTCTCGACCAAGCGCTCGACCGCGATTGGCATCGCCTCCGGCGCGCTGTTTGCGCTCTCCGCGATCGGCTATCGCGGCGCGATCCTGTCGCTTCACCTGCCGCATTTCGTGATGGCCGCGACCTTCACGCTCGCCATCG
>DASUGZ010000107.1:0-47255 GCA_036273755.1 Pseudolabrys sp.
GTCGTTGCAAGCGTCGTTTTATGCCGATTCCAGGCGAAAAGATCGATCTCTCCGCGCTGCCGCCGGTGACCTCGCCGGTCAAGCGCCGCCTCGCCGCGCAGCACGTGCGCGACGCGCGCGACCGGCTGACGTCGTCGAGCGGCACCAGGCCAGCCTTCGACTACGAACTGCTGCGCCAATATGCGCAAAACCGGTTGTCGGCGTCGCTGGTGATCCTGCTGCTGGTGGGCACCATCGGCTTCCTGTCGAGTCTGTGGACCGGCGCGGTCGCAGCCGGTGCCTGGACCGCCGCAGTGCTGGTCATCCATGCGGCGATGATCAGCAAATGCCGGCAATTCCTCGAACTGCCCATCACCGACGTCGTTGCACGATCCTGGCGCATACGCTTCATCACGCTCGACCTGTTCTATGGTCTGGCCTGGATGTTCGTCCTGATTCATCCGATCGGCTCCGACGAAAGCTCGGGCACGTTCATGCTATTCGTGATGCTGCTGGTCGTGGCGGTATCAAGCATGCTCGCCTCCAGCCTGCCGATGGCAGTGTTTGCTGCCACCTTCCCGGTGACAGCGGCGATCGCGCTCGACTTCGTACTGCAGGGCTCGCTGCGCAATTACATCCTTGCCGTCATGGCGGTGACCGCGCAGGGCTACTTTGCGGTGCTCGCCTATCGGCTCTATTCGACCACGCTGGCGACGTTGCAGGCGCGCGCCGAAAAGGACGCGCTGATCGTCGAATTGGAACAGGCCAAAGCGATCTCCGACGAAGCGCGGCAGCGCGCCGAGGCCGCCAATATCTCGAAGTCGCGCTTCCTCGCGCAGATGAGCCACGAGCTACGCACGCCGCTCAACGCCATCCTCGGCTTTTCCGAAGTGATGAAGACAGAAGTCTTCGGGGAACACACGGTGCCGGCCTACAAGGAATACTCCGCCGATATTCACAATTCCGGCGTGCATTTGCTCGGGCTGATCAACGAGATTCTCGATCTGTCGCGCATCGAGGCCGGGCGCTACGAACTCAACGAGGAGTCCATTTCGCTTGCCGGTATCGTTGAGGATTGCCACCATCTCTTGAAATTGCGCGCAACAAATCGCGGCATCGCCATTCATGAGATGTTCGAGACGGATCTGCCACGCCTGTGGGCGGACGAACGCGCGGTTCGCCAGATCTGTCTTAATCTGCTGTCGAATGCGATCAAGTTTACGCCGCAAGGCGGCGAAATCTGGCTCAAGGTCGGCTGGACCGCCTCGGGCGGTCAATACATGAGCGTCAAAGACACCGGACCGGGCATTCCAGAGGAGGAAATCCCGATCGTGCTCGCGTCCTTCGGCCAGGGGTCGAACTCGATCAAGTCAGCCGAACAGGGCGCCGGTCTCGGCCTGCCCATCGCCAAGAGCCTGGTCGACCTGCACGGCGGCTCGTTCGTGCTCAAATCGAAGCTGCGCATCGGCACCGAGGTGGTGGTCACTTTCCCGCCCGAGCGTGTCGTTGCGGCGATGGCGCCGATGCCGTCGATGATGGACCACGCGCCGCCGATTGCACCGGCGCCGGGCGAGCCAATTCTGTCGCCCGAAGAAAAGCGCCGGCTCAGCCGCCGTCCGCTGTTCCGCGCGGGGACCTGATGCCGTTTGTCACGGTTGCGTTCCCGCGTGCCACGGCTATGGTCGTGGCCGAAGAGACTCGAGACCGCGCATGATCGAAAGCCCTTGCATCAAAATCTGCACGCTCGATGCGCGCTCCAGGCAGTGCCTGGGCTGTGGCCGCACCGTCGACGAGATCGCGCGCTGGATCGAGATGAACGACGCCGAGCGCGCCCGCATCATCGCCGAACTGCCCTGGCGGCTCGCCGCCAGCCGCGCCGAACCCGCCAACGCGGCAGGATGACGCCGTGAGCGGCCGCCTTTTCTGGATTTTCGTCGTCGGTGTGGCGTTGTCGTTGGCAGCGCTGATCGCGAGCAGCGCCGAAGACCCGATTGCGAGTCTGCTGCGCCACGACATCGGCTCACTCGCGCTCAAACTCGCGCTTGTGATCTTCGCCGGCGGCCTGCTGCTCACGATGTTTCGCGATCGCCTGTCGCAGGCGCTGGAAGCCATGGTGTTTTGGGTGGTGGTCGGGCTGTTGCTGGTCGTCGGTTACAGCTACCGTTTCGAACTGCGCGATGTCGGCGACCGCATACTCGCTGAACTGGCGCCGGGATATGTGGCCGGTCACGGCCGCCGCGTCGAAGTGGTGCGCGGTCACAGCGGCGATTTCGCGGTCGGCGCTCATATCAACGGCGTCCGCGTGCCGATGGTGCTCGATACCGGTGCGACATCGGTGGTGCTCACGCAAGCCGCCGCCAAGGCGGCCGGGCTACCGCTCGAGGTCCTCGACTACACCGTCAACGTCGACACTGCGAACGGCCGTACCCGCGCCGCGCCGGTGACCCTCGATCGCCTTGCCGTCGGCGGCCTGATCGAGCGCTCGGTGCCGGCGCTGGTTGCCCAGCCCGGCCAACTTAAGAACAATTTGCTTGGCATGACCTTTCTCAACCGGCTCGAAAGCTGGGAAGTACGCGGCGACCGCCTCAGTATGCGCGGCAATCCGTAAGCCGGGTCACACCAGGCTGATCAGAAAGCGGCCGGCAACCAGCACCAGAAAACAGCCAAAGGCGATTTCCAGCTTGCGACGCGGCAGCCAATGCGCAAGCCGCACACCGTAGGCCGCGGTGTAGCTTGACACCGGCGCCATCAGCACAAAACCGATCACCGAGACGAAGCCGATCGACAGCGGCGGCAATTGTGCCATGTGCGGCCACCCGACCAGCATGTAGCCGATCGTGCCGGCGATCGTGATCGGAACGCCGACGCCAGCCGACGTCGCGACCGCCCGCTGCAGCGGTTGGCTGTAGAGCGTCAGCAACGCGTTCGACACGGAGCCGCCGCTGACACCGACCAGTGACGAGATCAAACCCGTGATGAAGCCGAACAATCCTTGAATTCCGGCACCGGGCAATTCGCTGCCCAGATTCCAACGGTCGGTGCCGAACAGCATGCGCACCGCGATGAACAGCGCGAACACGACAAAGACGACCTTGAACAGAACCGGCGGTGCGAAGTAGGCGATCACCGCACCGATCGCCACGCCGACGACCGCCGATGGCGACCAGAGCCGCACGACTTCGGGGATCACCGCACCCTTCTTCTTGTGCGCGATATAGGACCGCACGGTGGTCGGAATGATGATGGCGAGCGAGGTGCCGATGCACATCTGCATGCGCACATCTTCCGGCACGCCGAGCGCCCGGAAGACTTCATAGAGCACCGGCACGATGACCGCGCCACCGCCGATGCCGAAGAGGCCGGCCAGAACGCCGACAAGTGCGCCGGCGCCCGCAATCCAGGCCGCAAGCAAAGCGATCTCGCCGAGCGATTGTCCGAGCACTGACGTCCTCAGGGGGAGAGGAAGGTAGTTAAGCCGCGATGTGCGATAAATCCGGCGTGGAGTCCAGCACCACCGCCAGGGCATCAGCCATGACCGCAGCGTCGGCTCCGGGTCTCGCGCCCTCGGTCGCGAGATGCCGCCTAAAGGCCCGCGCGCCCGGGACCGCCCGGAACAGGCCGTGCACGTGGCGAACGATGGCGTGCAGGCGCACGCCTTTGGCCAACTCGCGCTCAATGTAGGGCATCAGCGCCAACGCGGCGGCTTTCGGCGATGCGAACGGCGGCGCCTCGCCGAAAAACAGCGGATCGGCGGCGAGCAGCCGCCACGGCTCCTGATAGGCGGCGCGACCCATCATGACGCCGTCGACATGCGTCAGGTGCTCTTGCGCTTGCGCCAGCGTGGCGATGCCGCCGTTGAGCACAATTGGGAAATCGGGATATGCGCGTCTAAGCCGATGCACGATGGCATAGTCGAGCGGAGGCACCTCGCGGTTCTCGCGCGGCGACAGGCCTTTCAGCCACGCCTTGCGCGCGTGCACGATCAACGCATCGGCGCCGGCTGCCTGCACGCCGGCGGCGAAAACGAACAGCGCCTGTTCCGGGTCCTGATCGTCGACGCCGAGCCGGCATTTCACGGTGACTGGAACGTCGACGGCCGCTTTCATGGCGGCGACACTGTCGGCGACCAACGCCGGCTCCTGCATCAAGCAGGCGCCGAAGCGGCCTTCCTGCACGCGGTCGGACGGACAGCCGACATTGAGATTGATCTCGTCGTAGCCGAGGTCTTGGCCGATGCGCGCCGAAGCTGCGAGCGCTGCCGGCTCGCTGCCGCCGAGTTGCAGCGCAACGGGATGTTCGAACGTATCGAAGCCGAGCAACCGCGCACGGTCGCCGCGAAGCACGGCGCCGGTCGTGAGCATCTCGGTGTAGATCAATGCCTTGCGCGTGAGCAGGCGATGGAAGAACCGGCAATGCCGGTCGGTCCAATCCATCATCGGGGCAATACAGAAGCGCCACCGGCTGGATTTCTGACTTACGCGTGAACTATCAGTCATCAGATTTTTTGAAGGCACGTCTCATGTCGTACCGTAAGCGCCTTTCATCGCCAAGTCGTAAAATGGTGTATTCGGCAGAATTGCGGGCGCGAAGCTGCGTTATATCTGACGACTAAATAGATTTTAGCGATTGCGATGCAGCGGCATGGCATGCTGGCTCACCGCGCCAGCGCCGCGGCGGTTTGCCCGGCCAGACGTCCGAGCACAGTCGCGGTCAAAAGCCCATTACCCGACAGATAGCCGGCCGCGTGGCCGCCCGAGACGCCGGCCGCCGCCCCGCCAGCGGCGAGCAAGTTGGGAAACAATGTCCCGTCCTTGCGTTTGACACGCGCGTTTGCATCGATCGCCAGCCCGCCTTGGGTATGAAACAGCGCGCCGGTTACTTTGACCGCATGGTAAGGCGGCGCGCAGCTTTGCCCGGGGGTGAATTTCCTTCCGAAACGATCTCGTCCGCTTGCGGCTTTCAGCCTTTCGACGTCGGCCCACTCGGCGGTGAACGTCGCGGCCGGCACATGCATGGCGCTCGCGAGTTCTTCGACAGTCGTCCCGGTCAGAACCGCGCCAACGCGCTCCGCCTCGCGAAAATCCTCAAACTGGCGTGCGACCGCCGCGATGCGTGCATCGAACGCATCCCACGCGATGCCGCCCGGCTGCCCCAGCACGTCGGTCGCCTGCTCGGAATAGCCGCGCGACTCGTCGCAGAAGCGGCGGCCTTCGCTGTTGACCTGAATCCCGCCTTGCATCATTGCCGCCCAGCTGACCAGGATGTTGTGCGGGGTGGCGACCGAGCCGTGTCCTTGATAGCCGCTGAGATGGGTCAGTTGTGCGCCAAGCGCTTCGCCCCAGAGTACGGCGTCGCCGCGATTGCCGGGATGACCGAAATAGAGCGCGTTGGCCATGTCGGGGATGAAGCGGCGGACCAGATCGGGATTGCCGCCATAGCCATTGCAGGCAAGGACCAACGCGGCGCAACCGATGCATTCCCGCGTACCGTCGCCGCACACGACCTCCACGCCGAGCAGGCGCCCACCGCGCTCCGCCAGAAGGCGCTCCGCCACGCGTTCCGGCAGGATAACGATGTCGCGTTGTTCCGCGGCGTTGCGCAGCGCGTTGATCAGTTCCAGCCCGGTGCGGGTCGGCAGACCATGCATCCGCATGGCGGAATGTCCAGGATAGTTGAAATTGTCGACCACATCGAACGGCAGGCCGAAGCGGTCGGCCAGCCATTCGACAAGCGGTCCCGAGCCGTGTGCGACGGCATCAACAACTGCGGCGTCGGCTTCGTTATGCGCCTTGCGCTGAATATCGTCAGCGAACAGCTGGGGGTCGTCGATAATGCCTTTGGCGCGCTGGAAGCGCGTGCCGGCGGCGGGAATGAGGCCCGCCGATAGTGCAGTCGAGCCAGCCGGCACGGCGTCGCGTTCGATCACCACCGGATCGACGCCAGCTTCCCTGGCCGCGAGCGCCGCGCACAGCCCGGCGGCGCCGGCGCCGATGATCAGCAGCGGCGCTTCGGCGTCAAATTTCTCGCCCGCTGCAACCGTTATGACGTTCGTCATGTTCCGATGACAGTGGGCCGCCGTAGGTATTTGCCGCGCGCCGGCCCAACGACGTTGCCGCCGTCATAAACAAGTTCGCCGCGCAAAAACGTGCTCTTCACCCGGCCGCTAAGTTCGGCGCCTTCGAACGGCGTGTAACCTTGCTCGGATTGCGATTCGGCGGCACGCACCACGAAACTCTCGTGCGGATCGACGATTGCGATATCGGCGTCATAGCCCGGCGCGATATCGCCCTTGTTCGGCAACCCGAAGCGCTGCGCCGGCTTCCAGCTCAACAATTCGGCCATGTGGTTGTACGACATGCCACGCTTGCTACCCTCGCTCAGCACGCCTGACAGCAGATACTCGGTGCCGCCGAATCCCGATTTGGCGAGCCAGATATTAGTCGGATCGTCCTTCGACCATTTCTGCTCGGCCGAACAGCAGGCATGATCGCTGACGATCCAGTCGATCTTGCGCTCGAGCACCGCTTGCCACAGCGCCTCGACGTCTTCGCGCGGTCGGATCGGCGGATTGACCTTCGCATGGACGGCGCATTCGCAATCGGTGTCGAGCAGCAGATGGCCGACCGTCACTTCGCGGCGGAAGGCGATGTGCGGAAACACCTGCTGCATGGTCCACGCCGCGTCGACGGCTTTGCGCGAGCTCAAGTGCAGCAGATTGATGTTCAGGCAATTCGTTTCGTTGGCGAGATACGACGCGATCCAAATCGCCAGCCCTTCCGAATGCGGCGGGCGCGCGGCGCTGTAGGCCTTCAGCCCGGTCAGCTTGCCTTCGCGCTCGACGATTTTGGTATAGGCGTTGAGAATCTCGGCGAGCTCGCAATGCAGGCTGACGCTGATATTTGCCGCTTTCTCGGGATATTTCTCCATCAAGCGCTGCGCTGCACGCATGATAAACTCGAAATGAGCGATGTCGTATCGCTCGTCCGGACCGATCATCAAAAACTGGTTCTGCTGCGACGATGCGCCGTGCAGCCCGTAGCCTCCATAAAACATAAATATCTTGAACGAGGTCACGCCATGGTCCGTGACCAGATACTCCATTTCATCGATGTGGCTGGATTCGATCGGCGCCAGATGAAAGCCGTAGTCGACCCAAAACCGCCCTTCCGACTGTTTGTACACTTCGGGCATGAAGTCGCGATACGGGCCGCCGCGATTGAGATAGTAGTGCCCGGTGCGCAGGTAATTCAGGCTTGAGGTGACGCCGCCCATCGCCGCGGCCTTGCTTTCGGTCAGAGCATCCTGCGCAAGCGGCGCGTAAATGCCGATATGCATGTGCGCGTCGACACAGCCAGGGAAAGCCAGGCGGTTCTTGGCATCGAAGACGTGCTTGGCCTGCCCGGCCTGAATGTCCGGGCCGAGCCGGGCGACCTTTCCATCCTTGATTGCGATATCGAGACAATCCACCGATGTCTTGTTCGGCCGAACGACCCGGGCGTTTTTGATGACGGCGTCGAAAAGCTTGTCCATGCGAGATGTCCTTCAGCCTACTGTTGTTTCTTGTTGTTCGGCGCCGCGACCGTTTCATAGCGCTTGCCGCGCTCCAGCATTTCCGGCGTGCCGATGAGACGGTTGAGCGCGTCGAAATCGAACATGCGCAAGCGGAACGCATCGGTGCTGCCGCTTTTCTTGAGCGAGCCGTAGAACTCCTCGGCCGCCTTCGCCAGCGCGCGTACGATGCCACCGGGGAAAATGACAAAGGCAAAACCGAGCGCCTGCAACTCGCTCGCCGCCAAGATCGGCGTCTTGCCGCCTTCCACCATGTTCGCCATCAGGGGGATCGATTGCCCGATCTGGGCGCCGACGCGGCCGAGCTCGGCGCGCTCGCGCGGCGCCTCGACGAACAGCACATCAGCGCCCGCCTCGCGATAGAGCGCGGCGCGCGCGAGCGCCTTGTCAAAGCCTTCAACCGCGACCGCATCCGTGCGGGCAATGATCAGCGTCTCGCGCGAGCGGCGCGCGTCCACGGCAGCCTTGATCTTGCCGACCATTTCCTGTGCCGGGATCAGCGTCTTGTCGTCGAGATGTCCGCACCGCTTGGGGAAATCCTGGTCCTCGATCTGGATGGCGTTGGCGCCGGCGCGCTCCATCAGGCGCACCGTGCGCCCGACATTGATGGCATTACCGTAGCCGGTGTCGGCATCGACCACGAGATGCACCGCAACGCGGTCACGGATCAGCGCGACGGTATCGACCACCTCGTTCATGCTGACGAGGCCGATGTCGGGCCGGCCGAGCCGCGTATAGGCAATTGCCGCGCCGGAGACGTAAAGCGCCTCGAAGCCCGCCTGCTCCGCGATCAGCGCGGTGAGCGGATCGTAAACGCCGGGTGCGATCAGGATCGGCGGACGTGACAGGCGCGCGCGCAGGGTGTTTTCAGTCATGCATCACATTCCCAGGTAAGCCCGTTTGAGCGCGGGATCGGCGGCGATGTCGGCGGCCTTGCCCGACATGACGAACGTTCCTTCGGCCAGGATATAGGCGCGGTTGGCGACTTCGAGGCTCTGCACCACGTTCTGCTCGACCAGCAGCACCGACACGCCGCCAGCATTGATGCGTTTAATTAGTGCAAACAATTCTTCGACCAGGATCGGCGACAGCCCCAAAGATGGCTCGTCGAGGACAATCAATTTCGGCTCCGCCATGAGGCCGCGCCCGATGGCAAGCATCTGCTGTTCGCCGCCCGAAAGCGTGCCGGCCGCTTGCGATTGACGCCCGAACAGCCGCGGGAAGGTTGCGAAGACCTGCTTGCGATTATCCGCGCGCCGTTTTCCGCCACGGCGGTAGCTGCCGAGATCGAGGTTCTCGCGCACCGACAGGTTGGGAAAAATGCGGCGGCCCTCCGGTACGTGAATCAGGCCACGCGCTACGATCTCCGCCGGCTTGGCGCGTTCAATGGCATTGCCGTCGAAACGGATCGCCCCCGCGCGGGCGCGCACGACGCCCGAGAGCGTGCGGTTGAGCGTCGATTTGCCGACGCCGTTGGAACCGAGCACCGCGACGATTTCGCCAGGATTGACGCTGAGGTCGACGCTGCGAAGCACCTCGGTCTCGCCATAGCCGGCGCACAGGCCTTCCACCGTAAGCAGCGGTTCAGTGTCCATACGCGGCCTCGAGTTTCGCCGCCGCGCCATGGCCGAGATAGGCCTCGACGACGGCTGGATCGGCGGCCACCTCCGCCGGGCTGCCGGCGGCGATGACGCGGCCTTCCGCCAGCACGAAGACCTGCTCGGCCAGACTCATCACCGCCTGCATGACGTGCTCAATCATGACGATGGTGATGCCGCGACCGCAAAGGCCGCGGATAACCGGCAGGATGTCGCGGATTTCGGAGGGGTTCAGTCCGGCCAACACCTCATCGAGCAACAGCAGCTTCGGTCCGGTCGCCAGTGCGCGCGCGAGCTCGAGGCGTTTGCGGCCGGCGACAGTCAGCGTGTCGGCAGGCCGATCCAACAGCTCGCCGAGCCCGACGTCATGGCCGACGCTTTCGGCGGCAGCAAGCGCGTCGGCACGTGAAGGATGCCGCAGGTAAGCGCCGACCAGGATGTTGTCGCGCACCGAAAGTCCGGCAAAGGCTTGCACGATCTGAAACGTGCGGGCGATGCCGCGTCGCGCGAGCCGGTGCGCCGGCTCCCCGGCAATGTTGTCGCCACCATAGCGAATGGCACCTTCGGCCGGCTTGAGGAAGCCGGAGATAATGGCGAACAGCGTCGTCTTGCCGGCGCCGTTCGGCCCGATCAGCCCGGTGATGCGGCCCTCCGGCGCCGACAGCGAAGCCGCGTTGACGGCAAGCAGGCCGCCGAAGCGGTGCGACACGCGTTCGACCGCCAGCAGAGGCTCAGCCATGGATCGCCTCACGTGCGGGCGAGCTCGACGAGGCGGGCCGGCGCATCAGCCACTTCCGCACATCAGCAATGGCGCCCATGACGCCGCGCCGCGCGAAGGCAATGACCAAAATGAGGGCGGCGCCATAGGCGATCAGATCGAGGCCGGGGGCGTCGCCGGCAATCACCTTGGCGCCTTCGCCGAAGGCCTTGACGACGAGCGCGCCGAGCAGCGGGCCGAACACGGTGCCGGCCCCGCCGACAATCGGCGTCAGCAGCGCCTGGATCGAGATCCAGGTTCCGTAAGCAATGCCGGCGTCGACAAAAAGAAAATACTGCGCGTAAAAGCAGCCGGCCGCGCCGGTGATAGCGGCGGACAAAGTCATGGCGCCGAGCTTGACCATGGTGGCGTCGACGCCGAGCGCCCTCGCCGCGTCTTCGTTCTCGCGCACCGCGATCAACCAGGCGCCGAAGCGGGAGCGCTCCAGCAATTGCGCGATCACCAGCGAGACCGCGACCAGCGCGAGGATGACCCAGTAAAACACCGCGCGGCTATCGAACTGGAGCGCCCCTGCCCGCAGGTCGAGCTTGATCAAGGTGCCGACACCGGCGCCAGTGATTGGCGCGACGCTGGCGACGATGCGCAGCACCTCGGCGAAGGCGAGCGTCACCAGCGCGAAGTACGACCCGCGCAGCCGTGCGCGGAATACCAGAGCGCCGATGAAGGCGCCGACCGCAGCGGCAGCGGCAATCCCCGCAATGAACCCGACCCAGGCATTGACGCCGTAGCGCACCTGCAGCACGGCGGTGACATAAGCCCCGGTGCCGAAGAAGGCCGCGTGACCGAACGAGTATTGGCCGCCGTAACCGCCGAGGATATTCCAGCCCTGCCCAGCAAGCGCGATCAGCAGCGCGACGACGAGGAAATTGAGCGCCACGTTCGAGTGCACGACCAAAGGCACGGCGGCAAGAGCGGCGACCACGACCGCGATCGGTAAATAGGCCCTCATGCCTTAGCTCCGAACAGACCGTTGGGGCGCACCAGCAACACCGCGATGAAGATCAGGAAAATGCCGATCTGGCCCAGCGATTCACCGAGAAATAGTCCGGACAGGCTTTCCACCACTCCAACGATCAGCCCACCGATCAACGCGCCGGGGACCGAGCCCATGCCACCCAGCACGACGATGGTGAAGGCAACCAGCACAAAGGCGTCACCCACATTTGGGTTGACGTAATAAGTCGGGATCAGCAGGCATGCGGCGACAGCGACGCATGCAGTACCGAGGCCGAAGGTCATCGCATAGATATGCGCGACGTCGATACCGACGAGTTCGGCGCCGAGCTTTTCCTTCGCCACCGCGCGGATCGCCTTGCCAGCATCGGTCAGGTTCATGATCACCCAGAGCAGCAACGCGACGGCAAAGGCCGCGGCGAATCCTATGACGCGTGGTACGGCGAGGAAGGCGACGCCGAAATCGATCGTCTGGAACGCGTAGGGCACGTCGATGGTGCGCGTATCGGCGCGAAACGCGTAGAGCAGCGCGTTCTCGACGACAATGGCGATGCCCAACGTCACCAGCAGCATGTTGCGATCGTCGCCGTGCGAGGCAGGACCGATGACAAGTCGCTGCAGCGCGTAACCGAATGCAAAAAAGGCCGGCGCCAACAGGAACGCGGCGACATAGGGGTCGAGTCCGAACTGATGAAAAGCGAAGAATGCCGCGAACATGGCCGCGCTCAACAGCGCGCCATGAGCGAAGTTGATGATGTGCAGCACGCCGTAGATCAGCGTCAACCCGAGCGCGATGAGCGCATAGACCGCCCCGGTCAACAGACCGTTGAGGATTGCGGGGATGAGGATGACGGGCGAAAGCACGGACTTAGCTGCTTTGAAAATGCGGAAACGGGCGACGCACGAGCGCCGCCCGTCGAAGCCGCCATCAGGCCTTGGGCAGTGGGTACACCGGCTTCGCCGACGCAAAGGCCTCCGGCAGGATTACCTGGATGTCGTGACCTTGGACCTGCGTATTGGCGGGCGCCGCACCCTGGTTCTGACCGTTGACGAATTTGGTCGGCCCGTAGGGCATGATGTGGCCGGACCAGGTCGAACTCGCGAGCGCCTCGGTGATCTTAGCCCGATCGGTCGAATTCGCGCGTTCCAGAGCATCGGCCAGCAGGCCGACACAGCAATAATTGAGGTAGACCTCGTAGGTGAAGAACTGGCCCTTGGCCTCCACCTTCTTCTTCAGCGCCTGCGCCTTAGGATTGCGCGGGTCGAACCAGTGATTGCAATCCATGATGTATTGCGCCGCCTCGGGGAATTCCTTGACGAACTTGTAGGAGGACGCCGCGCCGCCGAGCACCGAATAGATTGCCGCCTTCGGCCGCACCTTCTGTTGCTGCATGGTGCGCGCCAGCAGCACGTATTCGTTGTAGTAGTCCGCCGGGATGACGATGTCCGGGGCGGCCGCCTTAATCTTGAGCACGACGTTGTTGAAGTCGCGCGTCGGCGTCGGATGCGGAATGGTCTCCAGCACCTGGAACCCCTGCGCCGGCAACTGGGTATTGAGCAGCTTGGCGAGACCGGAACCGAACGCCGAGTCCTCGTGCACGATCATCACGGTCTTGGCCGGCTTGCCGGCCTTGTCGTTGATCGCGACGAGGTTCGCCAACGCGGTCTTGGCGATCACGCCAAAGCCGGGGCCGAAACGGAAGGTATTCTTCAGGCCGCGGGTGACGATGGCGTCGGTGACGCCGACATCGACGATATAAGGCAGATCGTAACGCGCTGCGGCTTGGGTGGTGGCGAGACAAATGTTGCTGGCATAGCCGCCGACGATACAGGCGACGCCCGCGGAATTCATCTTCTCCACTTCGGCGGTGCCGCCTTCAGACGTCGATTGCGCGTCGCCAAGCACCACGTCGATCTTGCCGAGTCCTTTAATGCCACCGGCGGCGTTGATCTCCTCGACCGCCATGGTTGCGCCGAGCCGACTCTGCTGACCGGAATAGGACAGCGCGCCGCTGACCGGATGCAATATGCCCACTTTCACGCCAGCGCCCTGCGCGCGCAGGATCGAGGGCATGGCGAGGCTGCCGGCCGCGGCGGCGGCCCCGAGCGCGGTGCTGGCGAGAAATTTGCGGCGGCTGAACGGTACGCGATGATCTGACATGGTTCGTCTCCCTATTCGTTTATCGTTGCGGCGTTGGAATTCGATCGTTTGGTCTTGCTCTTGATGGTCCCGGTGGCTGGGGTCTTGGCTCTGGCGTTGGCGGGCCAGTGGACGACCGGCGACCAGGCTTTGGTGTCGGCCGCGCCCGAGCGCGCGAGGTCAATCTCGAGATTGTAACGGTCGGGCCGGTAGAGTGCGTGCAGATGCTCCACGCCACGGCCGTCCTGGTCGTAGACGACGCGGACGAGTTCGATGAGCGGCGAGCCGCTGCGCACATCGAGCGCCTCGGCGACGTCACGGCTCGCCAGCACGGCGCTGATACGCTGGCGCGCGCGCTCTGCCTTGACCCCGGCGCGCTCGAGCAATTCGAGCAACGGCCGCGCGGCCAATTCCTGCCTGGTGAAGGTCGTCGAGATACTCTCGGGGACGTGCGTGGTCAGGTAAGAGAACGGCACGCCATCGACGGCACGCACGCGCACCGAACGCTGCAGCAACTGGTCGGGACCAACGCGAAGCGCCAGCGCGACGGCGCCTTCCGCCGGCACGTAATCGAACGCCAACAGCTTGACCCCGGTGCGCCGCCCCATTTCGGCAAGGTTGGCGAGGACGCCGGTGATATCGGCCGCCATTGGCGCCGGCGACGAGCGATAAATAACGCGCGTGCCGGCGCTGCGCCGCCGCTCGATCAGCCGCTCGCGCGCGAGTTCGCCCAGCGCGCGGCGCACGGTGACGCGTGACACGCCATGGAATTCAGCCAATTCGTTTTCAGTTGGCAGCCTGCTGCCGAAGTCGGCGGCGCCGCTCAAGATGCGGTCGCGCAGGACGAGATAGACCTGCTTCGCCTTTGCCTCGCCGAGCCAATCGCGCACGCGACGCTCCCCTACCCCCGAGCGCCGCCGGCGCTTTACTTGGTATTATTTAGCATACATTATCGCGGGCCCTCGACAAGCCCGCAGACGCAGAGGCACACCGGTCGTCCGCATGAGTGAGCCCCAGACGCTGATCGACAAGCTGTGGTCCGCGCACGAAGTCGCGCGCCGCGAGGACGGCGCCGCGCTGTTGTGGGTCGACCGGCACTTTGTCCATGAGGGGTCTTTCCACGCCTTCAGTCAGATGAAGGCGCGCAGCCGCACGGTTGCCGAGCCCGGACTCACCTTCGGCGTTACCGATCATTACGTGCCGACGCGCGGGAGGAACCGCGATATCGCCGATCCTGAGATCGCCCAGATGGTGCGCAAACTCGAAGCCAACGCTTCGGAAGCCGGCATCACGCTGTTCGGTCTGCACGATCCGCGCCAGGGCATCGTTCACGTCGTCGGCCCGGAACAAGGCTTGACGTTGCCAGGGCTGCTGATTGTGTGCGGCGACAGCCACACCTCCACACACGGCGCGTTCGGCGCCCACGCCTTCGGCATCGGCGCCTCCGAAGTTGCGCACGTGTTGATGACGCAGACTTTGTGGCAGAAGAAGCCGAAGCGCATGCGCATCACTGTCGACGGCAAAGCCGCGCCGGGCATTGCCGCCAAAGATATCGCGCTGGCGATCATCGCGAGAATCCGGGCCGACGGCGCACAGGGCCACGCTATCGAATTTGCCGGCAACGCCATCACGGCTTTGTCGATGGAGGGGCGCCTGACGTTGTGCAATATGTCGATCGAGGCGGGCGGACGCTGCGGCCTAGTTGCGCCCGACCAAACCACCTTCGCCTATCTTAAAAATCGGCCCTATGCGCCGAAAGGCACGGCGTTCGAACAAGCAATCGAGGATTGGTCAAGGCTCGCTTCCGATAGCGACGCGCAATTCGATCGAGAAGTCTCGCTCGACGCCGGTACGATTGCGCCGATCGTCACCTGGGGCACGACGCCCGACGACGCTTTGCCGG
This sequence comes from Pseudolabrys sp., assembly GCA_036273755.1. Taxonomy (GTDB): domain Bacteria; phylum Pseudomonadota; class Alphaproteobacteria; order Rhizobiales; family Xanthobacteraceae; genus Pseudolabrys. The sequence goes on from DASUGZ010000107.1 coordinate 14,922, forward strand.
TCGACGCGGCCGTGCCCGACCCGGCGCGCGAACCGGACGCGGCGCGGGCAAAATATCTGCAGGAGGCCCTCGACTATATGGGCCTCAAGCCGGGAGCCAAACTGACCGACATCGCGATCGACCGGATCTTCATCGGCTCTTGCACCAATGCGCGCATCGAGGATTTGCGCGCTGCTGCGGCGGTGCTGGCGGGCCGCATCAGCAAAGTGCCGGGCCTAGTCTCCCCCGGTTCATCGGCGGTGAAACGGCAGGCAGAGCAGGAAGGGCTTGACCGCATCTTCCGCGATGCCGGGCTGGAATGGGCGGAGTCGGGCTGCTCGATGTGCGTCGGCATCAATGGTGATCTCGTCCCCGCCGGCGAACGCTGCGCTTCGACCACCAATCGTAATTTTCGCGGCCGGCAGGGGCGTGGCGCGCGCACGCATCTGATGTCACCGGCGATGGTCGCCGCGGCGGCGGTCAGCGGTCGCCTCGCCGACGTTCGGCCGCTGCTCGCTGGGCGAATACCATGAGACCAGCAAATGCACCGGGTAGGAAACCTATCATGACAAAGTCGGCCGTCATTGCCGCGTTCGGATTGGCACTTGCTTGCGTCTCGATGGCCGGAGCACGCGCCGAAGATTACCCCTCACGTCCGATCAAGCTTCTGGTCGGGGCGCCGCCCGGCGGCACGACCGACACCATCGCCCGCACGATTGCGCGGCCGATGGCGGCCGCGCTCAAGCAGACTGTCATCGTCGAGAACAAGCCGGGCGCCGGCGGCAATATCGCCGCGGAAACGGTCGCCAAGGCAGCGCCCGATGGCTACACCCTGCTGGTGAGTTTCACCAGCCACACGATCAATGCTTCGCTTTATCCCAACTTGCCGTACGATCCGGCCGACGATTTCACCGCCATCACCAAGGTCGCGACCGTGCCGAGCCTTTTGGTCGGCAATCCCAAATTGCCGGCCCATGATCTCAAATCGTTGATCGAACTGGCCAAGGCGCAGCCCGACAAACTCACCATCGGGATCGGCGGCATCGGCTCATCGCTGCACCTCGCCGGCGAACAATTGAAAGTGATGACCGGCGTCCGTCTACTCAACGTGCCCTATAAAGGTACTGCACCGGCGCTCACCGACGTGCTCGGCGGCCAGATCGATCTGATGTTCATCAGCCTCGTCACCGGCGCCGCGCAAGTTCACGCTGGAAAATTGCGCGCCTATGGCGTGACCAGCGCGCAACGGCAACCGTCGTTTCCTGACGTGCCAGCAATTGCCGAAGCCGTCCCCGGTTTCGAATCGAGCGCGTGGTTCGGCGTGTTCGGACCGGCGAAATTGCCGCCGGCGATCACGAAAAAGCTGAACTCGGTAATCGTCTCCGCGCTCGCGGATGCGGAGATGCAGCAGCGGCTAAAGACAGAAGGCGCCGTCCCGGTCGGCGACACCCCTGACGAATTCGCTGCCTTCGTGCGCACCGACATCAAACGCTGGGCGCCGCTGGTGAAGGCATCGGGCGCGAAACCGAACTAGGGCAATTGCGATGGAAAAATTCATCCGCCTCAGCGCCAAAGCTTGCCCGCTTAACCTACCCAGCCTCAACACTGACCAGATTCTGCCGGCACGCTACCTCAAATGGCCACGGACGAAAGACCTGGGAACGGTACTCTTTCAAGACCTGCGTCGCGATGCAGACGGCAAAGAGCGCGCGGATTTTCCACTCAACCGGCCCGTCTGGCGCGACGCCAAGATTCTCATCGGCGGGCGTAATTTCGGCGGAGGTTCGTCGCGCGAGGCCGCCGTCTATGCAATTTACGATTCCGGCCTGCGCTGCGTGATCGCACCGTCGTTCGGCGACATCTTCGCACAGAACGCCGTCAAGAACGGCCTGTTGCTTGCGATTGTGTCCGAATCCGAAATCGCCGAACTCGCCGCCGCCGTCATCGCCGATCCGGCGCGGTTGGTTGAGGTCGATCTGGCGCAGCAAACCATCACCTGCGGCAGTCGTTCGATCCCGTTCGCCATCGATCGTGTCAGCCGCAATCAGCTGCTCAACGGCTGGGACGATGTCGACCTGACCGAAAGCTATCGCGAACGGATTGCTGCTTTTCGCTCCGAAGATCGCATGCGCAGACCGTGGGCTTTGCCCGGAAGCCGCGGCCAATGATCCGCATCGGAATTATCGGCCTCGGCTGGTGGGGCAAGCAGATCGTCGCTTGCCTCAAGAAAAGTCCTCGCTTCAAAGTCGTCGCCGGTTGCGACATCGATCACAACACGGTCGCACCGTTTGCGGCCGCGCAGGGTTTCGATCTCGTCGTCGACTACAGAGACCTACTCAAGCGCCCCGACATCGACGCTGTCGCCGTGGTGACGCCGCATCTCTTGCATGAGGAAATGGCACTTGCCGTACTCCGTTCAGGCAAACAGCTTTTTTGCGAGAAGCCGCTTGGGCTCACTGCAGCTAGCGCCGAGCGCATTCTCGAAGCAAACGCCAGGTCGGGCGGAGTGCTCGGCATCGGACACGAGCGCCGCTACGAGCCGGCAATGGAGGAAATGCGGCGCTTGTTCGAGGCGGGCGAGCTCGGCCGTCTGCTGCATATGGACGCGAACGTCAGCCACAGCAATTTTCGCAAGATGGATCCATCGAACTGGCGGCGCGATCCCGGACATGCGCCGGCCGGCGCCTGGACGGCGCTCGGCATCCACCTCGGCGACATGTTCGTGTCGCTCGCGGGCAAGCCGGTGCGCATCGCCGCCCGCACCGCGTCGCAGATATTCCCCGCCCCGTCGGAGGATTTCGTCAGCGCGGAGATCGACTTCGAGAACGGTGCGCGCGGCCGCATCACCTGCCTGTCGACGCCGCCCTTCTATGGCCGCTTCACGCTCGTTGGCGATCAGGGCTGGGTCGAGGTGCAAGAGGGCGGCAATGTCGACAAGGGCATCCCGTCGAGTTTCGTCCACTGCAAGGCAGATGGCAGTCGGGAGACCCGCAGCTATCACGACGTCAATACCGTGCGGCTGAACTTCGAGGCCTGGGCCGACGCCGTCGAGGGCGGCGCGCCCTACCGCTTCTCCTCCGAGCAATTGCTCGGCAACATCCGTATTCTCGACGCGGTGGTGCGCTCGGCAGCGCAAGACGGCAAGCCGATCACCCTATAATATCAGGCCCGAGAGCCCGCATGCAGCAGGAAAAAGAACAGGTCGCACTGACCTCGATCGCAGCGTCCGCCGCGCTGACGGTCGCCAAGGGCGTGGTGGGGATACTCACCGGCTCGCTGGCAATATTATCGGAGGCCGGGCACTCGCTGATCGACCTCGGCGCCACGGTGATGACCTTTCTTGCCGTCCGCGTCTCCGGCAGGCCGGCTGACGAAGAACATCAATACGGGCACGGGAAATTCGAAAGCGTGTCGGCGCTGGCGGAAACCGCCCTCCTCTTCCTGCTCTCCGGCGTGGTGATCTGGGAAGCGGTCAAACGCTTGGTCGAGCATGAACAACACACCGTGCTCGCCAACGCCTGGGCGTTCGGTGTCATCGCCGTGTCGGTCGCAGTCGATTTTTTCCGAGCGCGCGCGCTTTCGCGCACGGCGAAGCGGACCCAGAGCCAAGCGCTGGAAGCCGATGCCCTGCATTTCTCATCCGACTTATGGGCTTCGCTCGCCGTGCTGGTCGGGCTTGCCGGCGTACGCGCCGGATTATGGTGGGCGGATTCGGCCGCGGCTCTTCTGGTGGCGATCTTGATCTGCGTCGCGGGCTGGCGGCTCGGCCGCCGCACCATCGACACGCTTACCGACGTGGCGCCGGCAGGTGCCGCCAAGCAAATCATCGCGGGTGCCGCGAAAGTGCCTGGGGTGGTCGCCGTCGAGCAAGTCCGTGCCCGTGCGGCCGGCGACAAGACGTTTATCGACATTGCCGTGGCGGTAAGCCGGACGCTACCGCTCGATCGCGTCAATGCGATCAAGGCCGCTGTCGAAACGGCCCTGCGCGACCACGTCCCGGGCGCCGAACCAACCGTAACCACCAATCCCGTCGCACTCGACAACGAGTCCGTCGTCGACCGCGTCATGGTGATCGCGCGCAACCGCGCACTCGCCGTGCATCACGTTACGGTGCACGATCTCGACGGCCGTTTGGCGATTTCGCTCGATCTTGAGGTCGGCGGCAAGCTATCGCTGCGCGAGGCCCACGCCATGGCCGATAATTTGGAAAGCGCCATCGCATCGGAGTTAGGCGCTTCGGTCGAAATCGATACCCACATCGAGCCTTTGCAGCCGCACCGCGCCGCCGGCCGTGAGGCACCGCCCGAGCGGGTCAAGGCGGTTGAGATGGCGCTTGCCGAATTTGCCGCAGACGGCCGCATGTTGCGCGATGTGCACAATGTGCGGGTGCGCGAGACCGACGACGGCGAGATCGTCAATTTCCATTGCTGCGTCGATCCTGCGCTGAGCGTCCAGGAGGTCCACGAAAAAGTAGATGCGGCGGAACGCGCGCTGAAGCAGCGCTCGCCGTCGATCAAACGCGTCATCGGTCACGCCGAGCCGATGCGCTGAGTTCAGGGAACAAATACCGCCGCGCCCTGCAGCTGTCTGATCCTTTCAATTCCCCGCGGGACACTCTAGATCACATAAAACATGCGCACCGACATCACCCAGCCCATTCACCTGAAGGACTACCGCCCGCCCGACTGGCTGGTGGAGACTGTCTCGCTCGATTTTTCCCTGCATCCGACGCAGACCAAGGTCCGCGCGACGATGGCGCTCAAGCCCAATCCGTCCGGCACCGCCGCGCCGCTGGTGTTCGACGGCGACGGATTGACGCTCGCCGGGCTCAAGCTCGACGGTACCCCCCTGCCGGCAGAGAGCTACGTCGCGACGCCGGACAGTCTGACCATTGCCCAAGTGCCGAACCGGCCGTTCACCCTGGAAATCGAAACGCTGGTCGATCCGACCGCCAACACCCAGCTCTCTGGCCTTTACCGCACAAGCGGCAACTATTGCACCCAATGCGAAGCCGAAGGCTTCCGCCGCATCACCTATTTTCCCGATCGTTCCGACGTGATGGCGATCTACACCACGCGGATCGAGGCCGACAAAGCCGATGCGCCGGTACTGTTGTCGAACGGCAATCTGATCGACAGCGGCGATCTCGCCGGAGGCCGTCATTTTGCCATCTGGTACGATCCGCACAAAAAGCCGTCTTATCTGTTCGCACTGGTGGGCGGAACTCTCGCGCACATCGAAGACACGTTCGTCACCGCCTCTGGGCGCAGTGTAACGCTGCGCATCTATGTTGAGCCCGGCAAGGAAAGCCGCTGCGGCTACGCGATGGATTCGCTCAAGCGCGCCATGCGCTGGGACGAAGAAACCTTCGGCCGCGAATACGATCTCGATATTTTCATGATCGTTGCGGTCTCCGACTTCAACATGGGGGCAATGGAGAACAAGGGTCTCAACGTTTTCAATGATAAATACGTGTTGGCAAGCGGCGACGCCGCGACCGACACGGACTACGCGCAGATCGAGGCGGTGATTGCGCACGAATATTTCCACAACTGGACCGGCAACCGCATCACCTGTCGCGACTGGTTCCAACTCTGCTTGAAGGAAGGGCTCACGGTTTTCCGCGATCAGGAATTCTCCTCCGACATGCGCTCGCGGCCGGTCAAACGCATCAGCGACGTGCGGGGCTTACGCGCCGCGCAATTCATCGAGGACGCGGGACCTTTGGCGCATCCCGTGCGCCCCGAGAGCTACAAGGAGATCAACAACTTCTACACCAGCACCGTCTACGAAAAGGGCGCCGAAGTTGTGCGCATGGTGCAGACGCTGCTCGGCAAAGACAAATTCCGCTCCGGCATGGATCTCTATTTTGCGCGCCACGACGGCGAGGCCGCGACCGTCGAGCAGTTCATCCAGTGCTTTGCCGACGCCTCCGGCCGCGACATGACGCAGTTCATGCGCTGGTACAGCCAGGCCGGCACGCCTCAACTGAGGGTGCGCGAGCGATACGATGCCGAGCTTAAGACCTTCACCCTCGACATCGCGCAGCACCTCGCGCCGACGCCAGGGCAACCTGAGAAGCTGCCTATGGTCATTCCACTCACCGTCGGTCTCATCGGAAAGGATGGCCGCGACCTGCCGCTCTCGCTCGCATCCGGAAAAGCGGAGCGTGGGGTGCTGGTGCTCACCGAACCGTCGCACACATTTGCGTTCACCGGCATCGCCGCGCGGCCGGTGCTTTCCATCAACCGAACTTTTTCAGCGCCGGTGAAACTTACAACCGAGGTCACGATTGAAGATTACGCGTTCCTCGCCGCGCGTGACAGCGACCCGTTCAATCGCTGGCAGTCATTGCAGAAGATCGCGACAATGCTGTTGGTGGTGAATGTCATGGCGCGTCGCGCCGGCAAAAAGCCGGTCACGTATGGGCCGTTGCTCGACGCATTCGCTGCCGTCATCGCCGACAACACCCTTGAGCCTGCTTTTATTGCCCTGGCTCTGACGCTCCCCGGCGAGGCCGATATCGCCCGCGAACTCTGCGACATCGATACCGAGAATTTCGGCGTCGACCCTGACGCGATCCATGACACACGCACGGCGCTGCGCGCGGCAACCGGCGAACGGCTGTCCGCGGCACTGGCGGAAACCTACGAGCGCATGACCGTACCCGGCCCCTATTCGCCGGATGCCAAGGACGCCGGCCGCCGCAGCTTACGCAATGTCTGTCTTGATCTCATGGTGGCAACAGGCAATGCCAACGCGGCTGCCCGCGCCGAGCGGCAGTATGATCAGGCCGACAATATGACCGATCGCATTGCGGCACTGTCGACGCTCGCACTCAACGACGCCGCACAGCGCGATCGCGTGCTTGCCGATTTCTACACACGCTTTGCCGCCGACGCATTGGTCATTGACAAGTGGTTCTCGTTGCAGGCTACGGTGCCGGAGCCAGCGACGCTCGATCGGGTCCGCGCGCTGACCGCGCACGCCGCCTTCTCCTTCGCCAACCCCAACCGCGTCCGCGCCTTGATCGGCGCCTTCGCCGCCAATCCCACCCAGTTCAACCGCGCCGACGGCGCGGGCTACGACTTTGTTGCCGATAGATTGCTGGCGCTCGACCCAAAAAATCCGCAACTGGCGGCGCGGCTCGCCACGGCCTTCCGCACCTGGCGCACACTCGAACAGGGCCGGCGCGGCAAGGCCGAAATCGCGCTGCAACGCGTCAAAAACGCGCCCAACTTGTCGCGCGACCTCGCCGATATCGTCGAACGCGCGCTGGCAGCGCCCTAAACCGCGCTGCGGCCAAATATTCCCACCGCATCCCCATACTCTGCGTCACCTGCTTGCTTCCGCTTTCAAGATTCGGTGGGTAACGAATATTAAATAATTGACTCTGGGACTCTCGACAAATCAGCGGCCATCGATTCCAATCGGAACTGATTCGGAGCGCGATGCGGCTGCATCCTTCCGGGGCAGGGTCGTAGGGGAAACTCCAAACGGAGGTAGTCAATGGCGCGCGCCGGTGTGGCGAGTGCGTCCGCACGCCCAGATTCTATTCGGGGTCTCGCGCAGTCGATCGCCAATCCGGCGTATCGACGCCTGTTGACCGCGGAGCCCCTGCTTCGCCGCGCTGTGCCGGTACTCATCATCGCATTTCTCGCCACGATTTGTGTCGGCGCCGCCGTGCAGGTATCGGATCACCGGCGGCAATCCCTCAGCGATATGATCCTTACGCTCGACGCCGTCGCCGATATCGCCGCTGCACGGCTGCAAGCGCAGCAGACGCATCCTCTCGACGTCCTGGCGCGGCCGCAGGAGGTGTTGGCGCAGGCGCTGCCGCCTTGGGCCGCCGCTGCTGGCCGGCGGTTTATGCTGACGAACGCGGCAGGCGTGGTGGCGGCCGCCACGCCAGCCGGGGACGGTACCATCGGTCGGCGCCTGATCGACCTGCTTGGTCCGGCGCAACCGCTCACGACCTTCGGCGCCGGCGCCGGCGTCATGGATATTACGCTGCCCGACGGTAGCCGCACCTTTGCCACTGTGCGCATGCTGCCGCCACCTTTCGGCGAACTCGCCGCCGTGCAGTCGCGCCAGGCGGCGCTCTCACCCTGGCGCTCGCTCACCACGCTCACCATCACCCTGTCCGCCACCACGGGGTTCGTCGTCCTGATCCTCGGCTTTGCCTTCCATTGGCAGGCCACTCGCGCGCGCGAAGCAGACCATATCTACGAAACGGTCCGCAGCCGCATCGATACTGCGCTCAATCGCGGCCGCTGCGGTCTCTGGGATTGGGACTTAGCGCGCGGCCGAATCTTTTGGTCGCAATCGATGTTCGAAATCCTCGGGCTACAGGCCAAAGACGATCTGTTGTCATTCGGGGATGTCAGCAACCTCACTCACCCCGATGACATGGACCTCTATGACCTCGCCGCCGAACTCGCCGAGGCCAACACGACAGCAATCGATCGCGCCTTCCGTATGCGTCACGCCGACGGCCATTGGATCTGGCTGCGGGCACGCTGTGAGTTGGTACGCCAGCCGGGCGAGCCCGGCCTGCATGTAATCGGCATCGCCGTCGACGTCACCGAGCAGAAGAATCTGGTCGAGAAGACGGTCGCCGCGGACATGCGGCTGCGCGACGCCATCGAAACGATTCCGGAAGCCTTCGTGCTGTGGGATGCAGACAACCGGCTAGTGCTGTGCAATTCGAATTTCCAGGAACTGCACAATCTGGCCGACGAGGCGATTACCGTCGGCGCGTCTTACGAGTCCGTTGTCGCGGCCGGCCGCAAGCCGGTGGTGCGAAGCAAGTCGATTACCGGCGCCCCGAATACCCCCGGCGCGCGCACCTTCGAAGCCGAACTCGACGACGGCCGTTGGCTGCACATTAGCGAGCGGCGCACCAAAGACGGCGGCTACGTTTCAGTCGGGACGGATATTACGGCGTTGAAGATGCACGAGGAAAAGCTGATCGACAGCGAGCGGCGCCTGATGGCGACCGTCGCCGACGTACGCGCTTCGCAGCAACGGTTGGCAGAATTGGCGGAAAAGTACGCGGTAGAAAAGACCCGCGCCGAGGAGGCCAATCAGGCGAAGTCGAAATTCCTCGCCAATATGAGCCACGAGCTGCGCACGCCGCTCAACGCCATCATCGGCTTTTCTGAGATCATGGAATCGGGCATGTTCGGCCCGCTCGGAGCGGAGAAATACAACGAATATTGCACCGACATCCGCAGCAGCGGCCAATATCTGCTCGACGTCATCAACGATATCCTCGACATGGCCAAGATCGAAGCCGGCCGTATGCGGCTCGATATCGAGGAGCTTGATCTGCATTCGCTGATGGCGGAAGCGCTGCGCGTCGTGTCGGCGCGCGCCCAGGACAAACAACTCGAGCTTATCGCTAACATCTCGCCCGAGCTTGGCTTGCGCGCCGACCGCCGCGCGGTCAAGCAGATCATGCTCAACCTTCTTTCCAACGCGGTAAAGTTCACCGCCGCAGGCGGCCGTGTCACCGTACGTGGCCGCGCCGCCGACAGCTGCATCGTATTCGTCGTCGCCGATACCGGCATCGGTATCGACAAGGAGGCATTGGCCCGCCTTGGCCGGCCGTTCGAGCAGGTCGAAAGCCAGCTCACCAAGAGCCATCACGGTTCGGGGCTTGGCCTGGCGATCGCCAAATCGCTGGTCGAACTGCATGGCGGCCGTATGCGCATTCGCTCCACCCTCGGTAAGGGCACGCTCGTCGTGGTTCGTATGCCGATGCACCCGCACTGCCCGCTGCCGAAGGAGGAGGCCGCGTAGCCGCTACCCGGCGTTTTTCGCTTTTTTCACGCCTTCGGCTCTACCGGCGAAAAAACGTAGCCGCCGCCGCGGACCGTGCGAATGGCGACCGGGTGCGCCGGATCGGGCTCGATCTTGCGGCGGATGCGCATGATGCGAAGGTCGATGGCGCGGTCGAAGACCTCCCCTTCTCGCACATTGGCAAGGTCGAGCAGCCGTTCGCGCGACAGCACCCGCTTGGGATTGTCTGCAAAGACCTTCAGAATGGCAAATTCCGAGGCGGTAAGCGGGTGCTCGTTGCCGCTCTCATCGCGCAACGCCTGCGCATCGATATCGAGCCATTTCGTGCCAAACCGGACCAACTCTTTGTCGTCTTTGCCGGCGGTGGCTGGCTGCCCGGGCACAACCGAGCTCGAGGTTCCGCTACGCCGCAGCACCGACCGGACACGCGCGAGAAGCTCGCGAAGCTCGCAGGGCTTCGCCAGGTAGTCATCGGCGCCAAGTTCCAAGCCGACGACCCGGTCGATCGCGCTCGCCGTCGCCGTCAGCATAATCACCGGAATATTGGATCGGGACTTAAGATCACGGATGATCGAAAGACCATCCTCCTCCGGCATGTTGAGGTCGAGCACCACCAAGTCGGCCGGCTGGCGACCCAAGGTTTCGCGCAAGCTCTTGCCGCCATCGCACAAAGTGACGGTAAAACCGTGCATGCGTAGGTAATCGCCGACCAGTTCCCGCGACGCGGCTTCGTCATCGACGACAATGATTTGCTGCTGTTGGTTCATGGCCCCGGCAACCGCATGGTGAATGTCGTACCGTGACCCGGTCCAGCACTTTCGGCCTCGATGGTGCCGTGGTGCAGTTCGACAATTCGTTTGGCAATCGAAAGGCCCAACCCCGTCGAACTCTCGCCGGCGGTCGGCTTGGCGGAGAGGCGCTGAAAGCGCTCGAACAGCCGCGCCATGTCCTCAGGCGACAGCCCCGCGCCTTCGTCGCGGACTTGAATGCGCGCCATGCCGTCGACACGATCGACCGTCAGCGCGATATGGCCGCCGGGTTGGCTATATTTGATCGCATTGCTCACCAGATTGTCGATCGCCTCGCGCAGCCGGTCGGAATCGCAGCTGATGAGACAATGGGGGGGTGCCGATACGGCAATGATCTGCTGCTTGTTTTCGGCCAACGGCTGATTGGCCGCCGCGATCTCCTTCACCAGCGCGGTCAGATCGACCTGGTCTTCGCGGATGGTGATGTCCAGCGCGTCGGCCATGGCGTCGGAGATCAGATTGTTGACCATCGAGGTCATTCGCTTCGCGGTGTCGCGGATATGGCCGATTTGCGCCTTGACGCTTTCGGCCGATGACGCCGCGTGGCTGATCATTTCCTCAAGCATCTCGGTGCGGCCGAGGATGACACTCAGGGGATTCTTCAAGTCGTGCGCGACCGAGCCGAGAATTTCGCTCTTGAACGCATTTGCCCGCTGTAGCCGCGCCCATTGCGACGCTAGGCGGCGATTGGCGGAAGTGAGCTCTTGCGTGCGCTGGGCGACCCTTTGCTCGAGACGGTCGTTTGCGTCCTGCAGTTGTCCGTAAAGAATGACATTGTCGAAGGCGATCGAGAGGCGGCTGGCAAAGATTTCGACCAGCGTCCGGTCGGTCCGCGACAGGTCCCGTTCGGCTTCCAGCAGCACAACGATCTCGCGTCCGCTGCCGGTGCGCACGTAAAGCACGGAGCGCCTGTCTTCGAATTCATGCTGCCCGCGCTGGAACGCTGCCTCGACGAGGGTGTGTAGCTCCTTGCTCAGTCCATCACCCCCCGCCGCCTCGACAAAGCGCCGGTAGCACCCCGAGCCGGCCAGAACCGCGAAATCGCCGTCGCCCTTGCCGCCTTCCCTAAGTACGAGGATCCCCGCACAATCGACGTTGAGCAGCGACCCAATTTGCGTCAGCACCCCTTCCGCCAGCCGCTGCATCGACTTGAAATCGTACAGCATCGAGGCGGCATCGATGATGATCTCCAGACCGCGGCGGGTGTCTTCCATCCGCTGCAATTGCTGATAGCTGCGCAGCGCCGCGGTCAAAGACGTAAACAGCTTGTCGGCCGTCAGTTCGGTCTTGGCCTTATAGTCGTTGATGTCGTAGTCGACGATCACCCGACGCTCCGGGGCATGGCCGGGTTGGCCGGTTCGCAAAATGATGCGAACGGTTTCGTTCTTCAAATCATTGCGAATGAACTCGACCAGTTCGAGCCCCGCGCTGTCATCTTCCATGATGACATCGAGGAGGATGGTCGAAATGTCCGGATGGTGGCGCAAAAGCTCGCGGCCCTCTGCTGCCGAATAGGCCGAAATGATTTCAAGTCCCTGGCCATTGAGGGTGTAGTCGCCCAATGCAAAACGAGTCCCCTCGTGCACGGCGGGATCGTCATCGATCACAGCCACTTTCCACCGCTGTTTGTTGTCAACAGCTTGGCCTTGGTCGGTGTCGTCGATCAGACGGATGACGTCGTCGTGTTCTGCCATGGGGCTGATCCGGTCTGCGGATGGGAGGGCGCCTCGACGGGCGTGCGCGGCGCAATCTTTGGAAGCGTCATGCGCAAGGTCGTTCCGCGTCCAAGCTTGGATTCCAACGCGAGCCTGCCGCCGAGCTGACTAGAAACGATATTGTAGACGATGTGTAGCCCGAGCCCAGTGCCCCCGGCGCTGCGCCGCGTCGTAAAAAACGGATCGAAGGCGTGACGCAGGACGTCGGGCGTCATGCCGACGCCGTCATCGGCCACGCTGATCTCGACGTGGCCGCCATCGACGAGTTTGGCTGTGATGTTGATCGCCCCTTCCCGGTTGTCGGGAAAACCGTGATGGACGGCATTAAGAAAAAGATTAGTGAGAACTTGACCGTAGGCCCCAGGGTAACTGTCGAGAACGATCCCCTCAGGCACGTTCGTCACCAGGCCAATCCCGGTTTTCTTCAGTACTGGACGAAGGCTCGCGACAATTTGCTCGGTCGCCTTTTTCAGGTCGAACTCGCGGCACTCGGCATGCGACCGATCGACCGCAACCTGCTTGAACGACTGGATAAGATCAGCGGCGCGCTCCAGATTGGCGACAAGTTGCCGCGATGCGTCGCTGTTGCGGGCGATGAACTCCTCAAGGTGCGATCTCCGGAGCGCACCGTCCGATTGCAGCTCTCCGGCAAACACGGAGCACCGGTGCGCCAAGCTCGAGGCAACGGTCAGACTGATGCCGATTGGATTGTTGACCTCGTGCGCGATACCGGCGACCAGCTTGCCGAGAGCTGCCAACCGCTCAGCGTCGACCAGGCTTTCCTGAGCGTCGCGCAACTCGGCCAAAGCCCGTTCGGCCTGCTCTTTCGAGGCGCGCAATTCGTCTTCCGCTTTGCGTTTGGCGATGGCGTTGTCGCGAAACACCACCACCGCGCGGGCCATTGCGCCGATTTCGTCTGTAGCCTTGGTGCCTTGAACGTCGTGGTCGTAACGCCCATCGGTGATCGCCTCCATCGCCGTTTCCAGATCGCGCAACGGCAGGCGAATGCTGAGCGCCACAAGAATGCCCACGACGAGGATCACGCCAAGGAACACCAGCCCGACGATCGCTATCTTGCGGTAAATATCGCGCAAGGTTTCGTCGAACTTCGTTTGCGCCAACTGCTCGCGCCGCCGCGTTTCGTTCGACAGCTTGTCGATCGCACCGATCATGGCCGCCTGGTTGGCATCGATCGCCGTCCGCAGCAGCGAATCGCGCTTGGTAAAATGCGCAGCCAGGCTGGATAGGCCCGTCCGCAGCATGCCGGCGCGTTCGCCGAGCTTGACCAGCGCCGTGCGCTGCAAATCGTTTTCCGCAAGGTCGACCATCACGGGGATGGTCTTCTCTATGGTGCCGACGTCGGTGCGCGCCTCGTCCGCCGCGGTGGATGCGAGCGACAGATAATAGGCATTCGCCGCCACCAGCATGGCCGCAAAGGCTTCGCGCGATTTTCCGAGCGACGGCCAGATGAGCGAATTGCGGCCCTCGACCGCGCTGTCGATGATCGCATAGAGGCCCGACATCTCGCGGGCCGGAGTGAGCACCTCGTCTTCGTAAGTCTTGGCAATCGCCGCCTGCTCGGTGCGCAAGTCGCCAAAGCCGTCGAGGAAACGTTCCGTCGCTTTTTGTAGATCGTCGATCGAGCCCACCAACACCGAGTCACCGGAACCGTTCTGGCTCAACGTGCCGAGCACGGCTTCGCGCAGCAGCAGAATTTCGGCAAAAGTTTGCGGGTTCGGCTGGTTGATATAGCGGTGGATCAGATTCTGCAGGCGGCCCGCCTGGTTTTCAAGGACGGCGAGCACCTTGTCGGATTCGCGGACCTGACGCAGATCGTCCCACGCGGTGTTCAGCGTGCGTGCGCCGTTCCAGATCAGGCCAGCAAGGATGATCACCACAAAGGCATTGAAGCCGGCAATGGCGAGAATGCGCCAGCGGATCGGCACCGCTCGCACCAATTGGACCGCATTGAAACGCAGACGCCGGCGGAATGCCGCCCGCCGACCCGATCGCACGCCTGGTTGCACCGCCGCCAATGCTGCGACTCACTGCACGGCGCGGATGCGCTCGATCAGACGCGCGATCATCGGGTCCCGGGCGGCTTTGGCGTAGACGCTCGTCATAGCGTCTTCGAACGGCTGGCGGTTGAATTTCGCGACCGAGACGACTCCGGCGGCGTCGGCTTGAGAGCGCGATTTCTTTTCCAACGCGACCCATTGCTCGCGCATGTAATCGCTCGAATCGCGCGCCGCCTGCCGGAAGATTTTCTGGTCCTCAGGCGACAGGCTGTCCCACGCCTTGACCGACATGATGAGCACTTCAGGACTCATCGTGTGCTCGGTCAGCGTGTAATAGCGGGCGTATTTGAAATGGCCCGTGGTGACGAAGGACGGCCAGTTGTTTTCCGCGCCGTCGATCAGACCGGTTGCGAGCCCGGTCTGCACCTGCCCGTAAGGCAGTTCGATCGGCGTCGCGCCGAGCGCCTTGATCATATCGACCATCAGGTCGGATTGCTGCACGCGGATTTTGAGGCCCTTCATGTCGGCCAGCGTTCGGATCGGCCGCACGCTGTTGTACAGCGAGCGCGCCCCGGAATCGTAGAAGGTCAGGCCGACAAACCCGTTCGGACGAAAGCTATTGAGAATTTCATCGCCCACCGGCCCGTCGAGCACCTTGTGAAGATGGTCGGCCGAGCGAAACAGGAAGGGCAGCGCCAACGCATTCGCGACCGGTACCAGCGAGCCCAAGGGAGCCACATTGATACGGTTGAGGTCGATGGCGCCGACCCGGGTTTGCTCGATCGTTTCCTTCTCCTCGCCGAGCTGATGGGAGTGGAAGATCCGAAGGCTGTGCCGGCCGGCGGTGCGTTTGGCAATAAGCCGGCCCATGTACAGCAAGGCCTGGACGGTCGGATAGCTTTCCGCCTGGGTGTCGGCGACGCGGAATTCCCGCGCCTGCGCCGCAGGCGTCGTGGCGAAGGAACACGCAACCGCAAGAAGGGCAAGAAACCGAATGACATTCGGCCGAGACATGGTCGCCATCTGCTTTTGCAGCAAATTCAGGGCCAGCAGACAGTCTATCGGAGCCCTCCTCGGATGGCTACGAATTTCCGCCCCGCTGGAAATGAGCCAAGACCGGGCATATTTGGGTCCCCGTGGCGCTCCCGACCAGCGGGTGCGATATTGCGGCGAATTGCTATGACCGCCGGGCTGCCGCGTCGGCATGCCGTGAGGAGTGGTTCGTCGATGTCGTTTGCAGGAGTGATGCGCGCCGCCGCGATCGGCGCCCTCATGATCGTCGTGCAACCCGCGCAGGCCGCCGTTGAGATTCAATGGTGGCACGCGATGTCCGGCGAGCTCGGCCACCAGCTCGAGAAGCTCGCCGCCAATTTCAACAGCTCGCAATCGGACTACCGCATCGTGCCCGTCTACAAGGGCAACTACGGCGATACGGTGATGTCGGCGATTTTCGCCTTTCGCTCCAACACTCAGCCGGCAATCGTCCAGGTCAGCGAAGTCGTCACCGCGACCATGATGGCAGCCAAAGGGGCGATCTATCCGGTCTACGAGTTGATGAAAGATCAAGGCGAGGAGTTCGATCCAACGGCTTATCTCCCCGCTGTGACCGGATATTACACCGACGTGTCCGGCAACATGCTGTCGTTCCCGTTCAACGCGTCGACTCCGATCCTCTATTACAATAAGGACCTGTTCGCGAAGGCGGGGCTCGATCCCGAGCAGCCGCCCAAGACTTGGCCAGAGCTTGAAAAAGCGGCTGGAGCGTTGCGCGCCGCGGGCGCGCCTTGCGGATTCACGACGCACTGGCCGTCCTGGGTCAATATCGAGAATTTTTCGGCACTGCATAACTTGCCGATCGCCACCGAGGCGAACGGGTTTGCCGGTCTCAACGCGCGACTGACCATCAACAATCCGGTGCTGGTCCATCACATTGCCAAGCTGGCCGAATGGCAGAAGACCAAGCTGTACGACTACAGCGGCCGCGCCACGACGGCCGAGCCCCGCTTCCACAAAGGCGAATGCGGAATTTTTCTCGGCTCGTCGGCCGCCCGCGCCGACATTCTCGCCAAGGCAAAGTTCAAAGTCGGCTATGGCATGCTGCCCTATTGGCCCGACGTCCCGGGCGCGCCGCAGAATACGATCATTGGCGGCGCGACGCTGTGGGTGCTGATGGGCCGCCCGCAGGCGGAGTACAAAGGCGTCGCGCGATTTTTCGCGTTCCTGTCTCGACCTGCGGTGCAGGCCTCCTGGCATCAGAATACGGGCTATCTGCCGATCACGCGCGCCGCCTACGAGTTGACGCAAGCGCAAGGATTTTACGACCGGCATCCGGGGACCGCGATATCGATCGAGCAGATCATCCACAAGCCGCCGACGGAGAATTCGAAGGGTCTACGGCTAGGCTCGTTCGTGCTGATACGTTCGGCGATTGAAGACGAGCTCGAGGCGGCTTTTGCCGGCAAAATCACGGCGCAGCAGGCGCTCGATGAGGCGGTCAGGCGCGGCGACAAACTGTTGAGCCAATTCGAGCGCACCAGCCGCTGATGCGACGGCAGCGCCGATCGCATCAACGCTGGACCGAAAATGGCGCCTGGCTGTTCTGCCACATCGCCGGATTGGCCGAGACGTCGGCGCCGACGGAATTGTACACGAGGGTGCCCGCCAGGAGCATGACCACGGCAGTCACGCTGCCGAAGAGATACCCGATCGCCTGAAGCCCGCTCCGGTCTGCCATGGCTCTCTCCTGCTCGTTGGTCTGTTCCCGACCATCACGGCGACAGCCATAGCGCGCGCCTGTTTCCCGCTTGTTTCCGGAATGTTTCACGGGGCAAGAAAATGGTTTCTGGCCGCGGCAAAATGGCCCGCCAAAGTACAATTCCGGCGTCGCTTGGGGCTTAGGGCGCCCGCCCTAAAATACGCACGAAGCTCGCCCGAACCTTGGCCTGTGTCTCGATCAAGGTGGCGTCGAGCGCGGCAAAATCCGGTACGTCAGCGGCCCGCGCCAACAGGCGCAAAAGACCCGTCCCGGCGGTTTTCGGGTCGAACGGGCCACTTAGGCACAGCCGCAGGACCTGCGTCAGGTCATGATAGAGTTGCGCCGCCGGTCGCAGCACCTCGGCCTCCTCGACCGGCAGCACATGTAGCGCCCGCGCCTTATCGAGAACGCGCGCCGTCGAGGTATCAAGGATGCCCGGCAAGTCGTGCGCATGGATCAGTTGCAGGTACTGCGCGATGAATTCGATATCGACCAGGCCGCCGGCCGCGTATTTGATGTCCCAGCGCTCGCTGTCGCCCTTTTCCTTGGCGATGGCGGCGCGCATTTCCACGACGTCGCCGGCGATCAATTCCGGCTCGCGGGGCCGCCGCAAGATGTCGCGGATGACTGCTTCAACTCGTTGGCCAAAACCCGGCGTCGCCGTAACGACGCGGGCGCGCGTCAATGCCATGTGCTCCCAGGTCCAGGCCTCGCCCTCCTGATACGACGTGAAGCCGCCGATCTGGGTAGCGAGCGGACCGGCGCGGCCAGAAGGACGCAGCCGCATGTCGACCTCGTAGAGCGCGCCGTAATTGGTTTGCGCGGTCAGCGCGTTGATCAGGCGTTGCGTCAGCCGGGCGAAATATTGCGCACCGTAGAGCGGGCGCTCGCCATCGGACTCCGGATAGGCGCCGTCGAAGTCGTAAATGAGAATCAAATCGAGGTCGGAGCTCGCCGTCATCTCGCGGCCGCCGAGCTTGCCCATGGCCAGCACCGCGCTCGCCTCGCCGCGCAGATGGCCGTAGCTCGCGGAAAAATTTCCGGCGACCGCGCGATACACGGCGCGAATGACCGCGTCGGCCAGCCGCGCGAATGCCTCGCCGGCCTGGCGCGCCGTCACCGTACCCGAGAGGATACGCACGCCGATCAGGAACATGTATTCAAGGCCGAACATCCGAATGCGTTCGAGCAGATCCTCGTCGTAACGCGATTGCGCGAGCGCATCATCGAGCCGCCGGCCCAGTTCGGTATCGTCGGGCAAGGCGCCGAAAAAAGTCGGATCGACCAGCGCATCCATCACCTCCGGATGCCGCGCCAGCGTGTCGGCAAGCCGCGGCGCAATGCCGAGCACAAAGGCGACGAGTGCAATCAAATCGGGGTTTTGCCGCAGCAGCGACAGCAGGCGCG
Source organism: Pseudolabrys sp. (assembly GCA_036273755.1). Classification (GTDB taxonomy): domain Bacteria; phylum Pseudomonadota; class Alphaproteobacteria; order Rhizobiales; family Xanthobacteraceae; genus Pseudolabrys. The sequence continues at coordinate 33,409 of DASUGZ010000107.1, forward strand.
CGGCGCCGTGCAAGTTGGCGAGGAAATGGTCGAACAGCACCAGAGTCGCGTTGGCATTGTCGGTGCGGGCGATTTGTTCGACCAATACCGGCAGCAGCGCCTCGAGGTGAGACCGCCCCGCTTCGCCGCGCAGCGAGCGATAGCCGCCGCCGAGCCACTGGCGGATGATCGACGACGCCTCCAGCGGAGCGCGAAAGCCGAGGCCGGCCAGACGGTCGAGCGTTTTATGGTCGTCGGCCTCGGCCGGAAACAGCAGCGCCGGCTTGTCGGCGCCGGGCGTCTTTTCGAACAGCCGCGAATAATACCGCTGCACATTGTCGAGGTGCTCGACCAGTGCCTTGGCAAAAGCGTCGCGGCTGGCAAAGCCGAGGAAACGCGCAAATCGCTCCAGTTCCGCGCGCTCAGCCGGCAATGTCTGCGTCTGCTCGTCGTTGACCATCTGCAGCCGGTGCTCGACCGTGCGCAGGAAGACGTAAGCCGCCTTCATGTGATCGCGCGCCTCGGCGTCGATCCAGCGGTCGGCGCAGAGCTTGTCGAGAGTGGTCAGCGTGTCGCGGTCGCGCAACGCGGGATTACGTCCGCCGGCGATCAATTGCTGGGTCTGCGCAAAAAACTCGATTTCGCGAATACCGCCACGGCCGAGCTTGATGTTGTGGCCCTCGACCGCGATTTCGCCGTGTCCGCGATAGGCGTTGATCTGCCGCTTCATTGCGTAGACGTCGCTGACGGCGACGAAGTCGAGATATTTGCGCCACACGAAAGGCGACAACTCGTTGAGAACCCTCTCCCCCGCGGCGATGTCGCCGGCGCAGGCGCGCGCCTTGATCATCGCCGCGCGTTCCCAGTTCTGCCCGGTGCCTTCGTAATACGACAGCGCCGCGGCGGTGGAGATGGCGATGGCGGTCGAGGCCGGGTCCGGGCGCAGCCGCAAGTCGGTACGGAACACGTAGCCGTCGCCGGTGCGCTCCTGCAAAAGCTTCACCAGCCGCTGCGTCGCACGTACGAATAGCGACGCGGGCGCCGCATCCTTTGGCACGGCGGCCGCCAAAGGATCGTAGAAAACGATGAGATCGATATCGCTGGAATAGTTGAGTTCGAAGGCGCCCATCTTACCCATGGCGAGCACGATGTATCCGCTTCCGTCCTGCGGCCGCGCTTTGTCTTTCGGCGACACGCGGCCGTCGCGCACCGCTTCGGCTAGCGCAAAGCGCGCGGCCGCACCCACTGCGGCATCGGCGAGTTCGGTCAGAGCGCGTGTCGCCTGCATCACCGGCCAGACGCCACCGATATCGGCGAGCGCAATCAGCAATGCAGCTTCCGCCTTCATATGACGGAGCAGCCGCATCGCCTCGGCAATGTCTTCGGTTGCGGCGACCGCGCGCGTCGCCTCGGCCAGGAGCGCGGCCAGATGGGCGTCGGGATCGCAAGTCAGGAGCCGCAGCAGCCGTGCGCCATCGCCGCTTACCAGTTCCCAAAGAAACGGCGAGCTTTCGCCGAGACTTTGCAGCAGCGTACCGACTTTCGGATGAGCAGCGCACAGCGCCTTGAGCGGCTTGGCTTTGGCAGCCGGCAGCCCGGCAAGCCAATCCGCCACGCGGACTTGCGCACTCTTGGCTTCGACCAGGTAAGGCGCGGCGACGATGCGCGCGGCGAGCGTTCCACCGTCGTCCAAACCGCGCTTTGCGCGCGACGGACTGCGTGCAGGTTTCTTGCGAACGATTCTCTTTTTGCTGGCCGGCCGCCTCATCCCGCCATCTGTACCGGCCCGCCACGCGGCAAGGCAATGACGCTCTTGAGCCCCGGTTGGTTGTCGCTGAGCGTCAGTTCGCCCCCGTGCAGCCGCGCCACCGCCGCGGCGAGGCTCAAGCCCAATCCCGAGCCGGGCTGCGAACGGCTCTGCTCGAGCCGCACAAAGCGTTCGACCACCCGGCCGCGGTCGGCTTCTGGAATGCCTGGTCCGGTATCGGCCACTGTCAACAGGATGCGGTCTCCTTCATTGAGGGCGCGCACCAAGATTTCCGGCACCGCGCCGTTCGAGACGAGGTTGCGCGGCTCGGTATATTTGATCGCATTGTCGACCAGATTGGCGAGCGCCTGGCTGACCAGTTCGCGATTGCCTTTGACCTTGGCGGGTGCGTCGCTTTCCACTTTGAGCGCGATACCCTTCTCTTCGGCCAATGGCTCATACAATTCGGCGACGTCGTGGGCGATCTCGGCGGCGTCGAACTCGCTCATGTCGTCGCGCGCCTGGCCGGATTCCGCCCGCGCGATCATCAGCAGGGCGTTGAAGGTGCGGATCAACCCCTCCGATTCCTCGATGGTCGCCTCCAACGCGGCCCGGTATTCGGCCTCGCTCTTGCCGGTGCGCAGCGCCTCTTCCGACCGGTTACGCAGCCGGGTAAGTGGCGTCTTGAGGTCGTGCGCGATGTTGTCCGAGACCTCTTTCAATCCGTACATCAACGCCTCGATACGTTCGAGCATGACGTTGAGGTTGTCGGCGAGACGATCAAGCTCGTCGCCGGTGCCGGCAACCGGCAGCCGCCCGCCGAGATCGCCGGCCATGATGGTGCGGGTGGTTTCGGTCATGGCGTCGACGCGACGCAACACGCGGCGGCTCACCAGCAAGCCGCCGGCGAGGCCGAGTACGATGACGATGGCGACCGACCAGCGTCCGGCAGACACCACGATATGATAGAGCCGCTCCCGCTCGTCGAGATCGCGGCCGACCAGCAGCCGGAAGCCGCCGGGCAACTGGAACACGCGCACCAGCGCGTCATGCTCCGGGCGATCGGCGTTCTCGGGTTCATCGAGGCGTCGATAGACGGTCTCGGTCCAGCCGGGATTGTCGAGGATGCCCGGCGCGAGCGCGGTGACATTGCCGGCCAGGGCCTCGCCGGTAAAGGTGGTGACGAGGTAGAGGCTCGAACCCGGCCGACGCGCGCGCGTATCGACGACGATCACCAGCCGGCGGATGCCGCCGAGTCGGTATTGCTCGGACAGTCCGGTGATTTCAGCGTTGACGGTGTCGGTGATCTGTTCGGTGATCAGGCGGCGGGTGTTGAGTGCGAAATAGCCGAGCAAAAAAGCGGCAAACAGCGCGAACACGGTCAAATAGACCAGCGTCAGCTTGAACGTGGTGGTGCGGAAGAGTTTACCGAGCGCCGTCACGTATCATGTATCCCGCGCCGCGGACCGTATGCAAAAGCGGCTGGGAGAAACCTTTATCGATTTTCGAGCGCAAGCGCGAGATGTGGACGTCAATAACGTTGGTTTGCGGGTCGAAATGATAGTCCCACACGTTTTCCAGGAGCATGGTGCGGGTAACCACCTGCCCGGCGTGCTTCATCAGGTACTCCAGCAGGCGGAATTCGCGAGGCTGCAGCGAGATTTCGTCCCGCCCACGCCGCACCTCATGCGACAGCCGGTCAAGCGCAAGATCGCCGACCCGCAGCACGGTTTCCTCCTGCCGGGCGCCGCGCCGGCGCGCCAGCACCTCGATGCGCGCCAACAGCTCGGTGAAGGAATAGGGCTTGGGCAGGTAGTCGTCGCCGCCGGCGCGCAGGCCCTTGACCCGGTCGTCGACCTGGCCGAGCGCGGAGAGAATGAGCGCGGGCGTTTCGACGCCCTTCTCGCGCAGGGCGCCGATCAGAGAGAGGCCGTCGCGCTTCGGCAGCATGCGGTCGACGATGAGCACGTCGTATTGGCCGTCGAGCGCCATCACCAAGCCGTCGTCGCCGTCGGTCGCGGCATCGGCGACATGGCCGACCTCGCGGAAGGCCTTGACCAGATAATCCGCGGCGTCGCGGTCGTCCTCGATGACGAGAAGGCGCATGGTGACCCGGTCCGGTTGCGCGTCGGCCGTCCTGCCGAAGGCGCGAGCCCCTTGAATATCCGCATAAGTGGGCATCGGTCACACCAATTCCAGTCAATTCGGAAGGACGTCAATTCCCCGGTTCGCTCTGCCCCCGCCGTTTCGGCCAATTTGTCGGCCCGCCCAGGCTTTTGCAGCCAAGCTTCGCCGCCCTTTGGTACGCGAGGAGGTGGCGGATTTGGCCCGCCACCCCCTCCACGACCCCACCCCAGCGGGGGCGACGGATGCCAGGGTTGGAGTTGCTACGGAAACCGGAATGAACCCCGTTTGGAGCCTATTTCGATTTCCTCAATTAGGTCGGGACGGGCACGAAGCCCGTCCCGTTGAGGTGCACCGCCAGCGGGGGCGACGGATGCCAGCAGCACGCCCCGAGCTCTTTCCTCATCCCTTTCCGACCGGCAGGGCGACAAAGCGGGTGTTGTCACCCGACTTCAGCCGCACCAGCACACTGCGCTTGCCGTCGCTACGCGCGGACGCGATCGTGTTGCGCACGTCGGCTGGCGTCGAAACGGTCTTGCCGGCGATCTCGAGGATCACGTCGCCGGTCGAGAAACCATGGTCGGCGGCGACCCCCGAGGAATCGACGCCGGTGACCACGACGCCCTCGCCGCCGGCACCGGCGACACGGCCGGCCGGAGCAAGCGTGAGGCCGAGTTTCGACAAATCGGCATCGCCGTTTTCGTTCGAGCTGTCGGCGCTCGCGACTTTCGTGGCGGCCGGCATTTCGCCGAGCGTCAATGTGACGGTCTTTTCCGAGCCCTGGTGCAAGACGGCCAGCTTGACCGACGTCTTCGGCTGTAGGGCGCCGATCTTCTTGGCGAGATCGCGCGCGTCCTTGACCGGCTTGCCGTCGACCGCGGTGATGATGTCGCCAGCCTCGATGCCGGCCTTGACCGCCGGACTGTCCTTCTGCGGAGCAGCGACCAGCGCGCCTTCCGCTTTCTTGAGGCCGAGGCTGTCGGCGATGTCCGGCGTCACCGGCTGGATCTGAACGCCGATCCAGCCGCGGGTGACCGACCCATGCTCCTTAAGCTGCGTGATGACGCTGCTGACGGTATCGGCGGGAATCGCGAAGGCGATGCCGACCGAGCCGCCCGAGGGCGAGAAGATCGCAGTGTTGACACCGATGACGTTGCCTTCGGTATCGAAGGTCGGACCGCCGGAATTTCCTTTGTTCACCGGGGCGTCGATCTGGATGAAGTCGTCATAGGCGCTGGCGCCGATGTCGCGGCCGCGCGCCGACACGATGCCGGCCGTAACGGTGCCGCCAAGGCCGAACGGATTGCCGACCGCGAGCACCCAATCGCCGATACGCGGGATCCTGTCGGACAGCTTCACGTAGGGGAACGGTCCATTTTCCACTTTGATCAGCGCGAGATCGGTGCGCGGATCGGTGCCGATGACTTTGGCTTTGTGAATCTTGCCGTCGTCGGTGGTGACCGTGACGCTCTCCGCCTTTTCCACCACGTGGTTGTTGGTCACGGCGTAGCCGTCGGCGGAAATGAAGAAGCCGGAGCCCTGACCCGTGATGATGTTATGGCCGTGGCCGTGAGGCATGTTGGGCGAATTTCCCGGGACATCGGGCATGCCGAAGCGGCGGAAGAACTCGCGCAGTCCCGGAGGAACGTCATTGCCGCCGAGACCGGTGGTCTGCGAGCCACCGTCGACTTTGACGCGCACCGAGATCACAGCCGGCTTCACCTTCTCGACGATGTCGGCAAAGCCGGTCGGCGCCTGCAGCTTGTGCGCCTGCTCGCTCAGATTCTGCGCGAAGGCGGCCGAATAGCCGTGCGTGAGATCGAGACCAGGAGCGACGACAAGCGCGGCAGCGCCCAAGCCGACAATGGTGGTGGCAAGCAGGATGGCGCGCCGCGCCGAGAGCATGCGCGACTTCTTGACGGGAGTGGGATTGGGATTGACGCTTAGTGTCATCACGGAAACTCCATCGCGAATTCGAGGGCGCGTTCAGCGCGTTCGAATAAGAAGATGGGTGGATGAGCCTTACAGCGTCCTGTCGGCGGGATTAAACTTTGGTAACGTCGGAAAGTCGACGTAGCCGCGAAATTGCTTGATAAACAGCGCCTACTTGGTTGACGATCCGACTAAAGTGTCGACTTTTTTCTGCTCGTCGGCGCTGAGGGCCGGAGGCTGTGCCTCTGCGGCCGCGCGGCGGCGGGCGGTCATGTAAAGCGCGATCATGCCGGCCACCAGCGCGAACGGCGGCAGCCCCCACAGCAGAAGGCTCTGGAGTTCGACGCGCGGTTTGAGCAGCACGAACTCGCCGTAACGCGCCACGAGGTAGTTGAGCACCTCGCTATCGCTGTCGCCTTTGGTCAGCCGCTCTCGCACCAAGAGCCGGATGTCGCGGGCGAGCGGCGCTGCCGAATCGTCAATCGATTGGTTCTGGCAGACCATGCAGCGCAGTTCTTCGGAAAGATGTCGCGCACGCATTTCAAGCTGGGGGTCTTTCAGCATTTCGTCGGGCTCAACCGCCAAGGCCGCGGTGGGCACCGCAAGCGCGACGAACAGTGCGATCACGGCGAACCGGCGCATCGCTCTACTCCGCCGGCTGCAGGGCGGATTTGGCCGCCGGCTTCGGTGCGCCGACGCGCAAGCGGCGGTCGGATAGTGACAGAGCACCGCCAAACATCATGATCAGGGCGCCGAGCCAGATGAACATCACCAGAGGCTTATAGTAGAGCCGAATGGCGATCGAACCGTCCTTGTTGGAATCGCCGAGCGACAGATAAAGCTGACCGGCGCCCCGCGCCATCAGCGCCGCTTCGTTGGTCGAGGTCGCCCGCGCCGAGAAATTCCGCTTTGACGGCTCCATCACGCCGATGGTCACGCCGCGTTCGCGCACGGTGAACTTCGCCACCTGCGCGTTGTAATTCGGCCCGGCTCGCTCGATGGCGCCGTCGAAGGTCAGATCGTAGCCGGACAGCGACACGGTCTGGCCCGCACTGACCGCGACGATCAGTTCGGTGCCCCAGGTGCCAGCGCTGATGATGCCAAGCATCGATACGGCGATGCCGAAATGCGCGACTGCCGTGCCCCAGGCTGAGCGCGGCAGGCCGAAGGCGCGCGTGCGCACCGTCGCCATCGGCAGACGCATCAATCCGGTGCGCTCGACCAGATCGACAACCGCGCCCATCATCACATAAAGCGCAAGCCCAACGCCGAACGGCGCCCACACGGAGGCGCCACCCCTAATCGCGAATGTCGCTGCGACTGCGACGAGGCCGACGGCGAACGCCGCCATCAGCCGTTGCGCCACGCCGAGCAAGTCGCCGCGTTTCCAGGCGAGCAACGGGCCAAACGGCATAGCGAACATCAGCGCGACGAACAGTGGGCCGAATGTCAAATTAAAGTAAGGACCGCCAACCGAAATCTTCGCGCCAGTCAGTGCTTCCAGCGCCAAGGGGTAAAGTGTGCCGACGAACACCGTGAGGCAGGCGGTGGTGAGGAACAGATTGTTGAACACCAGCGCGCCCTCGCGTGAGATCGGCGCGAACAATCCGCCTTGCTTCAACATCGTTGCGCGCCATGCGAACAGAGACAGGCCGCCGCCGATGAACAGCACCAGAATGCCGAGGATGAAGACGCCGCGCCTCGGATCATTGGCGAAGGAATGCACCGAGGTGAGCACACCCGAGCGCACCAGGAAGGTGCCGATCAGCGACAGCGAGAAGGTGAGGATCGCGAGCAGGATAGTCCAGATTTTCAGCGCGTTGCGCTTTTCCATCACCACCGCAGAATGCAACAGCGCGGTACCGGCGAGCCAGGGCATCAGCGAGGCGTTCTCGACCGGATCCCAGAACCAGAAGCCGCCCCAGCCGAGCGTGTAGTAGGCCCAGTAGGAGCCCATAGCGATGCCGACGGTCAGCGCCATCCAGGCCATCAGCGTCCACGGCCGCACCCAGCGCGCCCACGCGGCATCGATGCGGCCTTCGATCAGCGCCGCGATGGCGAAGGAAAAGGAGATCGAGAAACCGACATAGCCGAGATAAAGCAATGGCGGATGGATGGCGAGACCGAGGTCCTGCAGGATCGGATTGAGATCGCGGCCCTCGATCGGCGCCTGCGCCAGGCGCAGGAATGGATTCGAGGTCAACAGAATGAACAGATAGAACGCGACCGCGATCCACGATTGCACCGCCAGCACATGCGCCTTCAAAGTCGCCGGCAAGTTGGTGCCGAAAGCCGCGACGAAGGCGCCGAACAGCGACAGGATCAGCACCCACAAGAGCATCGAGCCCTCGTGATTGCCCCATACGCTGGTAAACTTGTAGATCAGCGGCATCATCGAGTGCGAGTTCTCGAACACCGTCCTCACCGAGAAGTCCGAAGTGACGTAGCAGGTCACAAGCGCGCCGAACGACAGCGCAACCAGCAGGAATTGCATCAGCGCCGTCGAGCTCGCCAGCCGCATCAGCGCGGCGTCGCGCGTCTTCGCGCCGACGATCGGCGCTATCGACTGGATCAGCCCGAGCGCCAGCGCCAACACAAGCGCATAATGACCAAATTCCGGGATCATGGCGTCTTGCCTCCGGCGACCTTGCCCTCGCTCTCTTCCCAACGTCCGCTTTTCTTCAACGCATCGACCACTTCTTTGGGCATGTAGCGCTCGTCATGCTTGGCGAGCACCGTGTCGGCGTCAAGGATGCCGCCGGGCTCCAGCTTGCCTTCCGCGACCACGCCCTGCCCCTCGCGGAACAGGTCCGGGACAATGCCTTGGAATTTCACCGGCACGTCATTCTTGCCATCGGTCACCTCGAAACGGATGCGCAGCTTGTCGCCACGCTGCACGCTGCCGTCCTTGACCAATCCGCCAATGCGGACGCGAGTGCCGGCGGCAATCTGCTTTTCCTTGATGTCGGTCGGCGAATTGAAGAATACGATCGAGCCGCTGAGCGCGTTGAGCACCAGCCCGAGCGCAAGTGCCAGCGCCCCAATGCTGCCACCGATCAGAACCAGCCTTCGCTGCTTGCGCGTCATTCTACGTCAAATTCCTTAAGTACGGCCTGGTCGCATCGAGCAGCGTCAAGTCACGTGCGCCGACCATACAGACACGCCAACACCCTCGCCATCCTTTGGTGCCGCCAAGTTTTGCCGCTCCCACGGTGACGGCATACCTCGCGCGCAATCGTGGCGGCATTGAGCAAGATCAATAGCGCGACTCCGCGAAAATCGGCGTTGCCGAGGCGTCCGCGCGTTAGCTGACTGCCGTCCAACTGCCGTCGGGGTTACGGCAGGCGGTGCCGCGGGCGGTCTGCGGGCGACCGTCAATAAAGACGGTGTGGGTGTAGGAGCGGCAATTGCGGCCGTTTTCCACGTAAGTCGGACCCGGCACGACGGTGCCGTAGCGGCCGGAATCCGGATTTTTCCACGACACCGGGGCGCCGGGCTGGCCGCGGTCAAGTGCATCCAACTGCGCCGTATAAGCACGCTCACGATCCTCGTCGTCGAGCGCGGCGCCAATACGGTTGCCGATCAGGCCGCCGAGCAGTCCGCCGATAGCCGCGCCCGCGAGCCGGTTGCCAGTGCCATGGCCGGCGACCGCGGCTCCAAGCAGGGCGCCGGTACCGGCGCCGAGGAGCGTGCCGGTGTTCTCCTTCGGCCCTGGCCCATCCGGGCTGTTGGCGCACGCGGCAAGCGATAGCCCCACGCCCAGCGCCAGCGTCAATTGTTTGGTAGCCGCTGCCATGTCCTTCCCTCGGTCGGCGGAATCTCGACGCTTGGGCTTAGGCAGAAGGGAGGATTTGGGCGAAAGCGGGGCTTGGCCCGCAACCATTGATCGCGGATCGCGTTAAACTGCCCCGATTCTGGGCCGGAGATTGGGCGTGCTGAACCTCTACGAGATCGATGGCGGCGGGCTGCGGGAAATCGACAAAAAGCCGAACGCAGCGACGCTGCAGAAAGCAGCATGGATCGATGTTCACGCCGCGACTGCGGACGAAAAGCGCTTGGTCGAAGACACGCTCGATGTCGAATTGAGTCCCGCCAACGACTACGAGCCGTTCCAGGTCTCCAGTCACTACAGTGCCACCGAGCGGCAGATGACGATGACCGGATTGGTGCTCACATTCCGCGAGGAGAAGGACCCGCATTTGCTCAAGGTCACCTTCATCCGCACCAAAAACGTGCTCGTGAGCGTCTCGGAGGGCGCCCCCCATGGCTTAAGCGACTTGGTCAAAGAATGTGAGAACTGTTTCACGCACAAGTCGGGACGCGACGACGTTTTCGCCGCCATTCTCGACATGCTGGTCGATCATACCGACAATATCCTCGATCAGGTCGGCCATGATCTCGACCGCATCAACACATTGGTGTTTCAGCATCGCGCGACGTCGAAGCGGCGACGCATCCTGCAAGGCTCGCCGCGTCTGCGTAACCGCCAGCTTGAGCACGTGCTGACCGAACTCGGGCCGAGTCGTGAGGTCTTGGTGAAACTGAGGCGTAGCGTGTTGAGCTTCCGCCGCATGATTGCTTTCCTGCGTGACCATGGTGTGCCGAAATCGCTGACCGTCAAGCTTGAAACCTTCGAGCGCGACCTGATTTCAATTGCCGAGGCGGAAAGCGATTTGTCGACCACCGCCGGGTTCCTGCTTGACGGCGTGGTCGGCTATATTGGCCTGTTGCAGAACAAAGTCATGAACGTGCTGACCTTGGTCGCCACCGTCCTTACACCGCCGATGGTGATCGCCGGCATTTACGGGATGAATTTCAAGATCATGCCCGAGTTGCAATGGACCTACGGCTACCCGTTCGCACTCGGTCTTTGTCTCGCCTCCAGCGCCGCCATTTTCTTCTGGATGCGCTGGCGCGGACTCTAAGCCGCTGGCAGGACCAATTCGGCGCGCAGGCCGCCGAGCGGCGCGGTGCTGAGCTTGAGCTCGCCGCCGTAGAGCGCGGCGAGTTCGACCACGATCGACAGACCGAGGCCCGAGCCCGGCTTGGTTTCGTCGAGCTTGCTGCCGCGCTGGGCGACCTGCTCGCGCTCGGACGGCGACAGGCCACGCCCGTCGTCGTCGACCACGATGCGCACACGGTTGTCGTTTGCAGTGTCGTCGTTCTCGCGCACCACCTCGATCGCGACCCGCGCCGCCGCCCACTTGCTGGCGTTGTCGACCAGATTGCCGACCATCTCTTCGAGGTCAGGCCGCTCGCCGCGGAAGCGCGCGTCGGTATTGGCGCGGACGTCGATGGCGATGCCGCGGTCGTGATGAATCTTCTCCATGGTACGCGCCAGGGCGGTGACCACGGGTTCGACCTCGGTGATCGAGCCGACCACCGTGAGCCGCGCGGCGAGCCGCGCGCGTTCGAGATGGCGCGCCACCTGATCGCGCATGATATCGGCCTGCTCCTGTACTTTGGCGGCGAAGGCGTCACCCGGCCGGCTCGCCGCCTCGTTCACCATTACCGACAGCGGCGTCTTCAAGGCATGCGCGAGATTGCCGACATGGGTGCGTGCGCGCTCGACGATTTCCTTGTTGGCGTCGATCAGGGCGTTGGTCTCGCGCGCGAGCGGCGCGATTTCTTCCGGGAATTGTCCGGCCAGCCGCTCGGCACTGCCTGAGCGGATGGCGGTGAGACTGTCGGTGATGCGCTTGAGCGGCGCCAGACCAAAGCGCACCTGGAACATGGTAGTCAGCAGCAGCACCGCGGCAAGAATGGAAAAGGTAATGATCAGTGCCTGGTCGAAGGAATGCACTTCATCGGCGATCTCTGCGGCGTCGCCGGCAACGGCAACAAGATAGTGCCCCTCATCCCCAAGATCGATGTTGCGCTCGACCAGCCGCAGCCGTTGCTCCTCGGGTCCAGCGACATAGCCCTGCCGCGTCCCGTCCGGCCCCGCCGCTACGCCACGATCCTGCAGATGCGGCAGCCCGGCGTCCCACAGCGAGCGCGAGGCGCGCATGTCGTGCTTGTCGGGATCGAGCCGCGTGACCTGCCAGTACCAGCCCGACAGCGGCAATTCGAAAAGCGGCTCGCCGAGCGATTGCGGGAATTTGTCGCTTGTCTCTTCCGGCGAGGCGACATCGGCGACCAGCGTACGCAGGTAGACGTCGAGCCGGCGGTCGAAGGCCCGCTCGACTGCTTGCCGGTAGATCGACGACAGCACCAGACCCGAGATCAGCAGGATCACCACCGCCCAGGCAGTCGCGGAGAGGAAGAGGCGCAGCGCGAGGGAGTTGGCGCGCATTCATGCGCCCGGAGGCGACAGCAGATAGCCGAGGCCGCGCACGGTCTGGATGATCTCGACGCCGAGCTTTTTGCGGATGCGGCCGACAAAAACCTCGATGGTATTGGAGTCGCGGTCGAAGTCCTGATCGTACAGATGCTCGACCAGTTCGGTGCGCGACACAACGCGCCCAGCGTGGTGCATGAGGTAAGCCAGCAGCCGGTATTCATGGCTGGTGAGCTTGACCGGATTGCCGTCCACTGACACGCGCCCGGTCCGTGAGTCGAGCCGCACCGGCCCGCAGGTGAACTCGCTCTTGGCGTGACCGACCGAGCGGCGCAGCAGCGCACGCACCCGCGCCAGCACCTCCTCTAGATGGAAGGGCTTGGCGACATAGTCGTCGGCGCCAGCGTCGAAGCCCTGCACCTTGTCGCTCCAGCGGTCGCGCGCCGTAAGCATCAGCACCGGCATGGCGCGGCCTTGGCGCCGCCACGACTCCAGCACCGAGATGCCGTCCATTTTCGGTAGACCGATGTCGAGAATGATGGCGTCGTACGGCTCGGATTCACCCAAATAGTGCCCCTCCTCGCCGTCGAACGCGCGATCGACGACATAACCGGCGTCGGTCAGCGCGGTTGAGAGCTGGCGGTTGAGGTCGGGATCGTCTTCGATGACGAGGAGGCGCAACTGGATAATCTCCGATCAGCGCCCGTTGATAACCTCGCCGTTCGCGGCGTCAACGGTCACCCGGGTCACTTTGCCACTGCGCGGCAACAGTGTCAGCACGTAGGCGAGGCCCTCGCTGTGGCGGCACAGCCGCGCGCGCACCAATTCGGCCCTATGCCCGCGCGCGTGCAGGATCTTAACCGCCTCGGCCAGCGGGATGGCGCGATGTTCGGCGACCGCGACACGCTGCTCGGCCTTGGACAGGCAAGCGTGCTGCGGCAGCTCCGCGGCCAAAGCTGGAGCCGCCGTCGTGCTCGCGATCAGAACAAAGATGATATGTCGGAGAACCGGCATGGGTGGGATTTTAGGCACGCGCCGGTGAACGCGGGCTGAACGCAAAAGTTCAGCGTAAATGAATGATTTTCGGGCTATCCGTCGAAGCCCATAAACGTTGCGTAATTGTCGAGCGGCGCGCGTGGCGACCGCCAGGCATTGATCGGGGCGGCTTCATCGGCAAAGCCGAGCGCCATGCCCGAATAGATCATCAAATGATCGGGAAGCTCGAGGAAGTCGCGCACGGTCCGGTGAAACGACACCCAGGCCTGTTGCGGGCACGTGTGTAAGCCGCGGCCGCGCGCCAGCAGGGCAACCGTCTGCAGGTAGCCGCCGATATCGGCCCACTGCGCCGGCCCGTGCGCTCTCTCGCGCGCGAAAAACAAAGCGACCGGGGCACCGAAGAATTGATAGTTGCGCGCGTATTGCCGGTAGCGCGCCGGTTTGTCGTCGCGCATTACGCCGATCGATTTGTAGAGCGCCTCGCCGACCTGGAAACGCCGCGTCTTGTAGGGCTCACCGAGCGGCTCGGGATAAATCGTGTAGTCGGCACCCTCGCCTTTCGGCAATTCGCTCGCCATGCGTGGCATCATGCGCGCGACCAGATCCTGCACCCGCTTGCCGGCGAGCGCATAAACCCGCCACGGCTGCATGTTGCCGGCCGACGGCGCGCGTGCCGCGCGTTCGACAATGTCGCGAACGGTCTTCTCGGGAACTGGCGTCGGCAGAAAGGCGCGGCAGGAATAGCGTGAGGCGACGGCGTCGAAGATGTCCATGGATGGCTCCGCGAAA
>DASUGZ010000108.1:0-10559 GCA_036273755.1 Pseudolabrys sp.
CGTCGTCGCCGGCGATCCCAGCGCAAAGGAAACCGTCGTCGATTTCCCCTTGAGCGAGCTGCCGCGGCTTGCCGGCATCAAGCTTACCCTTCCCGAAATCCGCCGCGTGCTGGAGAAGCTCGGCTTCTTCGCCGCCGGCCAAGGCGAGAAGGTCAAGGTCGCGGTGCCGTCGTGGCGTCCCGACGTGCACGGACGCGCCGACATTGTCGAGGAACTGGTGCGCATCGTTGGCGTCGACCGCGTGCCATCGACGCCATTCCCGCGCGGCGGCGACGCACGCAAACAGGTGCTGACATCAATTCAGAACCGCACGCGCAAGGCCAAGCGCGCGCTTGCCGCCCGCGCCATGGTCGAAGCCGTTACCTGGTCGTTCGTCTCCAAGCGCGAGGCGGAGTTGTTCGGCGGCGGCAAAGCCGATTTGGCTCTCGCCAATCCGATCGCCGCGGAACTCTCCGACATGCGGCCGAGCCTCATCCCCGGTCTGGTCATGGCGGCCCAGCGCAACGCCGACCGCGGTTTCGGCGATCTGGCACTGTTCGAAGTCGGACAGATTTTCAAAGGCGACCGGCCGGAAGATCAGTTCACCGCCGCGAGCGGCGTCCGGCGTGGCTTTGCCAATCCGAGCGAAATCGGCCGGCACTGGTTCGGCAGCGGCGCAGCCGACGCGTTCGACGCCAAATCGGATGCGCTCGCCGTGCTCGCCGCGGCCGGCGCGCCGATGCAGGGTCTTCAGGTCATACCCGGCGGCCCGGCCTGGTTCCATCCCGGCCGCTCCGGCACCATCCAGATCGGCCCGCAAAATATCCTTGGCCATTTCGGCGAGTTGCATCCACGCGTGCTGGAAGCGCTCAAGGCCGAGGGGCCGCTGATGGCCTTCGAGGTCGTGCTGGAGAAAATTCCCGCGTCGAAGCCGCGGGCGACGCGCGCCAAACCGCTGCTCGAATTGTCGCCGTTCCAGCCGGTCGCGCGCGATTTCGCCTTTGTCGTCGACAGCAGCGTCAAGGCCGGCGATATTGTCCGCGCGGCGCAGAGCGTCGACAAAAAATTAATCGTCGGCGTCAGCGTGTTCGACCTCTATGAAGGCAAGGGCATCGAGCCCGGCAAAAAGTCGATTGCCATCGCCGTCACCATGCAGCCGCGCGACAAGACCATGACCGACGCCGAGATCGATGCGCTTGGCCAAAAGATTGTCGCCGAGGTCGGCAAGAAGACCGGCGGCGTGCTGCGGGGTTAAGCCGGCACAAGATCGGCAAACGCGAAGCCGTCGCGCTCCACCGTCTCGCCGACATGCACGGCAATTTTGCGCGACAACATCGGCCCTGCCGACACGAACGAATGGAATTCGCCATTCTCGCCGCAGGGGTCGACGCCGCCGGGCAATTCGGCGAGCAGGCTTGAATCGAAGCGCCTGCCGGCAAAGGCCGCCGGCAATTTCTTCAGGT
This sequence comes from Pseudolabrys sp., assembly GCA_036273755.1. GTDB lineage: Bacteria > Pseudomonadota > Alphaproteobacteria > Rhizobiales > Xanthobacteraceae > Pseudolabrys. The sequence continues at coordinate 1,443 of DASUGZ010000108.1, forward strand.
CGACCACCGCGAGATGCGCCTCGACGCCGCCGTCGATCATGGCGCGCGCCAGCGCATCGGTCGGCTTGAGCCAGAGCGGAAATACCGGCGTGATGCCGGTGCCGGCGAGATTCTTCTCGCGATAGGCGCGGATGTCCTCCAGATAGAGATCGCCGAAGATTATGTGCGTGACGCCGCGCGTTTTGGCGTCGGCGAGGGCTTTGGCCATCTCACGCTCGTAGATCTCATTTGGGCACGGATAGGGAATGCGCACGATGATCGCCGGCAGCCCGGCGGCGTCGAGTTGCGCCAGTAACAACTCCTCACGCACGCCATGCATACTCACCCGCGCGAATGAATCAGTCACCGTCGTCAGCGCGCCGACGATATCGTAGTCGCGGGCGCGGCGCACCTCGTGCAGCGCCCAGGCCGAATCCTTGCCGCTGGACCAGGCGACCAGGGCCTTCGGACGTACGGTCATCGGCTGACCTTGAGGGCGACCCAGCAGACGCTGCGACCTATCGGCATGGTATCCCAATCCTTGCTGGAAGCCGCGCACGGTGCCGCAAAGCGCGATAGACCGCAACGTCATGGCTAACGATTGGTAACTCGGGCCGCGCCGGTGAACCAAATTGCAATGAGTCTCCGTTAAATTACCTCACAACAAGCGCGCGAGATTTGCACTGCACGCGCGGGGGAACGCTGAAATCGGCGCCGGGGCTTCGCGGTCATGAGTTTTGTGTTCGATGGGCTGGGACGCGTCCTTGCCCGTTATCTTGAAAAGCCGTCGCATGGCTACGCGCCATTCACGCCGAGCGATCCCGACGCGTTGCGCGCCACGTTGCGGCCGGGCGACGTGCTGTTGGTCGAAGGCAACAACCACATCTCCGGCGTCATCAAGTATCTGACCCAGTCGACCTGGTCGCATGCCGCGCTCTACGTCGGGCCGATCGGCGACCGCGTCACCGCAGACGGCGAACCGCTGGTGCTGGTCGAAGCGCACATCGGCCAGGGCGTGGTCGCGGCGCCGCTGTCGAAATACATCCATTGCCACACCCGCATCTGCCGCCCGACCAAACTCACCGCCGACGATTGCGCGCGCGTCTGCGCTTATGCCGCCGAGCGCATCGGCTTCGACTACGACTTGAAGAACGTCATCGACCTGATGCGCTATCTGTTTCCGCTGCCGGTGCCGCAGCGCTGGCGCCGCCGCCTGATGTCGCTCGGTTCCGGCCATCCGACGCGCATCATCTGCTCGGCGCTGATCGCGCAGGCCTTCGAGAACGTGCGCTATCCGATCCTGCCCAAGGTGGCGCGCGTGGCGAGCGAGCAGGCCTGGCAGGACATTCACGAGATCCGGCACTCTTCGCTCTACGCGCCGCGCGATTTCGACATTTCGCCCTATTTCGAGGTGGTCAAGCCGACGCTGGTGCGCGGCTTCGACTACAAGATGATGGCCTGGGCCGATCTGCCGATCGAAGAGGACCGCGAGCTGATGCCGTTGGTGCCGCTTGCTCAAGCGGAAGTCGACGCCGAGACCCTGTCGCCGGCGCTCTAAAGCAATCACCGCGCCTTGCCCTGACCGGCCATTGGCCCTACCTCTTTGGCCATGTTCAACGCCGCGTTTACCGCTATCGGTCAGCTGTTCACCGCGCCGCTTCGCGCCGTGCTGATGAAGGCCGTCGGCCTCGCGCTGCTGCTGATCGTCATCGTCGGCATCGTGCTCAACCGTATCTTCCACGCGCTGGCGGCAAGCGGCGCCGCCTGGGCCGAGCAGACCTCCGGTTTTGCCCCGCACGCGGCCTGGTCGGCACTCGCCTGGGTCCTGTCGATCATGGCGGGTCTCGGTATCGTCACCGGTGCGCTATTCCTGATGCCGACCATCACGGCCTTCGTCGGCAGCTTCTTCGTCGACGAAGTCGGTGACGCCGTCGAGCGCGACAGCTATCCGGCCGAGCCGCCGGGCAAGGCGCTGCCGCTGCTGCGCGCGCTCATCGAGGGCGTGAAGTTCGCGGTGCTCGCGCTCATTGTCTATGTCTGCGCGCTACCGTTCGTTTTCTTCGCCGGGCTCGGCGTGATCGCGCTGTTCCTCGCCAACGCCTATCTGCTCGGCCGACAGTATTTCGAATTCGCCGCCATGCGCTTTCGCCCACCGCATGAGGCCAAAGCGATGCGACGGGCCCACGCGCCTTATCTTTTTCTCGCCGGCATGGCGATCGCGCTGTTCGTGTCGATTCCGGTCGTCAATCTGGCGACGCCGATCTTCGCCATGGCCTATATGGTGCACATCCACAAGCGCTTAAGTGGCAAGCGGGCCGAGTTGATTGCGCCGCCGTGCTAAATCTTCCGCTGCGCCGCGTTCCAGTGCTTTTCCAGATTGGCGATCAGCGCCGGCGAGAAGTGGCAATAGGCCTGTTCGCGACAATAGACCGCCATGTAGCGGCGGAAGGTGTCGAGCGGCTCCTCGCCGACGCGCAAGGCGCGCCGGTTGCCGGCGGCGCTGACCACGCCCGACGAGGCGAAATCATCGCACACTTTGGCGACCGCCCGCTCGACCTGATCTGGCGGCGCGACAACGTCGCAAATCATGCGCCCTTCGGGTGAATCGCAGTCGAAGCGGCGGTCCATCAGGATCGCCTGCCGCGCCGCGCGGGCGCCGACAAAGCGCGTGAGCCGCAAATTCGCGGCGCCTGGGATGATGCCCTCCTTGCGCGCGGGCAGCGTCATGTAGGCATTGGAGCCGGCAACGACATAGTCCATCGCCAGTAAATATTGGCAGCCGCCGCCGATGGCGAAGGCGTCGAGCTGCGCCACCCACGGCTTCTCGCGCGTGCCGCCGTAGACTTCGTCCGGGCTCGCAGTGCCCATTGCCAGACCGCGGAACATCTTATTCACCACGCCCATGTCGCGGCGGATGTACCAAAGAAAAGGAATTTTCCCGCGATAGAGGTGCGTAAGATTGATCCCGGCGGAGAAGATGCGCTTACCGGCATATTTGCCGTGCTCGACCACGGCGCCGCGCAGCACGCAAATTTCGCTTAAGGGATCGAAGAGGGCGATGTCGGCGGCGGTCTCGGTGTCGCCGAGCGTGTCGTCGTCTTCGGCGTTGAGAAAGCGCGGATTGTTGACCGTGACGATCGCGGCCTTGCCCTGCCGCTCGATGCGCGCCGGGCCGAAATCGATGACGCCGTTCTTGACGAATTCGCCGGTCCGCTCCAACGCTTCCTGCTTTGGGGCCAGCATCGCCTCGCAGAGATGCAGGCCACTCTCGGGCAACGCCAGCACTTGCGCCAAAAAGAGTCCCTGATCGACTTCAACGCCGTCCTTTTCCGATTGCATGAACGCGCTTTCGGCTTCGACCTCGCGGCGCGTCGGCGTCAGGCCGGGCACGAGCTTGGCGGCAGCATAAACAAGCTCGTCGACACGCGGAAAAGCCGAAAGATTCTTGGTCAGCCTGCGATACACTGTCTCTGCGTGACGCTTGAGGAAGCTTTCGCGTGTGGACCGGCACACGTGCAGAATGGAGTCCGAGGCCATCTGCTGCAGCGGGCTTCGTCGCGGCTTCTTCGGCAGCTTCGCGAGGAGGTTGGCGCCACCGCGCCAGATCTTGCCACCCAGCGCGCTGTCGCGCTTGAAGTTGCCGCTGAAGCGGACGGGTTCAAACTTGGCCCACGCCGCCGCGGCTTTCACAGGCAGCCCGGCATCTTTCAGACAGTCGACCTGGGTTTGACGGATATAGGCGTGCGCCTTGGCGACCGAAGAGCCTTCCATACGCTGCTCCGCTACTTGACGACCGTTTTTCCCGGCCATTGGCACAAGTCGGCGATGAGGCAGGCCTCGCATCGCGGCTTGCGTGCCAGACAAGTGTAGCGCCCGTGCAGGATAAGCCAATGGTGGGCGTGACGCTTGTATTGCGCCGGGACTCGCTCTTCCAGCTTTTGCTCGACCTCCATCGGATTCTTGCCGGGCGCCAGCCCGGTGCGATTGCCGACGCGGAAAATGTGGGTGTCGACGGCGATGGTGTGTTCGCCGAATGCCGAATTGAGCACGACATTGGCGGTCTTGCGGCCGACCCCCGGTAGCGCCTCCAGCGCCTCGCGCGTCTTCGGCACTTCACCGCCATACTGTTGAGCGAGGATATGCGACAGCGCCACCACGCTCTTCGCCTTGGTGCGAAAAAGCCCGATGGTCTTGATCAGGTCGCGCACCCTGGTTTCGCCGAGCGCCGCCATTTTCTCCGGCGTATCTGCGAGCGCAAACAGCGCCGGCGTCGCCTTATTGACGCCGGCATCGGTTGCCTGCGCCGAGAGCACCACCGCAACCAGCAGCGTAAACGGATTGACGTATGTGAGTTCGGTTTTCGGCTCCGGATTGGCAGCCTGGAAGCGGCGGAACGCTTCGTCGATTTCTGCATTGCTCATGGGCCGCAGCGCGCCCTGCGCCGCTTTGACATCTGCTTTGGCGCGTTGGCGCGGTCCTTTGACCTTTGCCCGGCGCGCCGTGGGCTTGAGCTTGGATTTCGATCTGGACCGGGTCTTCTTCGCCATGAATTCGGGTATACTCAGCGCCATGGCTTCGGACAACATGAACGACGACAACGCCCAACTCGAACCGACAATTTTTTCCGCTGTGATCACGCCACACCGCTCGCTCGGCAATGTCGGCTTCATGGTGCTGATGCTCGTGTTCGGCGGCGTCAGTTTCATCTCCGGCATGGCGTTCCTGCTGATGGGCGCCTGGCCGGTGTTCGGCTTTTTCGGGCTCGACGTGCTGCTGCTGTACTGGGGCTTTCGCATTAATTACCGGCACGCCGCCGCTTACGAGGAAGTCTCGGTCACCCCGACCGCGCTCAAGGTGCGCAAGGTCGACCACCGCGGCGCGGCGCGCGTCTGGGAGCTCAATCCGCTCTGGGTCAAGCTCGACCAAGTCGTGCATGAGGAATTCGGCATCGAGCGGCTGTTGCTGGTGTCGCGCGGCAAACAGCTGGCGATTGCCAATTTCCTCGGCCCCGATGAGAAGGCGAGCTTCGCCCAGGCGCTGGGCCATGCCCTCGGCGAGGCCAGGCGCGGAGTGACGCGGACGGTGCTGCCTTAGTCTCTTCCGCTCCAGGGGGAAAAAGCCAGAAATCGGGTGGTTGCATCCGCTGCCGCGGCCTAGATACTGGCCATGACCATGACCCTTGCAAAACCAACCATCGCTGAGAACTTCCCGCGCTTCGCCCCGCTGCCGACCGCGGCAGCCGACTACGACGTGGTGCGCCGCGCCATCGCCCATATCCGCGGCAACTGGCGTTCGCAACCCGAGATCGAGACCATCGCCCACGCCGCCGGCGTCACGCCGACCGATCTGCATCATTTGTTCCGCCGCTGGTGCGGGCTGACGCCCAAAGCCTTCTTGCAGGCGCTGACGCTGAGTTACGCGCGCGATCTGCTGCGCTCGTCGGCAAGCGTGCTCGACACCGCCTATGAGGTCGGCCTGTCCGGCCCGGGCCGATTGCACGATCTCTTCGTCACCCACGAAGCGATGTCGCCCGGCGAATGGAAGGCGGGCGGCGAAGGCCTGACCATTTCCTACGGCTTCCACCCCTCGCCGTTCGGCACCGCATTGGTAATGACGACGCCGCGGGGCTTGGCCGGCCTCGCGCTGGCCGACGCCGGCAAAGAGCGTTCAGCGCTCAGAGATATGCGGTCGCGCTGGCCGCGCGCGAAATACGTCGAGGATTTCGCGGCCACCGCACCGACCGCGCGGCGCATTTTCGATACCGCGCTGTGGCGGCCGGACCAGCCGCTGCGCGTCGTGCTGATCGGCACGGACTTCGAAGTCCGCGTCTGGGAAAAGCTGCTCTCTATCCCGATGGGCAAGCTCGTCACCTATTCCAACGTCGCCGCCAAGGTCGGCGATCCGAAAGCCGCGCGCGCGGTCGGCGCCGCCGTCGGCAAGAACCCGATCTGCTTCGTGGTGCCGTGCCATCGCGTCGTCGGCAAGAGCGGCGACATCACCGGCTATCACTGGGGCCTCACGCGCAAGCGCGCGATGCTCGGCTGGGAAGCCGGCCAAGTCGCCGCTTAGACGGCGGCGTAGGCGGTTCCACCGAATGTCCGCGGACCGTTGACGCTTGTCGCGCGATCCCTCACAACCGATCCGATTTCGATCGGTAGCGAGGATAGCAGCGATGCAAAAGCGTCGTCCGGTGATGCTGGTCGTGTTGGACGGCTGGGGCTGGCGCGAGGAGCGCGCCGACAATGCGGTGCGTCAGGCCAAGACGCCGACCTTCGACCGCCTCTGGGCCAACGACCCCCACGGCTTCCTGCGCACGTCCGGCCACTACGTCGGCCTTCCCGACGGCCAGATGGGAAACTCCGAGGTCGGCCATCTCAACATCGGCGCCGGCCGCGTCGTCATGCAGGACCTGCCGCGCATCGGCGAGGCCATCGCCGACGGCGAGATCAAAAAGGCGCCTGCGCTCACTGGACTGATCGGCAGGCTCAAGCAAAGCGGCGGCACCTGCCATCTGATCGGCCTGGTGTCGCCGGGCGGCGTGCATTCGCACCAGGACCACGCCGTCGCGCTGGCCAAGATTTTGACGGAAGCCGGCGTGTCCACGGTGATTCATGCGTTGACCGATGGCCGTGACACGCCGCCGCAGTCGGCCGCGGAAGATTTTAAAAAGCTCACCGCCGACCTGCCGCGCTCGGTTCCGGTCGCCACCGTGGTCGGCCGTTATTACGGCATGGACCGCGACAAGCGCTGGGAGCGCGTGGTCAAAGCCTATGACGCGATGGTCTCGGCAGAAGGGCCGCACTTCGCCGATGCGCAGGCGGCCATCGCCGACGCTTATGCGCACAAACACTACGACGAATTCATCGTGCCGGCGGTGATCGGCGGCTATCGCGGTATGAAAGACGGCGATGGCGTGCTGTGCTTCAATTTCCGCGCCGACCGGGTGCGCGAAATCCTGAGCGCCATGCTCGATCCGGATTTTTCCGGCTTTGCGCGCAAACACGTCGTGCGCTTCGCCGCGGCGGTCGGCATGGCGCAGTACTCGGACGAACTCGACAAGTTGATGGCGACGATCTTCCCGCCGCAGAGCTTTCCGAACATTCTGGGCGAAGTCGTCGCCAACGCCCACCGCACGCAGTTGCGCATGGCGGAGACCGAGAAATATCCGCACGTCACTTATTTTCTCAACGGCGGGCGCGAGAAGCCGTTCGACGGCGAGGACCGCATCATGGTGCCCTCGCCCAAGGTGGCGACCTACGATTTGCAGCCAGAGATGTCGGCGCCGGAGCTGACGGCCAAGGCGGTCGAGGCAATCGAGTCGGGCAAATACGACATGATCGTGCTGAACTTCGCCAACGCGGACATGGTCGGCCACACCGGCAGCCTGCCGGCGGCGATCAAGGCGGTGGAGGCGGTCGACACCGGTCTCGGCAAGATCGCCGACGCCATCAAGAAAGTGGGCGGCGCGCTGCTGGTCACCGCCGACCACGGCAACAGCGAGATGATGCGCGATCCGCAGACCGGTGGCCCGCACACGGCGCACACCACCAACCCGGTGCCGCTCATCCTCGCCGGCGCCGGCAACCGCGTGCTCGTGGCGGAAGGGCGGCTCGCCGATATCGCCCCGACGTTGCTGGAATTGATGGGTCTGCCGAAGCCCGCGGAAATGACCGGCAAGTCCCTACTGGCGTCGTAGAGCTCATTTTTTGGCGGCGTCCGCCGCCGCGCTCGTCAGAAATCTTTGAGGCCAAGCACGTCGGCCATCGCATAAAGGCCCGGCTTCTGATCGCGCGCCCACAGCGCGGCGTGCAGCGCGCCGCGCGCGAAGATCATGCGGTCCTCGGCCTTATGCACGAGCTCCAGCCGCTCGGCAGGCCCGGCGAAAATCACCGTGTGCTCGCCGACCACGCTGCCTCCGCGCAGATTGGCAAAGCCGATATCGCCGGCGTGGCGCGCGCCGGTGTTGCCGTCGCGGCTGCGCACCGAATTCCGATCGAGGTCGATACCGCGGCCCTCCGCCGCGGCGCGGCCGAGCATCAGCGCGGTGCCGGACGGCGCGTCGACCTTTTGGTTGTGATGCATCTCCAGAATTTCGACGTCGAAGGACGCATCAAGCGTCTTGGCAACCCGCTTGGTCAAAGCCGCCAGGAGATTGACGCCGAGGCTCATATTGCCGGATTTGACGATCTTGGCGGCCTTGGCGGCGTCCTTGATCTTGGCCTCTTCGGCCGCGTTCATCCCGGTGGTACCGATGATGTGAACCTTGCCGCTTTTGGCCGCGAGCGCGGCGAAGGCGACCGTCGCCGCCGGCGCGGTGAAATCGATGATGCCGTCAGCGGTGTCGAGCAGCGATGCGGCGTCGCCCGAGAGCTTGACGCCGTTCTCCGGCGTGCCGGCGAGCGTACCGGCGTCCCAGCCGATCAGCGGCGAGCGCGCGTCTTCCAGCGCGCCTGCCAACGCAAAATCCTTGTTGTCGGCGATCGCCTTGACCAACGTGCGGCCCATCCGCCCGCCGGCCCCGGCGACCACGAGCCGCATGGGGGCCATGGCCTAAACTCCTGATCGACAATGGGTATAGCGGGCGAAAGCGAGATCGTCACCTAGGGCTGCGGCCCGTCGTAGCCCTCGATCACAATCAGATCGGCGTCGGCCGCGGTCCGGCGCAGTGCAATCGCCTTGGCGTATTCCGGCGAGCGGTAGCAGGTCATCGCGGCCTCGAAGCTCGGGAATTCGATGATCACGACGCGCGGGCGCGATGTGCCCTCGACCACTTCCATCTTGCCGCCGCGCGTCGTGTACTTACCGCCGAATTTGCGGAAAATATCCGGCAGCAAGCCGACATATGCCTTGTATCCGTCCGCATCGCGCACATCGACATTGGCGATCCAGTAACCTTTGGCCATTTCAGTTCCCTTTATTTTCTTGTTGCGCTTTCGATCTCGGCGACAATGGCGTCGGCCGCAGCTTTCGGATCGCTGGCCTCCACCACCGGCCGCCCGACCACCAGATAATCGGCGCCGGCTTCGATGGCCCGCGCCGGCGTCATGATGCGCTTCTGGTCGCCGGTCGCGCTGCCCGCAGGGCGGATGCCCGGCGTCACCAGCACCATGCCGCGGCCGACGATGCCGCGCAGGTTGG
>DASUGZ010000109.1:0-6182 GCA_036273755.1 Pseudolabrys sp.
GAAGTGCTTCTTGAGCTGAATCGAAACTATGTTCGGTCTGCCCTCGAGTCTGACGTGCGCTGGTATTCGGAAAATCTTTCCGACGATTTTTACATCACCGCGCCAGACGGCGCTTTACTCAATCGCGAGGCGTTTTTGCAGCGCATCGCCAATGGTTATCCGGGGACGGAAGCGGAGGCTGTGGACGTGATGATCCGGATTCTGGGCGACGTTGCGATCATTCACTCCGGTTACAGGGACAAGAAGCTGAACGGCGATATTGGGTATGGGCGCTACACCGACATCTACGAACGGCGAAACGGCCGCTGGCTTTGCGTCGCCGCGCACTTCATGCGTTTCCAGACCCAACCCCAGACGTGACATCTTGCATTTCAGGATGGTCGGCCACTAGGGCGTGGCGCGTAAAAACGTGAACTCCGTATCGTCGTATCGCCGCCGCTCCAATTCCTCAAATCCGTCGGGCGCCATGAAGGCCGCGTCGACCGCTTCCTCGACAACGACCAGCGCGCCGGGTGCGAGCCAGCCGCCGTCGCGCGCGGCGGCCAGTGCCTTTTCCGCGAGGCCCTTGCGATAGGGCGGGTCGAGGAACGCCAGCGTGAACGGCTCAAGCGGGTGCACCGGGCCGAGCTTGGTGGCGTCGCGGCGGAAAATGCGGGAAACGCCGCCGAGGCCGAGCGCCTCGGTGTTGTCGCGCAGCAGCGCACGCGCCTCGACGCCGTCGTCGACGAACAGCACGTAGGCGGCTCCGCGCGAGATCGCCTCGATGCCCAGCGCCCCGGTACCGGCGAACAGGTCCAGCACGCGCGCGCCCGTCACCGGATCGCCGTAGGCGTGCGCGAGAATATTGAACAGCGACTCGCGCAGACGGTCGGCGGTGGGGCGTAAACCTTCAGACTTGCCGTCCGACTTCGGCCCGGCGATCGGGCGCGAGCGCAGGCGGCCGCCGACCACTCTCATGATTTCGGTCTCGGATACTTGGGCCGCGGTCCGCCGGTGCGGTCGCGGCGGCGGGGTTTTTTGCGCGCGGCGCGCACGTCCTTTTCCCCGTCATCCTGAGGTGCTCGGCTTTGCCGCGCCTCGAAGGATGAGCGGCCGTCGTCCTTCGAGGCTCGCGCGTTCCGCGCTCGCTCCTCTGGGTGACGGGGAGAAGACTCCATCACCGGCGCCTCAAAATCCGCTTCGGCCTGCTTCACGAGCTCCGGCCCGAGCGCCGCGCGCAGCGCCTCGGTCGGGACTTCCTCCACCGCACCGTCGTCAAGCCCGCCCAGTTCGAACGGCCCGAACGCCACGCGGATCAGCCGGTTCACCGTGAGCCCGAGCGTTTCCAGAACCTTGCGCACCTCGCGGTTCTTGCCCTCGCGGATGCCGATGGTGAGCCAGACATTGGCGCCCTGTTCGCGGTCGAGCGTCGCCTCGATGGGCCCGTAATGCACGCCCTCGACGGTGATGCCGCCGCGCAACTTATCGAGGGCGGGTTGCAGCACCCGCCCCAGCGCGCGCACGCGATAGCGGCGCAGCCACCCGGTCGCGGGCAGCTCAAGGGTCCGCGCCAGCCCGCCATCATTGGTCAGCAGCAGCAGGCCCTCGGTGTTGATGTCGAGCCGGCCGATGCTGATGAGCCGCGGCAGGTCCTTCGGTAGCGCGCGGAAGATGGTCGGCCGTCCTTCCGGGTCGGAATGCGTGGTCACCAGGCCGCGCGGCTTGTGATAGCGGAACAGTCGCGTGCGCTCGCGCGCGCGCAGCGGTTGGCCGTCGACCACGATACGGTCGGACGCCGTGACATTGAGCGCCGGCGACGAAATCACCGCGCCGTTGACGGCGACGCGGCCGGCGGCGATCCAGGCCTCCGCCTCGCGGCGCGAGGCCAGCCCGGCCCGCGCCATCACCTTGGCGATGCGCTCGCCCTGTTTGTCATCGGTGCGTTTTTCGGGCATGAGCAGCATTTATGGCATCGGCATCGTTCATGTCCATCGCCCTCGACGAGGCCCGCGCTGCACAAGCGCGCGGCGAGGTGCCGGTCGGCTGCGTTATCGTGCGCGACGGCACGGTGATCGCGCGCGCGGGAAATCGCACCTTGGGTGGCAAAGATCCGACCGCGCACGCCGAATTGCTGGCGCTGCGCCAGGCTGCGGCCGCGCTCGGCACCGAACGGCTGACCGACTGCGATCTCTATGTGACGCTCGAGCCGTGCACGATGTGCGCCGCGGCGATGTCGTTCGCCCGCGTCCGGCGCCTCTATTTTGGCGCGTCTGATCCGAAGGGTGGCGCGGTCGAAAACGGCGTGTGGTTCTTCGCCGCGCCGACGTGTCATCATCGGCCCGAAGTATACGGCGGCATCGGCGAGAGTGAATGCGCGGCGCTGCTGCGCGATTTTTTCGCGGCGCGGCGCTAGCTAAGCGGTCTTGTCCACCAGTTCACCGGTGCCGGGCTGCGGCCGGCGTTTCGGCGCTTCACCGTCGGCTTCGTCGTCCTGGCGCGAGCGTACCGGTTTGACCACGCGCGCATTCTTCGGCGTGATGTCGAGGATACTGAAGCCGCGCGCATTGTCGATGGTGGAATTCGACATAATGCTGGCTAGCTTGCAGGCCAGGTTTGAATCTTCTCCGACTTTAATGGTTCAAAAGCGACGGGCTTCCGCAATGCCCCGTTGACTACGCCTGCCGCGCGAATTCCCACGCCATATCCGCTAAGGGGCGGATCATCTCGGCTTTGGCCGGTGCAAACTCGGACGTCGCGGTGCCGTCGCGCACGCGGCCGATGATGCCCTGCAGGATGGCGGCGATGCGGAAGAAATTATAGGCGAGATAGACCGGCAGCGCCGGGCGCGGATCGAGACCGGTGCGTCGCACGTAAGCATCGACGTAGTCGCTCATCGGCGGAATGCCGAGCGCCGTGAGATCGTGGCCGACCAGCGTGGCGGTGCCGGCCGCGCTTTCCGAATGCGGCATGTGCCAGGCCATCAGGTGATAGGAAAAATCGGCGAGCGGATCGCCGAGCGTCGACAATTCCCAATCGAGCACGGCAGCAATCGACGAAGAATTCTTGGCGACGATCAAATTGTCGAGCCGGTAGTCGCCATGCACCAGCCGCGCCGGCCCGCTCGGCGGAATATGGCCTGGCAGCCATTCGATCAGCCTTTCCATGGCGTCGATTTTTTCGGTTTCCGAGGCGCGGTATTGCTTCGACCAGCGCTCGACCTGGCGCGCGACGTAATTCTCGCCGCGGCCGAAATCGCCCAAGCCGACTTGCGCCGGATCGAATGTATGCAGCCGCGCGATGGTGTCGTTCATGGCATCGTAAACCGCGGCGCGCTCGGCCGGATGGGAGCCCGGCATCTGCGGCTCCCAGAACACGCGGCCGTCGGCGAAGTCCATCACATAGAACGCCGTGCCGGCGATGCTTTCGTCGGCGCAATAGGCCAGCGGCGCGGCGACCGGAAAGCCTTGTGCATGCAACGCGCTGATGACGCGGAATTCGCGGTCGACCGCGTGGGCCGAAGGCAGCAGCTTGCCCGGCGGCTTGCGCCGCAGCACGTAAGATCGCGCCGGCGTCTGCAGAAGATAGGTCGGGTTCGACTGCCCGCCCTTGAACTGCTTGACGGTGAGCGGGCCGGCGAAACTCTTCACGTGCGCGGCCAAGTAAGCCTCAAGCCGCGACGCATCGAGCGCCAGCGCGGGCGCCGCGTCCTTGGTGCCGGAAAACGCCTGCTGCCGATCGAGGGTCATGAGCGCGCTGCGCGGCGTGCCGCATGCACGCGGTCGAAGAACCGCGTCACCAGCGGCGTCGACCAGACGATGAACGCGGCGTCGGCGGCAAGCAACACGATCAGCGCCGCCGTGCTCGCCGCGCCATCGTGAAAATACGCCACGGCGTGGGCGCAAAGCCAGTTGAAGGCGATGACCGAAACGGGGCCGAGCAGGACAGTGTCGCGCATGCGCTCAAAATAGTCCCGCTCTTCGACAATGGACAAGGTCGCCACCGCGAAAAAGCCGGGCACCGGCAGCGCGCTGAACATGCCGAGCCACTGCGATGTCGTCACCAAAGCCGCGGCCAGTAGCAGCGCCGAGGTCGCGACGAAGAGCAGAATACGCATGACGCCGTCACGATTGTACCAGAAGGCGATGAAGGCCCGTGAGCCCGCCCGTGTCGGCAGTGCGAACCGGATCGAGCTCTCGCCGAGGCCCGGCGTTCGCGGCTGCCAGAACAGGAGCCCGGCGACGACGATAATGACGCATTGGATGAGCAAGAGACCGGCTGCGTCGGGCAGCCGTTCGCGCCACACGATGGTCAGCGGGGCAACGATCGCCCACAGCGTGGTCCAGACCAGAAGGCGCACGACGAGTTTGGTCGTCGGCGATGCACCGGCGAGCCGCGGCAGACGGTCGCACCAGGCGATCATCAGGAACAGCACCAGGCCGTTGACCACAACGACGGCATAGATCGAATGGGCGACGGCAAGCGGATCGCTGCCGGTCAGGATGCCGATGCCGTTGAGGATCGGGAAGGTCAGCAGCACGCCGGCGATGCGCTTGTCGTAGGCCTTGCCGATGTAGCCGACGACGGTAAAGACGCCGAGGCCGAGCAGCAGCTTGGCGGCGGCGGTCAAAATATCGGCTAGCATGGCGCGCCGCTATTTGCGCGGCGCGAAAGCGATCGGCGCATCGGCATAGATCTTGTACGACTGCGACTTCGGCTTCGCCTTGTCCTCTTCGTTGACATATTGGATCGAGCTTTTGCCGAGCCATTCGCGCGGCAGGATCATCACCCGGACAAAGCGGCTCGGCCGGTCCATCGCCGCCTGCGCGAATACCGCGTCGGGCCCGGTCTCGTACCAGGCGCCGCCGACGCCGTAGGATGTCGAACGGCCATGGGTATCGATGCGGATGCCGCCTTCGATCATGCAGCGGATGCCCGGCCCCTGATGCCGGTGCGTATAGGCGACGCCGCCGGGCGGGAAGGCGACGCTGTCGCCGCGCATCAAGAGCTCGCCCTTGGGCAGCGTCTCCAGGAAGGCGGTCAGTTTTTCATGCGAGATCATGCCGGGCGCGCAGGCGACCGTCGCGCCCTGGTCACCGCGCGCCAGTTCCCAGCGCCAGCAGGTGACGCCGTCTTTGCCGGGCTTGACCGTTGCGGCGCCTTCGCCCTGCCAGGCCTCGCCCTCGGCAACCGCCTTGCCCCCGATTGTCGCGGCCCCGTGCGTGACGAAGATAAAGCGGGGCAGCGGCGGCAGGTTGAATTCGACACTCTCGGCGCTCGAGAGCACGTCCTCGTAGAGCCGTAACACCGGGTGCATCGCCTCAGCCTCCTGCCTTCATGGTGCGCAAGTCTAGCAGGGTGGCGCGGCTGAGCAAAAAGCAAAGCCCGGCGCGTGGGCGCCGGGCTTTGCGACGTTTGGAGGGGAGTTATCAGTTCGCTTGCAGCTGCGGATCGCGCCGCAGATTAAGGCGCACGTTGGCGTCCGGATCGGCGCCGACCACCTTGCCGTCCACGATCACCACGTTCGGATCGGTCGCGGCCGCGTAGGCGCTGGTGGCCTGGTCCGCTTTCTTGTGGTGGGTGGCGGCGAAAGCCGGCGCGGCAGCGAACGCTGCGAACACCAGAGCCGTGACGATCTTCTTCATTGCTTGTTCTCCTGTTTCTTTATTGGCCGGCCTCGTGTCGAGCACCGGATACCGCGGTGCACATAAATGGTTTGCGGTGCGATGCCATCGCGTGCAGCGCATGCGCGCCATTCGCGAATGGCATCAGCATTTCGTCTAACGACGGGGAATAGACTCGCTTTCGCCGCAAGCGATAAAATTTTTTATTTTTTCTGCACGTATGAGCAAAATTGTTGCACGCATAAGCAAAAAATTTATGGAGAGTTTATCGCGTCGTGGCAAAACAAAGGCGCGCTGATGAATCCATCACGCAAGATGATGCCAAATGTGTCAAGGCAAGCGAAACTTAACCGAGGCATCGTCGCTCGCTCGCGTTTATGTGATCGCGGTAGCGGTGTGCTGTGAATAAAAAGCCCGGCGGGGCCGGGCATGACAGAGCGAATTACGCGGCGTTCGTCCGTCAGGCCTTTTCGCGTGCGATGGCGCGCCAGCCGATGTCACGGCGGCAGAAACCGTCAGGCCATTTGATGACAGCGATTGCGGCATAGGCGCGCGCCTGCGCCTCGCGCACCGTGCCGCCGA
>DASUGZ010000110.1:0-2564 GCA_036273755.1 Pseudolabrys sp.
GGTGATGCGCGCCGACGACCAAACGCGTGTCCTGGGTGAAGTCGTATCGGCGCACTTACGCTCGCTGCAGGCGCAGCATTTGATCGACGTCGCCTCGAGCGACCAGCACACGGTGAAACCGTGGTTCAACGGCCGGCTCGATGTCGCGCCTCCGGTGGTCGATCTCACCGCGCAAGGCTTCACGCTGATCGGCGGCCGGCTCGACACGCTCGACGCCAAGCCGGCGGCGGTGATCGTTTATCGCCGGCGCCAGCACATCATCAATCTGTTTTGCGAGCCGGCGCCGGGCTCCGGCCAGCGTGCCGCGTCGATGGAGAGCCTGCACGGCTACAACGTGCGGCGCTGGAGCGAGAACGGATTGAACCTGTGGGCGGTCAGCGACCTCAACGCCGACGAACTCACCGAATTCGGCGACAAGTTCGACGCGGCGTTGCGGCAGTAGGCGCCCACGTTTACTCCGTTCATTCCCGCGTAAGCGGGAATCCAGTTCTTGGCTCTGGGTCCCCGCTTACGCGGGGACGAATGGTTTAAGCGGCTGAGAACCGCGTCGTGCCGTCGCGTGTGATGCGCTCGAGCAGATCGACCTCCCACGACAGATACTCGTTCATCGCCGCCTTCGGGTCGCCGGCGCGTTCGTAGGGCTTGAGCCAGACGTCGAGCGGCTCGTCGGCCATTTTCGGCTCGGTCGAAAGCGGGAAACCTGCGGCGGCCCAGGCGGCGTTGCCGCCCTTGAGCCACCGCACCGGAATCTTCGTCAGCGCGCGGGCTTCCTCGACGGCGAGCCCGGCGAGCATGCCATCATCCGAAGTGAGCACCAGCGTGCCGCGCGGCGCAATTTTTTCCGCGGCTTGCTTGAGCCGCGCGCGGATGGCGAACCAGGCGCCGGGAATGTGACCTTTGCGGTAATCCGGGCTGCGCGACAGATCGACAATGGTCGCGTCGGCCATTCCGTGCAGCGCGGCTGGATCGATCGCCGCGTCCTGCGGAAGCGTGCCGAGCACGTTCGGCGCCAGCCAACCTGTTTCATCGCCCGCTTCCGGCAGCACCGCGACGTCGTTCCAGCCCATCTGCTTGAGCCAAGACGCCGTCATCACGGCGCGCGCCTCGTTGTCGTCCGACAGCACAATGCGCGCGCCGAGCGTGCCGGCATATTGGTCGGTTGCCTGCACCAATTGCCCGCCCGGCGCGTGAATCGCGCCCGGATAATGGCCGGCTTCGTATTCCGCCGGCTCGCGCACGTCGAACACATAGGTCGTGCGCGTTTCGTCGGCGCGCCAGCGCTCGACCGTTTCCGCCACGATCCAATTGATATCGAAGCGCCGCGCCACCGCGGCCGCCGCCTGCTTCGCCCAGGCAAGCCCGTCCGGCGTCACCGCCGGAAAGCGCGCGGACTTGCCCTTGTCGCAGGCCAAGCCGGCGAGATGCCAGCCCATGGTGCCGTTGCGCAGCGCCACCACTTTGTTGGGAACGCCCGCGTTGATCAGCGATTGCGCGCCGATGATGCTGCGGGTGCGGCCGGCGCAATTGACGACGATCAGCGTCTCGGGCGAGGGCACGATGTCGTGCACGTGCAGCACCAGCTCGGCGCCCGGTACGTTGACGCCGCTCGGGATCGAGATGCGCGAATATTCGTCGAGCGGCCGCGAATCGAGCACGACCATGTTGGTTTTGGCCCGCATCAGCGCATCGAGCTCCTCGGCGCTGACCGAGGGCGTCCCACGCGCATGCTCGATGAATTCGCCGAAGGCCTTGCTCGGCACGTTGACGCCGGAGAACAACTCGAAGCCGGCCCCGGCCCAGCCGGCACTTCCGCCGTCGAGATAAGAGATGTCGCTGTAGCCGGCGCGGGCGAGGACAGCGGCGGCGCGCTCGACGAGCTCGTCGTTGTCGTCGATCAGGACAATGCGCGTCGTCTTGCGCGGCACCAGCGCGGCAAAGCGCAGCTCAAGCCGGCTCAGGGAAACATTACGCGCCCACAGCAAATGATTTTGCGAAAAGGTCAGTTCCTCGCGCAGGTCAACTAGCGCCAATTCGCCGCCGTCGCCGAGCATGGCTTTGACGGCGGCGGCGGCGAGAGGGCGGAGTTGAGTGTCAGGCATGAAACTGTCCACCGTCATGCCCGGCCATGACGTCGGCTCTTTGGGCGGAAAGCGATTATCCCCCCGCGCCGGTGTACATCTGGGCGACTTCGCCGGTCTTCATGTCGATTTTGATGCGCGGGATCTTGTCGAGATCGGTGCCGGTGACGCGGATGAAGCGCGCGAAGTCGGGATAATCGATCGAATGGATTCTGCCGTCCTGATAAATGCCGGCTTTGCCGGGCGTCAGGCGATATTTCTGTGCCGGCGTCAGTTTGGCGTGCTTGGGATCGGCGCCGTTATCTTCGCGATCCCATTCGATCATGTCCGTGTATTGCGTCGCCTGGCCGTAGATTGCCCAGGAGGCGCCGTGATCGTGCGGCGGCGAGACGCGCGCCTGGCCCATGATGTGGGCGAGAACCTGGAAGCCGAGCTTGGGGTCTTCGTACAGAACCTTGACGCCCTTCGGCTGGTCGTCGCCGGCGT
>DASUGZ010000111.1:0-29384 GCA_036273755.1 Pseudolabrys sp.
CGCACGGCTTCGTCCACCGCGTGCTGCCAAGCATGCGTCTCGATGAAACGCTGATAGCCTTCGCGCCCGCCGGCGCCGTAGCTGCCGGTTTCCTGGCGGTCGCCGTCGCCGACGACGGTCGAGACGTTGAGCCGCACCAGCGGACGGATGTCGCGATAGCTCTCGCCATCGGCGCGCAAAATCTCCACCACCTGCCAGGTGGCGGCGACGGACGCGGTCACTTGCCGCACGCGCGGGTCCTTGGCGCGCGCATAGGCGTCGATTTGTTCAAGCAGTTTCACCTTGGCGTCGAAGGCGGGCTCGCCGAGCGGGTTCTCATCGCCGTAAAGCTTGCGGTTGGTGCGGCCGGGCGCTTCGGCATAGCGGCCGCTATGGCCGCCTTTGACGGCCCGCACCGCTTCGGCCGCGCGCGCTAACGCTGCCTCGGATACGTCGGAGGCGTGCGCATAGCCGACCGCTTCGTCTTTCACCGCGCGCAAGCCAAAACCTTGCGCGGTATCATAGGTCGCCTGCTTGAGCCGGCCATTGTCGAACACCAGGACTTCGGCCTGGCGGTATTCCAGGAACAGCTCACCGTCGTCGGCGCCATCGAGGCCATGCCCGATCAGTTGGCGCACCTTGCCGCGGTCGAGACCGGCGCGGTCGATCAGGGAGGACAGGGCAGGGTTCATGGCGGTCTCCGGAGTGGGTGCCCACCAAATAAGGGCTCTGTGGCGATTCTGCGAGGGTTGCGAGTAGCCTATTCGCCCCTCGTCGCGGTCCAGACGAAATGCCGCGCGCCGCCGCGCGGTCCTCTGGCACGCAAGGGGATTTCGTCCACTTTGAAGCCGGTTTTGCGCAGCCGCGCGGTGAATTTTGCGTCCGGTCCCGACGACCATACCGCCAGCACGCCGCCTGGACGCAACGCCGTATGGGCGGCGCGCAATCCTTTGAGGTCGTAGAGTCTGTCATTGGCTTTCCGGGTCATCCCATGCGGCCCGTTGTCGACGTCGAGCAGAATCGCGTCGTAATCCGAGCGAGCGGACCTGATCAGATCGCCGACATCACCTTCGTGAAGGCGCACGCGTTGATCGTTCAGACTGTCGCCGGACATTTTCGCCAGCGGGCCGCGCGCCCAGGTCACCACCGCGGGCACCAGCTCGGCGACAACGATGCGCGCTTGCGTTCCCAACACGGTCAGGGCCGCGCGCAAGGTAAAGCCCATGCCCAATCCGCCAATCAGGATATTTGATCGCTTACGGCTCCGGATTTTCTCGCAAGCGATGGTCGCCAGCGCCTGCTCGGTGGCGCTGAGGCGGCTGTTCATCAACTCGTCGCGCCCCAGCCGGATCGAGAATTCCGCGCCACGTCGCATCAGGCGGAGTTCACCGCCGCCGGGGATTTGCGCCGTATCGAGGACGGACCAAGGAATCATGGATATCTCATGTACCGATTGCTAAGGAGTGTGCTTGGCGGAGGAAACTGATGAAAGCAATGTTGTTGATGGGCCATGGCGGGCCCGAATTGATGAAGTACGGCGAAGCGCCGGACCCGAAAGCCGGGCCGGGCGAGGTGGTGGTCGATATCCATGCAGCATCCGTCAACGGCGCCGATCCGAAGGTTCGACGCGGCAATGGCCGCTACAAGCTCGAGCATTTCCCGCACATCATGGGGCGCGATTTCTCCGGCGTGGTCAGCAGCGTCGGCCAAGGTGTCACCGATCTCAAGGTCGGTGATGCCGTGTTCGGCGTGCTCGACCAGGGTATCGAGGGCACCTATGCGGAAAAGCTCAGCGTGCCGGCCAAGCTCGTCGCCAAGAAACCCGCGTCGCTGAGCCATGCCGAGGCGGCGGCGCTCGGCCTCATCAGCCTCACCGCACTCACGGCCATTGAAGACACGCTGCATCTGAAGATGGGCGAAACCATCCTCATCCAGGGCGGCGCCGGCGGCGTCGCAGGATTTGCCGTTCAACTCGCCAAGCACATCGGTGCAGCCGTGATCTCGACCGCCAGCGCCGGCAATCTCGCTTACGTGCGCAAGCTCGGCGCGGACAAGGTCATCGACTACAACAAGGAAGACTTCACCGGCGTCGGCCCGGTCTGCGACGCGGTGTTCGATACTGTCGGCGGCGCCGTGCGCGCCGGCTGCTACAAGGTGCTCAAGCCGGGCGGCCGGCTGGCGTGGATCGCGCCGGCGCCGGAGGGTTATCAACCGCCGCGCGGCGACGTTGCAACGCTGAAGCCCGACGTCATCCGCGACCGCGCGCACCTGCAACGCATGCTGGAATTGCTCGCTGCCGGCGCGGTGAGCGCGCCGGCGATCCACCACTACAAGCTCGCCGACGCGGCCGAGGCGCACAAAGTGAGCGAAGGCCGCCACCTGCAAGGCAAGCTGGTGTTGGACGTGCGCTAGGGTTTTTTCGCCGGCTTGCGCGCGACCGCCGCCCGCCCGCGGCGCGGCCGCTTCTCTTTCAAAAACGCCGCGCAGAACGCCGCTTCGAAGGCGCGGTAGTCGTTGGTGATCTCGGTGCCCCTGCGGATGGTGTGCCGCGCGACGACGTAGCCGTTGTGGAAATAGGTGTTGGCGTTGTCCGAGTGGTTCATGAACGTATCGTAGTCCATCGACAGCAGGATTTCTTTGCCCCACTGGTAGCCGTGCAGCTTGATGTAGTCTTTGGCCTGCTTCGGCAGGTTGGCGAGCCTGCGGCGGTTATAGAAACGGTCGAAGCCGTAGACGAAGCGCCAGATCTTCGCGTCCTTGCGGATCGTTTCGCCGGCAAAGACTCCGATGCCGTGGATCGCGCTTTTATCGAGATAAGTTTTGACCAGGAGCATGGTGAGCTAAGGCGAGGACCGGCTCTGCTTAAGGTAGCTTATCGTAGCCTTCGCCGAAACCGGCAAGGCTCAGCGGGAAGCCGATGCCTTCTTCGGGCGTCTGGAAAATGATGAAGGTCGCGGTCTTGCCGTTGCGCAGCTTGCCGATCAACGCATCGTCCATGACCACCTCGGCGATGCAGCCGTTGGGCAGGCAGCGCACGAAACCGGCGCGCCCGATATCGACATTGTCGATCTTGAGGCCGAGCCCGGAAGGCAGCAGCACGCCGAGCGGCGCCACCACGCGCATCAGCCGGCTTTTGAGATCGGCGGTCTTGAGCACGATCACGGTCAAGCCGACATTGGCGCGATCTTCGGCTGTCACGCTTTGAATGAGGGCGCATTGTTCGGACTTGGCGCCGGGCGGCGTATCACAGCGGATCTGCCAGTCCTTGTGCACCGAGCGAACCGCACCCTGGGCGGCGGCCTGCTGCGGAGACAGGGCGGCGAACGCGGCGATAAGCGCGAGCCCGGCAAGCGAGGCCCGGTCTCGCAGCGCACATCCGTCTCGCCTGAAGAAACCCATCGACCTATCCCCTGCCGCCCCGCTCGCCGGCCTGCGGGCGAATCGGTTCCCGCCGGTATTTTAGGCATTCCCCTTTGGTCATGCCCACGCCGGCCGGGCAAAGCAAGACCCGGCGGGCCGCCGGCATTGGCGGCAAGACTTACCAAGCGTCACAAAGCCGCGCTGTCGTGGCGTAAATGCGGCGCGCAAACGCGTCCGGAAGGCGTGACTTTTGACACCCGTCGGCGACAGATCACAGCCGATAAGGTGCATTGCGATAGTGCGGGAATTGTGGTTTGAGAGACGGGGAATTCCCCCCGTCCCGCCGCACCGCAACCGCTGCCGCGCCCGTGGCAAAACGCTGTGCCCGGCGAGACCTGAATCGAATCCTGCCTGCGGTGGGCGGCAAAAAGGGGCCCGTTTAGGGCCGAATTTCTCGTCGAGGAGAACTCAGAGCAATGCTGGTCTTCAAGCGGTTGGTCGCTTTCGTGGTCACGGGCGTGGCCTTTGTCGCCGCCGGCGGCGTTGCCTGGGCCGGTCTCGGCGAACCCTCGCCGTGGCAGATCGGCCTCCAGGAGTCGGCCACGCCGGTGATGGACGACATCGTCTGGTTCCACAACTTTTTGCTTTGGCTGATTGCCGCCATTGCCCTGTTCGTGCTGGCCCTGCTGGCGATCGTGGTGGTGCGCTTCAATGCCCGCAGAAACCCGATCCCCTCGCGCACAACGCACAACACCTTCATCGAGATCATCTGGACGGTGGTGCCGGTTCTGATCCTGGTGACGGTCGCGGTGCCTTCGTTCCGCCTGCTGTTCTACCAGCTCAAGGTTCCACCCGCCGATCTCACGGTGAAGGTCACCGGCAAGCAGTGGTTTTGGAGCTACAGCTACCCCGATCAGAAATTCGAGTTCGATTCGCTGATGGTGCAGGCCAAGGACCTCAAGCCCGGCCAGCCGCGGCTGCTTGCGGTCGATAACGAGATGGTGGTGCCCGTCAACAAAGTGGTGCGGGTGCTGGTGACCGGAGCCGACGTCATCCATTCATTCTCGGTGCCGTCCTTCGGCATCAAGATCGACGCCATCCCCGGCCGCCTTAACGAGACTTGGTTCAAGGCGGAACGCGAGGGCATGTATTACGGCCAGTGCTCGCAGCTTTGCGGGCGCGATCACGCCTTCATGCCGATCGCCGTGCATGTGGTGAGCGAGAAGGACTACACCGCCTGGCTCGATCAGGCGAAAAAGAAATACGCCGACAGCGACGCGGCGCCGCCGGCGGTTGCCAAAGGCGGCGCAGCCGTGACTCCGACCGCGGTCGCCGCGGCGGTCAAGTGACACATATAAAAACTAGAATATGATGCCGGCGACAATGACGAAGGTTGAAGGATAAGAGCGATGGCCAGCAACGCAGCCGCACACGACGCACACGATGCCCACGGGCACCATCCGACCGGATGGCGCCGGTTCGTCTATTCGACGAACCATAAGGACATCGGCACCATGTACCTGACCTTCGCGCTGGTCGCCGGCGTCATCGGGGCCTGCCTGTCGATCGCCATCCGCGCCGAGTTGCACAATCCCGGCTTGCAGATTTTCCCGACGCCGCACGAATACAACGTCTTCGCCACCGCGCACGGCCTGATCATGATCTTCTTCATGGTGATGCCGGCGATGATCGGCGGTTTTGGCAACTGGTTCGTGCCCATCATGATCGGGGCGCCCGACATGGCGTTCCCGCGCATGAACAACATCTCGTTCTGGCTGCTGCCGGCCTCCTTTGCGCTGCTGCTGTCGTCGATGTTCGTCGAAGGCGAGCCTGGCGCGCTCGGTGCCGGCACCGGCTGGACCATCTACGCGCCACTGTCGACCTCGGGTCATCCGGGCCCGGCGATGGATTTCGTCATCCTGTCGATCCATCTCGCCGGCGCGTCGTCGATCCTCGGCGCCATCAACTTCATCACCACCATCTTCAACATGCGCGCGCCCGGCATGACGCTGCACAAGATGCCACTGTTCGTTTGGTCGCAGCTGGTGACGGTGTTTCTGCTGCTGTTGGCGCTGCCGGTGCTCGCCGGCGCCATCACCATGCTGCTGACCGACCGCAATTTCGGCACGACGTTCTTCGCGCCGGAAGGCGGCGGCGACCCGCTGCTGTTCCAGCATCTGTTCTGGTTCTTCGGCCACCCGGAAGTCTACATCCTCATCCTTCCTGGATTCGGCATGGTCAGCCAGATCGTCGCCACCTTCTCGCGCAAGCCGGTGTTCGGGTATCTCGGCATGGCCTATGCGATGGTCGCCATCGGCGGCATCGGCTTCGTGGTGTGGGCGCATCACATGTACACCGTCGGCATGTCGACCGGCACGCAGGCCTACTTCATCGCCGCCACCATGGTGATCGCGGTGCCGACCGGCGTGAAGATTTTCTCCTGGATCGCCACCATGTGGGGCGGGTCGATCGAATTCCGTACGCCGATGCTGTGGGCGCTCGGCTTCATCTTCCTGTTCACCGTCGGCGGCGTGACCGGCGTGGTGCTGGCCAATGCCGGCGTCGACCGCGTGCTGCACGACACCTATTACGTCATCGCGCACTTCCACTACGTGCTGTCGCTCGGCGCGGTGTTCGCGATCTTCGGCGGCTGGTACTACTGGTTCCCGAAGATGAGCGGCTACATGTACAATGAGACCATCGGCAAGCTGCACTTCTGGGTCACCTTTATCGGCGTCAATATCATCTTCTTCCCGCAGCACTTCCTCGGCCTCGCTGGGATGCCGCGGCGTACCGTCGACTATCCGGACGCCTTCCACGGCTGGAACGAAGTGTCGTCCTACGGCTCCTACATCGCGGGATTTGGCCTTCTCATATTCATCTTTGGCGTGGCGGAAGCTTTCATCAAGAAGCGCGCCGCCGGCAACAATCCGTGGGGCGTCGGCGCCACCACGCTGGAATGGACGCTGTCCTCGCCGCCGCCGTTCCATCAGTTCGAGACGCTGCCGCGGATCAAATAAGGGTCTAGGATTCGATGTCGCTTGTCAGCGAAGGCGCAGACTTCCGCGCTCCCATCGCCGCAGAGGCCGGGCATGATTATGCCGAGCCGAGCCTCGCCAGCGTCGGCGATTACATCGCGCTGCTGAAACCGCGGGTGATGTCGCTGGTGATCTTCACCGCGCTGGTCGGCTTGGCGGTGGCGCCGGGCGCATTGCATCCGTTGATCGCCTTCACCGCGCTGCTCTGCATCGCAGTCGGCGCCGGAGCGGCCGGTGCGCTCAACATGTGGTACGACGCCGACGTCGACGCGGTCATGACGCGGACGCAGCGCCGGCCGCTGCCGATGGGCCGCGTCAAGCCGGGGGAGGCGCTCGCCTTCGGCCTGACGCTCTCGGGCTTTGCGGTGGTGACGCTCGGCCTGCTGGTCAATACGCTCGCGGCCGCGCTGTTGGCCTTCACCATCTTCTTTTACGTCGTCATCTATACGATCTGGCTCAAGCGCTCGACGCCGCAGAACATCGTCATCGGCGGCGCCGCCGGCGCCTTCCCGCCGATGATCGGCTGGGCGGCGGCGACAGGCTCGCTGTCGGCCGAGCCGGTACTGCTGTTTCTGATCATCTTCTTCTGGACGCCGCCGCATTTCTGGGCGCTGGCGCTGACCCGGACCGACGATTACGCGCGCGCCGGCATTCCTATGCTGCCGGTGGTCGCGGGCGAAACCTCGACGCGGCGGCAGATCCTGGCGCACACGCTGATCCTGGTGCCGCTCGGCGTCGTGCCTTATGCGCTCGGCTATGCCGGGACGCTGTATGGCGTCGTTTCGGCTGTCACCGGCGCCATCATGCTGGTGCTCGCCTTTCAGGTATTCCGCGAGCGCCGTCCCGCCGAGCGGGCGAGCAAGCATCTTTTCGCCTTCTCGATCCTCTATTTGTTCCTGCTGTTCGCCGTGCTGCTGGTCGAGCGGGGCTGGGGCGGGCTGATCGCCCGGTTGGCGGCGTGACCATGGACATCGCCATGACCGAAGATCCGAAGGACGACGGCATCGTGCTCACCGAGGCGCAGAAGCGCGCCCGGCGCTCGCGTTCGATTGCCATCGCGCTGTCGCTCGCCGCACTGGTGATCCTGTTTTATGTGGTGACCCTGGCGAAGGGCCCGATCGTGCTGGTCCGTCCGCTATGACCGGCCCGACGCCAACCAGGAAGCGGCTGCGGCGCGACGTGATGATCGCTGCTGCCTGCGGCGTTCTGGTCGCCGGCATGGTGGGCGCTTCGTTCGCGGCCATCCCGCTCTACAAGATCTTTTGCCAGGTTACCGGTTTTGCCGGCACCACGCAGGTCGCCCGCAATGCGCCGGGCCATGAGCTTGGCCGCGAATTGACCATTCGCTTCGATTCCAACGTCGCCCCCGGCCTGCCGTGGAAATTCGTGCCGGAGCAGAACGAGATCAAACTGCACATCGGCGAAGTGGCGACGGTGCGCTACAAAGTGATTAACGAAGCCGCGCGCGCGATTGCCGCGCAGGCGACCTACAACGTCACGCCGACCACGGTCGGCGCCTATTTCGACAAGATCAACTGCTTCTGCTTTACCGAGCAGACTCTGAAGGCCGGTGAGAGCCGCGAGATGACGGTCGTGTTCTACGTCGATCCCAAGATCGCCGAGGACCGCGACCAGGATCCGCTCAATACCATCACGCTGTCCTACACCTTCTACCGGCTGCCGGACGCGGAGCGGCCGGTTGCCGAGGCGCCGGACAAGACTGCGACAAAGCTCTAACGGGGATTGGGGCGCCGGCGGCGCCATACCAAAGGAAGTTAACGGAGACGACGATGGCAGACGCCCACGCCAAGCACCACGACTACCACCTGGTCGATCCGAGCCCGTGGCCGATCGTCGGCTCGATCTCGGCATTCCTACTGGCGCTCGGCGCCATTCTGTGGATGCACCACTCGACAGCGGCGGCGCCTTTTATCTTCGGGCTCGGCGTCGTCGGCATCCTCTACACCTTCATCGGCTGGTGGCGCGACGTCATCCACGAAGCGCAATTCGACGGCTTCCACACCCGCGTGGTGCAGATCTCGCACCGCTACGGCATGATCCTGTTCATCGCCTCCGAGGTGATGTTCTTCGTCGCCTGGTTCTGGGCCTATTTTAACACCGCGCTGTTCCCCGGCGACGCGCACGACTACGGCCGCATGGCGATCACCCACGGGGTTTGGCCGCCGCAAGGCATCGAGACCTTCAATCCCTGGCACCTGCCGCTGTTGAACACGCTGATTCTGCTCACCTCGGGCACGACGGTGACATGGGCGCATCACGCGCTACTCGAGAACGACCGGCAGGGGCTTAAATGGGGCCTCGCGCTCACCATCGCGCTCGGGCTGACGTTCACCTGCGTGCAGGCTTACGAATACGCGCACGCGGCGTTCCACTACAGCGGCAACATCTACGGTGCGACCTTCTTCATGGCGACGGGCTTCCATGGCGCGCACGTGATCATCGGCTCGATCTTCCTGATCGTGTGTCTCGTCCGCGCCATCAAAGGACACTTCTCGCCGACCCAGCACCTCGGCTTCGAGTTCGCCGCCTGGTACTGGCATTTTGTCGACGTGGTATGGCTGTTCCTGTTCGCCTGCATCTATGTGTGGGGCGCCGGCATGCCGCATCCGGAGTGACCGCCGGCGGCGGGCATTCAGGGGGCGGCGCGACATGCGCCGCCCCTTTGCTTTAGAGGAAGACGCGCTCATGTCCGACCAGTCGCTGGCGATTTCGCGCGGCTTGCGCGGCCGCTGCCCGCGCTGCGGCGAGGGGCTGCTGTTTGAAGGCTTTCTGAAGCTGCGCCCGGCCTGCGACCGCTGCGGCCTCGACTTCGGCTTCGCCGATGCCGGCGACGGCCCGGCGGTGTTCGTAATTTTTATTGGCGGCGCCATCGTCGTCGCCGCGGCTTTGATCACCGAGGTGGTCTATCAGCCGCCTTATTGGCTGCACGCGCTGCTGTGGCTGCCGCTGATCCTGCTGGTGACGCTTTTGCCGCTGCGGCCGCTCAAGGGGCTGATGATCGCGCTGCAATACCATCACAAAGCAGCGGAAGCCCGCCTGGCGCAACGAGGCGACGAATGAGCGGCCGGCGCGGCGGCGGGATCGTCGAAGCGACGGTGTTCGCGCTCGCCGGCGTCGCGATCCTGATCGGTCTCGGCATCTGGCAACTCGACCGCAAGGTCTGGAAGGAAAATCTGATCGCGACCATCACCGCGCGGATCGAGCGGGCGCCGCAGCCGCTGCCGGCGCCGGCGGACTGGGCGCGGCTCACGCCTGTGGCGGACGAATATCGGCACGTGACGTTCCCCGCCGAATTCCTTCCCGGTCAGGAAGCGCTGGTCTACACCGCCGGCTCCGCTTTCCGGCCTGATGTGCACGGCGCCGGCTATTGGGTGTTCGCGCCGGCACGCCTTGCCGGCGGCAGCATCGTCGTCATCAACCGCGGCTTCGTGCCGGCCGATCGCAAGGATGCCGCCGCCCGCGGGCAAGGCGCGCCGCAAAAGAGCGTCGACATCGTCGGCGTCATGCGCTGGCCGGACCAGCCGGGTCTGTTCACGCCGCAAGCCGAGCCGCAGAACAACGTCTGGTACTTGCGCGATTCAACCGCGATCGCCGCAGCGAAGACTTGGAACACCAGCGCGCCATTCTATATCGAGCAGGAATCGCCGGCGCCGCCGGGCGACCTGCCGAAGCCCGGCAAGCTCACGGTCGCACTGCCGGACAATCATCTGCAATACGCCATCACCTGGTTCGCCCTCGCGCTCGGTCTTACGGGCGTCTACGTGACCTGGCTCACGGGACGGCTGCGGCGCGCTTGAGCGCTTTCTTGTGCCGGCCCCGTGGCAAGGCTACTGTGCCTATAACCGCCGCGGCTGAACCGTAAACTTTAGCGAATTCAATGCGTTATGTCTCAACCCGGGGCGAGGCCCCATCGCTCGATTTTGTCGAGGTGATGCTCGCAGGGCTCGCCCGCGACGGCGGGCTTTACGTGCCCGAGACATGGCCGACGGTCATGAACGAGACGATTGGCGGCTTCGCCGGCAAGCCCTACGCCGAAGTTGCCGTCGAGGTGATCAAGCCCTTCGTTGGCGCGTCGATTGCGGAAGCCGATCTCGCCCGCATGGCGCGCGAGGCTTACGGCACGTTCCGCCATCCGGCGGTCGCGCCGCTGACGCAACTGGCGCCGAGCCTGTTCGTGCTCGAGCTGTTCCACGGGCCGACGCTCGCCTTCAAGGATTTGGCCATGCAGCTGCTGGCGCGGCTGATGGATCATGTCTTGCAGCAACGCGGTGAGCGCACGACGATCGTGGTCGCGACCTCGGGCGACACCGGCGGAGCTGCGGTCGAAGCGTTCCGCGGCTGCGCGCAGGCCGACGTCATCGTGCTGTTCCCGAACGGCCGCATCTCCGAGGTGCAGCGCCGCATGATGACCACCGTGCCGGACGCGAATGTGCATGCCGTTGCCATCGAAGGCACCTTCGACGATTGCCAGGCGCTGGTGAAGGCGATGTTCAATCATCATGCCTTCCGCGACCGCGTGCGGCTGTCCGGCGTCAATTCGATCAATTGGGCGCGCGTCGTGGCGCAGGCCGTCTATTACTTTACCGCCGCGGTCGCGCTTGGCGCGCCGCACCGCAAGGTGGCGTTCACGGTGCCGACCGGAAATTTCGGCGACGTCTATGCCGGCTACGTCGCCAGGCGCATGGGTCTGCCGATCGACCGCCTGGTGGTGGCGACCAATGTCAACGATATTCTCGCCCGTACCTTCGCGACCGGCGCCTACGAGCTGCGCGACGTGGTGGCGACGACGTCGCCATCGATGGATATCCAGGTGTCGTCGAATTTCGAACGACTGCTGTTCGACGCCTATGGCCGCGACGCCGGCGCGGTGCGCGGGCTGATGGGCTCCCTGACGCAATCGCGGCGCTTTGCGGTTTCGTCGCACGCGCTCGCGGAAATGTGCGCGCTGTTTTCCGCCGACCGCGCCGACGAGCAGGAGAGCGCGGCCACCATCCGGGCCTGGAAGCGCGAGGCGGACTATTGCGCCGATCCGCACACCGCGGTGGCGCTCGCCGTCGCGGAAAAAGAAACCCACGATCCGGCGGTGCCCATGGTGGTGCTGTCGACCGCGCACCCGGCCAAGTTTCCCGACGCGGTCAAGGTCGCGTGTGGCGTCGCACCGGCGCTGCCGGACTGGCTCGGCGATCTGCCCAAGCGCCCCGAGCGCGTCACCGTGCTGCCGGCGGAGCAGGGTGCGGTGGAAAAATTCGTGGCATCGGCCTCGCGCGCGGCGCGTCAAGGAGCCGTGGCATGAGCGTCGAAGTGACCCGTCTTGCCTCCGGCCTGTCGGTCGTCACCGACCGAATGCCGCATCTGGAGTCGGCCTCGCTCGGGGTCTGGGTGGGCGCCGGCGGGCGTAACGAGCGGCCCGACGAGCACGGCATTTCGCATTTGCTCGAGCACATGGCCTTCAAAGGCACCAAGCGGCGCAGCGCGCGGCAGATCGCCGAGGAGATCGAGGCGGTCGGCGGCGAGCTCAACGCGGCGACCAGCGCCGAATCGACCGCTTACTACGCGCGCGTGCTCAAGGCAGACGTGCCGCTCGCGCTCGACGTCATGGCCGATATTCTGACCGAACCCGCTTTCGATCCGGACGAACTACGGCGCGAGCAGAATGTCATTGTGCAGGAGATCGGCGCCAGCGAGGACGACCCCGACGGCGTGGTGTTCGACCGCCTGCAGGAAATCGCCTTCCCGAAGCAGCCGGTCGGCCGCACCATTCTCGGCACGCCGGAAACCGTGCGCTCGTTCGACCCAGCGCGTTTGCGCGCCTATCTCGCGCGCAACTATCGCGGACCGGACATGCTGGTCGCCGCCGCGGGCGCCGTCGAGCACGCGGCGATCGTCGCCGAGGCGGAGCGGCGCTTTGCAAGCTTTACCGGTCCGGCTGCGCCGGCGCCGGAATCGGCGCGTTTCGGCGGCGGCACCCGGGTCGAGACGCGCGACCTCGAGCAGGTGCACATTGCCGTCGCGTTGCAGGGCATACCGGTTCGTGACGAGGCACTTTACAGCCTGCAGGTGTTCACCAGTGTGCTGGGCAGCGGCATGTCGTCGCGGCTGTTCCAGGAGGTGCGCGAAAATCGCGGCCTCTGCTACGCCATCCACGCCTTCCACATGCCGTATTCCGACACCGGCCTGTTTGCGCTCTATGCCGGCACCGACGAAAAGGATGCCCCCGAACTGATGCGCGTTGCTATCGACCAGATCGTGCACGCCACCGCAACACTGAACGAAGCCGAGGTCGCGCGCGCCAAGGCGCAGATGAAGGCTGGCCTGTTGATGGCGCTGGAAAGCTCCGAGGCCCGCCTCGGACAAATTGCACGACAAATGTTGGCCTACGGCCGGCCGATCCCGCTGGAGGAGATCGTCGCCCGCGTCGAAGCGGTGACGGTCGAGAGCGCGCGCGCCGCCGGCTCCGCCCTGATCCGCCGCGGCCGCCCAGCGATCGCCGCGCTCGGCCCCGGCAACCGTCTTGAAAGCACGGCGGCGATCGCTGAAAGTCTGATGCGTCAGACCGCTTGATGATACGCAAACAAAACTAGTTGCCATGGCGTTTTTCCGCACCGTCAGCAGCAGCGAAATCCTGCCGGCCATTGCCGGTCCGGGCGTCACGTTGCGCGTGCCGCAGAGCGGCGACTTCGCCGAATGGGCGGCCTTGCGCGAGACCAGCCGTGGCTTTCTGGTGCCCTGGGAGCCGACCTGGCCGTCCGACGATCTGACCCGCGGCGCCTTCCGCCGCCGCCTCAAGCGCTACGCAGAGGATCTGCGCAACGATCTCGCCTATGCCTTCCTGATCTTCCGCAACGACGATAATGCGCTGGTCGGCGGCTTGACGCTCGCCAATATCCGGCGCGGCGTCGCCCAGGCCGGCTCCATTGGCTATTGGGTCGGCGCACCCTTCGCGCGCAAGGGATACATGACCGCGGCGATGCGCGGTCTCATTCCGTTCTCTTTCGGCACGCTGCGGCTGCATCGGCTGGAGGCGGCATGCATCCCCGGCAACGCCGCGTCGGTGCGCCTGCTGGAAAAGACCGGCTTCCAGCGCGAGGGCTATGCCCGCAGCTATCTCTGCATCAACGGCACGTGGCAGGACCATCTGCTCTACGCGCGGCTCAAGGACGACGACGGCTAGCGAGAATTTTGCTGCCTTTGGGTTGCCACGCTTCGCTTGCTATAAGGTTGACATAAAGGCGCCGCCGGGCAGGGGGCGTCCACGACAGATGAGCCGGGGGTCATGCGGAGAAGACGGAACGAACAGAGCGTGCAACGCAGTGCGCGCACCGTCGCGCTGATGGCCTTGGCGCTTGCGCTCGCGGGCTGCGGCAGTACCAGCGATCTGCTCAAGTCGTCGCCGCTCGACGTGTTTTCCTCGTCGTCGAAGGCGACCCGCGATGCGGCGCCCGACGGCAGCGCCGCCGCGATTAGCGCCGAGGATATCGATTGCCCCGAAGTACAGGTGCGCACCGGCGCCGCCACCCTGTCGATCGGCAGCAAGCCGGGCGACACCGCGCCCAACGCGCTCGACGTGCGTTACCAGGGCTCCATCATCCGCACCGCGCGTGAATGCCACATCAACGCCGGCATGATGACCATCAAGGTCGGCATCGAAGGCCGCATCATCACGGGTCCCGCCGGCGGGGCGGGCACCGTCGACGTGCCGATGCGCATCGCTGTGGTGCAGGAAGGCGTCAGCCCCAAGACCGTGGCGACGAAATTCGGCAAGGAGGTCGTCACGGTGAGCAATGCGGTCGATCGCGTCACCTTCACGCATATCGAGCCTGACATCATGTTTCCGCTGCCGCAGCCGCTCGGGCTGATCGAGCGCTACGTCATCTATATCGGCTTTGATCCGCTTGGCGACAGGCCGGTGAAGAGACCGCCGGTCAAGCGCAAGCCGGCCGCCAAGAAACCCGCGGCCAGGCCGCAGGGCTAGCGGCCGCTCCGGGACGCGCCCCGCCTAGTTCAGCTTCTTGCGGACGTCCTCGATGCCCTTGGCGATCAATTCGCCGGCGAGCGGGCCCTTGGCCTGCTGCGTGAGGATGCGTTCGGCGGCGGCGACAGCGGCGTCCGCCGCTGCTGCGCGCACGTCGGCGGCGGCCTGCGCCTCGGCCTGGGCGATCTTGACCTCGGCCATCTTGGTGCGCCGCGCGACGAATTCCTCGACTTTGGCCTTGGCTTCGACGGCGAGCCTGTCGGCCTCGGCCTTGGCGCCGGCGATGATGTCTTGCGCTTCGTGCTCGGCTTCGCCGCGCTTGCGCTGATAGTCGGCGAGCAGCTGCGCGGCGTCGTCGCGCAGTTTGCGCGCCTCGTCGAGTTCGGCCTTGATGCGCGCGGCGCGGTCGTCGAGCGACTGCGTGATCTTGCGGTGTACGCCGACGTAACCCATCACGCCGAGGAAGACGAAGAACCCGATGGCGACCCAAAATTCGGCTTCGTGCAGCATGATGCGTCCAGTCCGTTAGCGCTTGAGCACGTCGGCGATCGCCGCGGCGACCGTCTGTTCGCTGGGCGCAGAGCCGCTCAGCCGCTCGACGATGGCGGCGGCGGCGCCTTCGGCGATGCCGCGCACATTGCTCATGGCCGCCGTTTTGCTGGCGGCGATGGCTTTGTCGGACTGCGCGAGGCGCGTGTTGAGGTCGTCCTCGACGGCCTTGCGCGCGGCCTCGGCTTCCTTGGCCTGACGCTCGCGCGTCTCGTTGGCAATCGCCTGGGCCCGGCCACGCGCGTCGGCCAGCGCCTTCTCGTAAGCCGCCACGGCCTCGTCGGACTGCTGTTTGAGTCGCGCGGCCTCGGCGAGATCGCCTTCGATGCCCTTCTGCCGCTTCTCGATGACACCGGCGACCTTTGGCAGCGCCCATTTCGCCATCAGCGCGTAGAGCAGGACAAAGGCGACGACCAGCCAGATCAGCTGCGAGGCGAAGGTCTGCGGGTTGAACGGCGGAAAGCCGCCGTCATGCTCGCCCTTCGGCGTCGCCTCGGTCGTCGCGGTATGGGCCGGTGCGGCCATTTAGCGTTGCCTTACAGCGCGAACAAAAGCAGCAAGGCGATCAGGAGCGAGAAGATGCCGAGCGCCTCGGTGATGGCGAAGCCGAAGATCAGGTTGCCGAACTGGCCCTGGGCGGCCGACGGATTGCGGATCGCGGCGGCAAGATAATTGCCGAAGATGATGCCGACGCCGACGCCGGCGCCGCCCATGCCGATCGCGGCGATGCCCGCGCCGATGTATTTCGCTGCCACTGGATCCATAACCAACTCCTCTCGGTTGTCCGTTTCGGGCCTCAGTGACCCGGGTGAATCGCATCGTTGAGATAGATGCAGGTGAGAATGGCGAAGACGTAGGCCTGCAGGAAGGCGACGAGGGCCTCGAGCGCGAACAGCGCCACGATCATGGCGAACGGAAAAACGCCGCCGGCCCAACCGATGGCGCCGAGCGCTCCGCCCAGCAGAATGATAAAGCCGGCGAATACCTGCAGCGCGATGTGGCCGGCCAGCATGTTGGCGAACAGACGTACGCTGTGCGAGATCGGCCGCGAGATGAACGAAAGCACCTCGATGAAGACGATCATCGGCAGGATGTAGATCGGCACGCCCTTCGGCACGAACAGGTTGAAGAAGTGGAAGCCGTGGCGGATCAGCCCATAGATCAGCACCGTGAAGAACACCGTGAGCGCCAGCGCCGCGGTGACGATGATATGGCTGGTGACGGTGAAGGCGTAGGGGATGATGCCGAACATATTCAGCGTCAGCACGAACATAAAGATCGTGAACACGAAGGGGAAGAAGCGCATGCCTTCCGAGCCCGCGGTCGAGCGCAGCATGGTGGCGACGAATTCGTAGGTCAGTTCGGCGGCCGATTGCAGGCGCGTCGGCACCGCCTTGCCGCCGGCCGAGCCGACGACCAGGAACAGCGTCAGCAAGACGACCGCGCCCAGCATGAAGGCGGCCGAATTGGTGAAGGCAATTTCGGTATGGCCCAAGGTGCCGACCGGAAACAGGTTGACGATCTTGAATTGCTCGATGGGATCCATAGCCGCGTCTCAATCGTCCAGGCTTCGCTCGCGAACCACGCCGGCCGCGCGCATCACATTCAACACGCCGGCGGCGAAGCCGAGCAGCAGAAACACAATCAACCCCCACGGCGAGATGCCCAGCCAGCGGTCGAGGAGCCAGCCGATCAGTGCGCCGACAAGCACACCCGCCACCAGCTCGGTCGACAGCCGGAAACCGCGGGCGAACGCCGAGATGTCGACGTTCTGACGAGGACTATTCACGTTTTCGGATGGCCGGCTCGCACTGTCGAGCCGTTCGCCGAGACGCTTGAGCCTCGCGGAGAGAGCGGCCTCGTCGTCCGGCGGTTCCTTGCGATCGTCTTTGCCGCGCGTGCCGTCAGCCATGCCTTCGACCCGCATCGACGTGAAAGACTTCGCTCCTACCCCGCCGCCCTAAAAGCCGCGCGGACCATACTGATCGGGTATACCCGAGTCAAGAAACCGGAATTGTGCCATAAGTATTTGAAATCATGTTTGAAATGAATAATTTTCCGACGCGTTGCGCGGGCTTGCGTGCGCTGCGATATGAGGGGCGGCGCGGCGCGTTCAGGCAACCGGGCGCCGGTGGTACGGTTATCCTTGTCGCCGCCGTAAGGGAGTGAGCCGCCATGCGCAGACCGACGCTTGCCATCGCCGCGTGGCTCACCTGCGCCGCGATGCCGGTGCTGTCGCAGCAGGAACAGCCGGCGCCCACCGTGCAGGCGGCTCCGCCGAAAGCGGAAGAAGCGCCGGCCGTCAAAGCATCTGCCAGCGCCGACAAGGCGCCGCAGGCGAGCCGCTTTTCCTTCAACCGCGTCGACGATGGTTTTCTCAGGTTGGACAATCAGACGGGACAGATCGCCTATTGCAGCGCGCACACAGTCGGCTGGTCGTGCCAGGCGGTCCCAGAGGACCGCGCCGCCATGGAGAAGGAGATCTCGCGCCTCAAGGACGAGATCGCCAACCTGAAGGCGCAGCTCGCGCTGCTGCGCGAGCCGCCGCCGCGTCCGCCCGCCGACCTGGCGCCGGCTCCTCCACCGCCGCCGCTGGCCGACAAGGGCCCGGATCGGGCCAACCAGGACAGCGCAAATCAAGACAGTGCGAAATTGCGCGAGGACCTCGAACGCGCCCGCCTCGCCTTCGAGAACGCCTGGCGCCGGCTGGTCGAGATGATCGTCAATCTACAGAAGGACATGAAGCGCAAGAGCTAGCTTTGTTTGCGCACTGCATCTCATGCCCGGCAAACTGTCCACCATCACCGAAGCCGCGCCGCAGACGATCGCCACCGCGACGCTGCGGCTGGGCACGCCCGGTCCGGGCTTTTTCGACATCACCGCGGACGCCGCGGCCTTCCTCGCCAAGGCTTCAGCCGGCGAGGGGACGCTGCTAATTTTTCTACGCCACACCTCGGCCTCGCTCACCATCCAGGAAAACGCCGATCCCGACGTGCAGGCCGATTTGATGTCGGCGCTCGATCGCCTGGCACCGCAGCACGCGCCCTGGGTGCACGGCGCCGAGGGTCCGGACGACATGCCGGCGCATGTCAAGTCGATGCTTGCTGGCGTCTCGCTGCAAGTACCGGTCGCCGGCGGCAAGGCTGCGCTCGGCACCTGGCAGGGCATTTATCTCGTCGAACATCGGCGCCGCCCGCATAGTCGCGAGATCGTCCTGCAATTCATGGGCAGCCGGAAATAGCGCGCCCGGGCCTATTGATGCAGATCGGGGCGCGGGCGCATTATATGGCGGCTCGGAAACGTATCGGACTTTCGCGAGGCTCTACGATTGAATGACAATCCGCACTATCGATTGGTGATCGCCGACGACCACCCGCTGTTTCGCGGCGCGTTGCGCGAGGCGGTCACCGGCCTGTTCGAGCGCGTCGACATCGCCGAGGCCGGTACTTTCAACGAGATGGCCGAGTTGCTCGAGCGCGGCAGCAACGACGTCGACCTCGTGCTGCTCGATCTCACCATGCCAGGCGTGCGCGGCTTTTCCGGGCTGATGTATTTGCGCGCGCAATATCCCGGCGTGCCGGTCATCGTGGTGTCGGCCAACGACGACCCGGCGGCGATCCGCCGCTGCATGGAATTCGGCGCCTCCGGCTTCATCCCCAAGACGCTCGGCGTCGAGGCGATGCGCGGCGCCATCTCGGGAATCCTGAGCGGCGGCGTGTGGACGCCGCCCGACGTCGATCTTGCCGCCGGCTCCGACGCCGAGACGGCGGCGTTGATGGCGCGCATGGCGACGCTGACGCCGCAGCAGGTGCGCGTGCTGATGATGCTGTCGGAGGGCCTTCTCAACAAGCAGATCGCCTATCAACTTGGCGTCTCGGAAGCCACGGTGAAGGCGCACGTCTCGGCCATCTTGCAGAAGCTCGGTGTCGAAAGCCGCACCCAGGCCGTGATCGCCGCCGCCAAGATCGAAAGCGGCCAATGGTCGCAAGGCGCGCCAGCCGAAGGCTAGCTATTCCGCCGCCGCCACCCGCATCACGCGCCATTGCGCCAGAAGCGCGCGCAGCGCCGCCGGCTTGATCGGCTTGTTCAATAGCTGAATGCCTTGCGCGCGCGCGGCCTCGCGTACCGCCGGCGAGCGGTCGGCGGTGATCAAGATGGCCGGCAGGTCGCCGTAACGCGCCCGCAAGGCCATGATCGCATCGATGCCATTGCCGTAGTCGAGATGGTAGTCGATCAGGAGCCCGCCCGGCGCATGCGCGCTTTCTTCGGCCGCCGCGAATGCGCCTTCGAGATCGGCCGCCTTAATTACCGCGCAGCCCCATCCGCGCAGCATCGTTTCCATGCCGTCGAGCACGGCCGGCTCGTTGTCGATGCACAGCGCGGTCGTGCCGACGAGCTGGCTCGGATCGACGCGGATGTCGTCGCGCGCGGTCAATTCGACCGCGGCCGCGTTCGACAGCGGCACCACGACCGCAAAGCGCGAGCCGCGGCCGGCTGATGAATTCACCTCGACGGCGCAGCCAAGTACGCGCGCGACGCGCTCGACGATGGATAGACCCAGGCCCAGGCCGCGCGCGATGCGCGCGCCCTGATCGAGCCGGTGGAACTCGACAAAAATGTCGCGTTGCTGCGATTCGGGAATGCCGACGCCGGTGTCGCAGACGTCGATGCGCAGCGCGCGGCCGCGCCGCCTACAGCCGACCAGCACGCGGCCTGCCGGCGTGTATTTCACCGCGTTGGAGACGAGGTTCTGCACCAGCCGGCGCAGCAGCCGCCGGTCCGAGCGCACCACCAGCGACGAGCGCACAAAGGTGAGGCCGAGCCCCTTGGCGGCGGCGAGCGGCGCGAATTCTAATTCGATCTGCTTCATCAGGTCGTCGACGCGGAAGCTCGTGAGCTCCGGCCGCATCGCGCCGGTGTCGAGCCGCGACATGTCGAGCAACGCGCTGAAAATCTCCTCGACCGCCTCGAGCGAGGCGTCGATATTACCGACCAGCCGCCGCTCGTCGCCGCCGCCCTGACGCTCGATGAGGCTGGTGACGTAGAGCCGCGCCGCGTTGAGCGGCTGCAGAATGTCGTGGCTTGCGGCGGCGAGGAACTTGGTCTTGGAAATATTGGCCTCATCGGCCTCGCCCTTGGCGCGCTCCAGCGCGGCGTTGAGGCGCGTCAGCTCTTCGGTTCGCTCGTGCACGCGCCGTTCCAGCGTCTCGTTGGCGCGCTCCAGCGCCTCGGCGGCTTCCACCGAAGGCGTAATGTCGGTGAAGGTGGTGACGATGCCGCCGTCTGGCATGCGGTTGGCGCGCACTTCGATCGATTGCCCCGGCTTGGCGAAGCGTTCGAGGAACGGCTCGCGGCCAGACACGTAGCGCTCGATCTGCGCACGCACGAATTCGTCGATCCGTTCGGGCGCGACGTCGCTGCGCCGGCCGTTGAAATGCAGGATATCGGCAAGCCCGCTGCCGACGCGGATCAGGCTCGGTGGCAGGTCGAGGATTT
This sequence comes from Pseudolabrys sp., assembly GCA_036273755.1. Lineage (GTDB taxonomy): Bacteria > Pseudomonadota > Alphaproteobacteria > Rhizobiales > Xanthobacteraceae > Pseudolabrys. Next base: position 20,416 of record DASUGZ010000111.1, read on the forward strand.
CGCCGAACTGCCGGTTCCAGCAGATCAGCTGCAGATCCTTGTCGAACACCGCGATGCCCTGGCGCACGTGATCAAGCGCGGTCTGCAGGATTTCGCGGTTGTATTGGATCGCGGCGTTGGCGTCGTCGAGCAACTTCAAGGCCGCCTTCTTCGACACCGCGCGCTTGCGCAATAGCAGCGACAGCACCAACCGGGAGGAGGCGGCGCCGATGGCAGAGGCGAGAATATGCTCGGCGTGGCGCACCAGGCGGAAGTCGGCCTCGTCCTTGGCTTCGAGGCCGATGCGGTGCGTGCCGGCGAAAGTTTCCAACGCCGTGCGGGTGCGCTCCTCGCCGAGATAGCGCGCGACCGTCGTCGTGAGTTCCTCCACCGTCACCGCAGAACCCCAGAGCCGGAAGGTCGGTGCGATCGGCGCCAGGTCCGCAGGCACGAAGACGTTGGCCTGGAGTTGCTCGATGGCCGATGGCGCGCGGCGCAACGAGAAACCGACATAGCAGACGAGATTGACGGAGAGGCTCCACATGACGCCATGAACCAGCGGCGCCATATCGAGCCCAAACAGATGCTGCGGGCGCAGCGCCAGAAGGTGCCACGGTCCGTCGGTGAGGATGTACTGGCTGACGATGCCGACGTCCGCGAAGCTCGGCAGCAGCAGCGTGTAGGCCCACACCACGAAACCCGCGATCATGCCGGCGAGCGCTCCGCTGCCGGTGGCGCGGCGCCAGAACAGACCGCCGAAGAACGCCGGCGCCAGTTGCGCGAGCGCGGCGAAGGCAAGCAGGCCGATCGAGGCGAGCTGCGCGTCGCCCGCCGTGCGGTAGTAGAGATAGGCGAGCAGAATGATGGCGAAGATGGCCACCCGGCGCGCCGTCAACAGCAGCGAGCCGATATTGCCGCGGCCGGAGAGGAGCGAGCCGCGCCGCCGCAGCACCAGCGGCATGACGATGTCATTCGACACCATGATCGAGAGCGCGACCGATTCGACGATCACCATCGCGGTCGCCGCCGACAGGCCGCCGACGAAGGCCACGATCGCCAGTACGCTCGATCCGGTTTGCAGCGGCAATGCCAGCACGAACATGTCGCTGTCGATTTCGCCGTTGCGGAAGGTCAAGAGTCCGGCAAGTGCGATCGGCACAACGAACAGGTTGATCAGCACCAGGTAGGCGGGGAACAGCCAGGCCGCGCGTTTGATCTCGCCTTCATTGTGATTCTCAACCACCGCGACGTGGAACTGCCGCGGCAGCAGGATGGTGGCAATGAACGACAGCAAGGTGGTCGCGATGAGGGTGTCATAGGCCGGCTGGCGCGAGAAAATCGAAGCGCTTTGCAGGTGCTCCTGCGCGGCGGCGAACAGCGCGGCCGGTCCATGGAACATGAAGAAGGTGATGAAGACGCCGACCGCGAGAAAGGCGACCAGCTTGACGATCGATTCCGCCGCGATCGCGAGCATCAATCCGTGCTGGTGTTCGGTGGCGTCGATGTGGCGGGTGCCGAACAGCACGGCGAAGGTGGCCATCGCCAGCGCGACAAACAATGCGATGTCGCCGAGCAGCGGGCGTGCGGCGTCGGTCGCGAAAGTCATCTGCGCGATGATGGTTTCGAGCGAGGCCGACACCGCCTTGAGCTGGAGCGCGATGTAGGGAATGGTGCCGACGATAGCGATCAGCGAGACGGTCGCCGCCACAGCCTGGCTCTTGCCGTAACGCGCGGCGATGAAGTCGGCGATCGAGGTGGTGTTCTGCGCCTTGGCGAGCCGCACCATGCGCACCAAGAGCGGCCAGAACAGGCCGATCATCAGCACCGGGCCGATATAGATGGTGAGAAATTCGTAGCCGGTGCGCGAGGCCGAGCCGACCGAGCCGAAGAAGGTCCACGACGTGCAATAGATTGCCAGCGACAGCGGATAGATCAAAAGCCGCGTGCGGCCGCCGCGGCCGAGGCCACGGGTGCGGTCGCCATAGCTCGCCACGAGGAAGAGCAGGCCGATATAGGCCAGCGCTACCGCGATCACGACCCAGCCTTGCAGCATGCACGCTCCGGTGAAGGGCTAAGCCCGGTTTTCCTTGTGATTTTAGCCGTTCCGGAGGGCGGCGAACAGGCTTCGGCCGGCAATTGGTTTAATGCTGGAACGGCGGCTTTCGCATGCCTGCCGCGATTTGACGCAACAGAGACCGCGCGGCATTGATCGCAACTCCTGCGAAAGCCGACCGCCTTTGTCCCCGCCGCAAGCCACCGAAAGCCTCGCCAAGATCAGCCGCGATTTCGCGGAGACGCTGGTCTTTGCCGCCATCGGTGGGCTTACGTTTGGATTGCTGGGCATGCCGGCCGGCTTCCTGTCCGGCTCGATCCTGGCGGTCGCGGTCGCATCATTGGCCGGCCGGCCGATGCTGATCCCGCTGTTGCCGATGCGCATTCTGCTGGTGCTGATCGGTATCTCGCTCGGCGCCGTGGTGACGCCGGCGACGCTCAACGGCATGGCAACCTATCCGCTGAGCATCGCGGTACTGCTCGCCGCCATGATCTGCATCAGCATCAGCGGCGCCTCCTACCTCGTCGCGGTTCATGGCTGGGACAAGATGACGGCCTACCTCGCGGCCGCGCCCGGCGGGCTGTCGCAGGTGATGGGGCTTGCACTCGAACTCGACGCCGACATTCGCGCCATCGCCATCGTGCAGACAACGCGCGTGGCGATCATCGCCGTCGGTCTGCCGGCCGGCTTGTCGCTGTTCGGGTTGGTGCATCACGGCGCGCGCAGCATCGGCGGCGTGTTCGACCCGGCGCAGCTCGGCGAACTCGCGACCCTCGTCGCTGTCTCGACCGCCGCCGCGCTCGCCGCCCACCGCATCCGCTTTCCCGGCGGCCTGTTGTTCGGCTCGATGCTGGCGTCGGCCGCGCTGCACGGCAGCGGATACGTTCACGTGCTGATGCCGTGGTGGGTGACGAACACGGTGATGGTGGCGTTCGGCGCGGTCACCGGCTCGCGCTTTGCCGGCACGTCGCTGCGCCTGTTGGCGCATTTCATTGGCGCCGCATTCGGCTCGTTCGCCGTCGCCGTTGCCGTCACCGCGGCGTTCGCCGCCATCTTGGTCGGCGTCCTGGCGTTGCCGGTCGCCGAGGTGATGATCGCCTACGCGCCGGGCGCAGTCGATGCCATGATGCTGCTGGCGCTCGCGCTCAACCTCGACCCGGTCTATGTCGGCGCGCATCATTTGACGCGTATCTTCTTCGTGTCGCTGGCGATGCCGCTGATGGCGCGCCGCGCCGGACGCAAGCTCAGCATGAGCGAGGCGCTCAAGCCGCCGTTCGAGGAATGATGGCGTCTACTATTCCGCCGCCAGCGCCGGCCGGCGCTTCGGCAATTGCAGCTTTTCCCACACGTCGACCAGCGCTTCGGCGAGCGCGTCGATCAGCACATCGTCGTGGTAGGGCGAGGGTGTGATGCGCAGTCGCTCCTCGCCGCGCGGCACGGTCGGATAGTTGATCGGCTGGATGTAGATGCCGTGCTCATTGAGCAGGAGGTCGCTCGCCAATTTGCATTTCTCCGCATCGCCGACAAACAACGGTACGATATGCGTCGCCGACGGCATCACCGGCAGGCCGGCGGCGTTGAGCACGGCCTTGACGCGTGCCGCGCGGTCCTGGTGCCGCTCACGCTCCCAATGCGACGTCTTGAGATGCCGGATCGCTGCGGTCGCTGCGGCGCAGATCGCCGGCGGCAGTGCGGTGGTGAAGATGAACCCGGGCGCATAAGAGCGCACCGCGTCGACAATCTCTTCGCTTGCCGCGATGTAGCCGCCGAGGCAGCCGAATGCTTTTGCCAGCGTGCCCTCGATGACGTCGAGACGGGGCATGGCATTGTCGCGGTCACCGATGCCGCCGCCGTGTGCGCCGTACATGCCGACCGCGTGCACTTCGTCGACATAGGTCATAGCGCCGTAGCGCTCGGCGAGATCGCAGATGGCGTGGATCGGCGCGACGTCGCCGTCCATCGAGTAGAGGCTCTCGAAGACGATCATTTTCGGCCGTGCCGGATCTGCGGCTTTAAGCAGCGCTTCCAGGTGGCCGAGATCGTTATGCCGCCAGACCTGCTTCTCGCAGCCGGACTGGCGCACGCCTTCGATCATCGAATTGTGGTTGAGTGCGTCCGACAAGATCAGGCAATTGGGCAACAGCTTGGCAATGGTCGGAATGCCGGTCTGATTCGAGACATAGCCCGACGTGAACACCAGCGCCGCCGGTTTGCCGTGCAGGTCGGCGAGTTCACGCTCCAATTCGACCAGCGGATGGTTGGTGCCGGCGATGTTGCGTGTGCCCCCGGCGCCGGTGCCCATGCGGCCCGCGGTCTCCGCCATTGCGCCGACCACCTTCGGGTGCTGCGCCATGCCGAGGTAATCGTTGGAACACCAGATCACGACGTCACGCTTGCCGCCGGGCGCGTGCCAATAGGCGTGCGGGAAACGGCCGGCGATTCGTTCCAAATCGGCAAAAACCCGGTACCGACGTTCGTCTCGCAATTTGGCCAGAGCGGAGGCAAAAAAGGCGCTGTAATCCATGTGGTTATTCTGCTTTCCTCGCCCAGAGCGCCCTTTTTTAGAAGAATTCCAGGGCCCTTGTCGAGGTTAGATTGGTCGAATTCCAGTGTGTGACATTGAGCGAAATCAATAAATTCTACCGCGAGATACCGCCCGCCAGAAATCTGTTGAATAGTCTTGCCGGCTCGGGCTTCGGGGAGCCGTGAGGGCGATTTGATGGCCGCAATGACTGGAACTGTGGCGGCCGCGACGGGCGGGTGGCGCAAGCCGGCGGCGCTGTTGCTGGCGCTCGCCGCGATTGGTTTGCCGGTCAACACACTGGGCGGTTACGCGCTGCTGCTGGCAGCTGCGGTCGTCATCTTTTGTGGCGAGGTCAGGGCGCGCGCCGGCGCCTGGCTGGGCGCGGCCGCAATTGTCGCGGTCGCCATTGCTGGACAATCGCTGTTGTCGCCGCCGCGTCTTGAGGAAGGGCATAACGTATTCCTGCCCGACGCAGCGGTGCTGCAACGAGGCCTGCCGGCCGATGTCTTCAAGCAGATGGCGCAGGAGTTCGACGCGCTCTATCCGCTGGCGGTGCGCTGCAAACCGGGCACGAGCGGTTGCTGGCAGGACCAAGGGCGACCCGAAAGGATCTACGCCTTTTCAAGCGACGGCATTTGGCACAAGAGCGAAGCGTCGCGCGCGGTAACGACGCTCGACTTCACCGATCCGGTCTGGCTGCGGCTCGGCTTCATCAACCAGCTCAAATACAACTGGGGCGGCGCCGCGCCCGACGTGCATCGCGCCGACCGCGACCGCCGCTTCTTTATGGGCATCAAGCGCTGGCATCTCGCCATGCCGTGGTTCGAGATGGCGCGTCTGCCTGCGGCCTATGCCGGCGGACAAGTGTGCTGGCGCGGCGAGATCATGTGGGAAGGCGCGGACCAGCATTTCACGCGCTGGCCGGACGGTGGTTGCCGCACGATCGAATCGCAAGATGCGGGACGACGCGTGTTCGGCATTGCGGTTGCACCCGAGACCCTGGCGATGGATGTGAAGCCGCCGTGGACGGTGTGGGTTGGAAATATCGCCGCCGATGTTCTCATTGGAATTGCCGTGTTCGCGCTTCTATTGCTGCTTGTTCGCGTCAAAGCTCGGCAACTTCTTCTGCCGGCGGTCTTGATCGCGCTTGCCGTCATGGTGATCGCGATCGACGACGCCAGTTTCCTCGGCGGCGTGCGGCCGTTCGACGGCGGCGACGATGGCCTGTTCTACGACAGCGTCGGCCGGAACATTCTCCAATATGCTCTGAACGGCGATTGGTACGACGCCTTGCGCGGCGGTGAGAGCGTGTTCTGGTATGGCGGCCCCGGCCTACGCTACATGCGCGCGCTCGACCACGTTATCTTTGGCGAAACCTACCTGGGCTATCTTTCGCTTGTTCTCGTTTTTCCGTTCGTTTTGCTGGCGTTGTTTCGGCGATTTCTCACCGAACGCTGGGCGCTCCTGCTTGTTCTTCTGTTTGTCGCGGTGCCGGCCGGGGCGCTGTTCGGCACGACCTTCGTTCAATACGCCAAATTGGCGAGCAAGGGCTTCGCCGATCCGGCGGCGTACATCGTATTCCTCTGCGCACTTCTTCCGCTGATGAGCGACCGTGTTTTGGCGAAGTTCTTCGGCGCACTCTTGCTGGCTCTTGCCATCTTCCTGAAGCCGATTGTGGCGCCCGCCGCCGCGGTGCTGATGGCCGGCGCCGGCCTTGCCGCGCTCTCTCGCCGGCAATGGGCCCGGCTCGCAGCGCTCTGCATCGGCTTCCTGCCGGTGTTCTCGATGGCGCTGCACAATTGGGTCTACGGCCGCGTCTTCGTATTGTTCAGCGCCAACGCACAGGATTCCAATCTGCTGGTGATGCCGCCATCGGCTTACGTCACGGCCATGCGCGAGTTGCTCCACGGCGACGTCGGCGGCGCCGGCCGCGTGCTGACACAGCTTGCGAACTGGCTGTCGGGGCCCGCCGAATCCTACTGGACCATCCCGCTCAATGCCGCCGGCGTCGGCATTCTCATCTATGTCGTGGCGCGCGGCCGCCGCTTCGACCCTTGGCTGCGGCTGATCGGCGCCGCGGCGCTGGCGCAGCATACGGTCGCTTTCTTCTATTCCGCGAGCGTCGGCCGCTATCACTACCTGAGCTGGATCCTCACCATGCTGGTGGCAATGCCGTTCCTGCACGAGGTGGCCATCGAATGGCTGATCCGGCGCTTTCCTGAGGCGGCGGCGCGGGTCGCCAGCTACCCGCTGTCGCGGCGGCTTGCATCCAGCCTCACGCGGCTGCAAAAGAGTGCGGCATGAGCAAGAAACCCACCGGTATCGCCAACGGTCTGACCAACTACGGCGACCGCGACTTCTCCCTTTATCTACGGCGCTCTTTTGCCCGCTCGATGGGCTACTCCACCGCCATGCTGGAAAAGCCGGTGGTCGGCATCGCCTACACCGCTTCCGGCTTCAACAATTGCCACCGCCACTTCCCGGAAATGCTCGAGGCGGTCAAACGCGGCGTGCTCGCCGCGGGGGCGCTGCCGATCGAATTCCCGACGATCTCGCTTGGGGAGGTGTTCCTCAATCCCACCAGTTTGAAATTCCGCAATTTGATGTCGATGGACACCGAGGAAATGGTGCGGGCGCAGCCGATAGACGCTGTCGTCTTGATGGGCGGCTGCGACAAGACGGTGCCGGCGCAATTGATGGGCGCGGTGTCGGCCGGCCGGCCAGCGATCTCGCTGATCGGCGGCCCGATGATGACCGGGCGCTATCGCGGCGAACGGCTCGGCGCCTGCACCGACTGCCGCCGCTTCTGGGCGCAATACCGCGCCGGCAAAGTCAGCGATACGGAGATCCAGGAAATCGAAGGCAACCTCGCCACCACCGCCGGCACCTGCGCGGTGATGGGCACCGCATCCACGATGGCGTGCCTCACCGAGGCGCTCGGCATGTGCCTGCCCGGCACCGCGGCGATTCCCGCCGTCCACGCCGACCGGCTGCGCGCGGCGGAAGCGACCGGTGAAGCGGCGGTCAGGTTGATCGGCTCGCAACTCACGCCGGACAAGATCGTCAACGTCAAATCGGTCGAAAACGCGCTGCGCGTGCTGCTCGCCATCGGCGGCTCGACCAACGCCATCATCCACATGACGGCGATTGCCGGCCGCGCCGGCGTGCCGGTGTCGCTCAAGCGGCTCAATGAATTGTCCGATACCACGCCCGTGCTGGTGAACTTGAAGCCGGTCGGCAACGGCTACATGGAAGATTTCTTCGCCGCCGGCGGCATGGGCGCGCTGATGCGCGAGATCAAGGAGCTCCTGCATCTCGACGCCATGACGGTGACCGGCGAGACGCTCGGCGAGCGGCTTGAGCGCGACGCCGGGGCTTTCGTCGACCGCAACATCCTCGCCGAGCGTGCAAAGCCGCTCGAGCCGCTAGGCGGGCTGGTCGCGCTGTTCGGAAACCTAGCGCCGCAAGGCGCGATCCTCAAGCGATCGGCCGCCGACGCCAAACTGTTCGAGATGGAGGGCCGGGCGGTGGTGTTCACCTCGCTCGAAGATCTTGCGGCGCGTGTCGACGACCCCGCTCTCGACATCGAGGCCAACGACATCATGGTGTTGCAGAACGCCGGCCCGCACTCGCCGTCGGCGATGCCGGAAGCCGGCTATCTGCCGATCCCGAAAAAGCTCGCGCAGAAAGGCGTGAAGGACATGGTGCGCGTCTCCGACGCGCGCATGAGCGGCACCGCTTTCGGCACCATCGTGCTGCACGTGACGCCGGACGCCGCTTCCGGCGGCCCGCTCGGCCTGGTCAAGACGGGCGACCGCATCAGGCTGTCGGTGAAAAACCGCAGCATCGACCTCCTGGTCGACGCGGCGGAACTGGAAAAACGCGCCGGGGCGGCCAAGCCCGCGCGTGAGGAACCGCAACGCGGTTACGCCAAGCTTTACGCGGACCAAATCCTCGGCGCCGACCAGGGCTGCGATTTCGCGTTTTTGAAGCCGCGCTGAGTGGGGTTCGTTAGAAATTTACCCACCGCCTTCACGTCCTCGTATGGCTAATCGCCAATTAATGATTGTGGCCTCTTGAAATTAACGCGGCCGCAAAGGCGGCTCCCCTAAGTTCTTGAAATTCGGAAGTGTTTCGGCCGCGCGGCGCGATAGGACAACTGCTGGATGGGAAGAGCGCGCAGTCACCGCTCGAAGTATCGGCACTGGCGAACGATCGCGTTCGCCGGTGTGTTCAGTTTCGCCGCCACGCTGCTGGCGATGGAAATTCTGTCGGCTCGCGCGATCTCGCTGACCTCGCCGACCATTATCGTCGCGACGGTCGCCGGCTCATTGTTCGGTGTCTGCATCGCCGGCGCCGTCTCGGGTTGGCACATCAGGCGCAAGCTCGCCGGCCAGAACCAGCTGCTCGACG